>JAEZES010000159.1 GCA_023432995.1 Pseudomonadota bacterium
GCCTCGGCCCCGGCCGCGCCGGAGTCGGCCGCGGCGTCGGCTGGCGGCTCGGGATCGGGCGGCGCGGTGATCGTCACCGTCACCATCGAGGTGGCGCGCTCGATGACCTCGGCGGTGAAATCGGGCGCGAACACGCGGACCAGCCCGGCCAGCGCCGCGAGGTGCAGCAGGCCAACCAGCAGCAGCGTGCCCCAGCGGGGCCGCCGCGACGGCGCGTAACGCGAGTCCACGGGGCGATAATGCCCCAGGTGGCCAAGGTTCGCGAGGGTTGTCGGTGGTCTTGTGGTGAGCCCTGCTGGATTCGAACCAGCGACCTACTGATTAAAAGTCAGTTGCTCTACCGACTGAGCTAAGGGCCCGACCACGAGGCTGCCCTACGAACGGCGCGGGAGCGGGTCAACCGCGCGTGGAGCTGGCGCACCGTCAGGCCGGTGATCGGGTCGCGCCAGTCCGGGGCCACTTGCACGGCCGGGGCGAGCACGAACGGGCGCTCGCGGAACAGCGGGTGGGGAATGGTCAGGCCGGGCCCGGACCAGGGCCCGCCGCTCCACAGGATCAGGTCGAGATCGAGCACGCGCGCGGTCCAGCGCGGCCCGCCGGGCTTGCGGCCGAAGCGGCGCTCGATCCGTTTGACCAGCGCCAGCAGGTCCGGCGGCGCGAGACCGGTCTCGATCACCGCCGCGCCGTTGGCGTAGCGGCGCAGCGAGGGGCCGACTGGGGCCGTCTCGACCATGCGGGCCGCCGCGACCACGCGCAGGCCTTCGGCCTCGAGCGCGCGCAGCGTCGCGCCGAGCACGTCGCGCGGCCGGCCATGACGCGGGTGGCGCCGGTTCGAGCCGAGCGCGACCAGGTAGCGCCAGGCGCGTCCGGCGTTCAGACGTCCTCGCAGATGCGGCCGTAAAGCTGCGGACGGCGGTCGCGGAAGAAGCCCCAGCTCGCGCGGTGCTTGGCCGCCGCGGTCAGGTCGAGCGTCGCCACCAGCGCGCCGCTCTCCTCGACCCCGTACTCGGCGAGGATGTCGCCCCACTGGTCGCAGATGAAGCTGTGGCCGTAGAACCGCTGGCCTTCGCCGCATTCGGTCTCGAGCCCGATGCGGTTGGCGGCGATCACCGGCATGCAGTTGCTGACCGCGTGGCCGATCATCGCCCGGCGCCACATGCGGCTGGTGTCCATCTCGGCGTCCTTCGGCTCGGAGCCGATCGCGGTCGGGAAAAACAGCAGCTCGGCGCCCTTGAGTGCAAGCACGCGCGCGGTTTCCGGGTACCACTGGTCCCAGCAGATGCCGACGCCGATGCGCGTGCCGCAGACGTTCCACACCTTGAACCCGTCGTTGCCGGGGCGGAAATAGAACTTTTCCTCGTACCCGGGGCCGTCGGGGATGTGGCTCTTGCGGTAGGTGCCGAGGATTTCGCCGCCGGCGTCGATCATCGCCAGCGTGTTGTAGTAGTGATGCCCGTCGCGCTCGAAGAAGCTGGTCGGGATCGCCACCTTCAGCGTGCGCGCCAGGTCCTGCATCGCCAGCACCGAGGGGTGCTCGGCGGTCGGCCGGGCGGTCGCGAACAGCGCGTCGTCCTCGACCTTGCAGAAGTACGGGCCGGAGAACAGCTCGGGCGGCAGGACGATCTGCGCGCCCGCGACCGCGGCCTGTTCGACCAGCGCGGCGACGGCGGCGATGTTGTCCTGCTCGTCGGTCGAGCCGAGCGCGAGCTGGAGCGCGGCGACGGTGATTGCGGTCATGCGCGCCAGTTAGGCACGCATGCCCGCGAAGTCCATCACGGCCGCTTGCGGAACAGCAGCGTCATCCGGTCACTCTCGCCGACCGCGTCGAGCTCGGCGCGGCGCGGCGAGCCTTCGGGCGCGCCGCGGTAGCCCGGGGGCAGCGTCCACACGCCGCCTTCCCAGTTGGCCGGGTCCTTCGGGTTGGCGTTGATCTCGCTCTTGTCGACGAGGTCGAAGCCGTAGGCGGCGAAGATCGCGATCACGTCCTCCTCGCGCTGGTAGCCGTTGTCGCCGAGGGTGTAGCTGGCCGGCGCGTCCGGCTTGGCACGGTGCTGGACCACGCCGAGCAGACCGTCGTCCTTGAGCAGCCGCCTCGCGGTGACCAGCGAATCGTGCAGCCAGCCGAAGCGGCGCATGTTGTGGATCTCGCGGAAGATCAGGAACCGGTCGACGGTGCCGGCGAGCGCGTCGAGCTCGTCGTCGGTATTGGCGCCGATCACCCGCGCGCCGGTGTCGCCGACCCACCCGCGCGCTTCGGCGGGAAACTTCTCCGCGGTGCCGCGATAGGTGTCCCAGTAGCCGGTCATCTCGGGGTGCAGCTCGGGGTTGAGCGCGATGTAGGTGCCCTGCCCGCCGAGATAGGGAATGATGATCCGCGAGTACCAGCCGCCGGCGGGCATGTAGTCGACGACGGTCATGCCCGGGCGCAGCTGGAAGAAGGTGAGGGTCTCGGCCGGATGGCGGTGGACGTCGCGCGCGCGGTCGCCGTCGCGCCGCGAGTGGGCGAGGGCTTCGGCCAGCGCCGGGTCGGCGGCCGTCTGCGCCCACGACGGGAGCGAGGGGGCCATTGCAAGCGGGGCGGCAAGGACGGCCGCGGCGAAGACCATCACGCGCATGGTAACTCTCCCGTTGATCTTGTCCGGCGGAACCTAGCCTGCCTGCGAGGGATGACAAGTTGCCAGCGCCGCCCCATTTGTCGCAGCGAAGGAGTTCGGCGAATGGCACAGGAAACGGCGATCTTGGCGGGCGGGTGCTTTTGGTGCACCGAGGCGGTGTTCCGCGACGTGATCGGAGTGAGCGAAGTCGAGAGCGGATATATCGGCGGCACCGTGCCCAACCCCACATACCGCCAGGTGTGCGCCGGCGACACCGGGCACGCCGAGGCGGTCAAGGTGACCTTCGATCCCGAGACCGTGTCCTACGCCGAGATCCTCGACATGTTCATGGGCACGCACGATCCGACCCAGCTCAACCGCCAGGGCAACGACATCGGCACACAGTATCGCAGCGCGATCTTCCCGCTCGACGAGGGCCAGGCCGCCGAGGCCGAAGCCGCCATCGCGCGTGCCAACACCGAACGCGACGGCCAGGTGGTGACGACGATCGAGGGGCCCGCCGAATGGTATCCGGCCGAGGACTACCATCAGGAATACTGGGAAGGCGAAGGCCAGCGGAATCCCTACTGCCTTGCGGTGATCCCCCCCAAGCTCGCCAAGCTGCGCAGGAGCTTCCAGGCAAAGGTCAAGTCAACTTGAGGTAAGCGGCTCTTAACCAGCTGTTTTTACGATTTGTTTACGAACCGGGCGATGAAGAACCCGTCGAGGCCGCCGTGCTCGGGAAGCATCCCCGGATCGGTCCTCAGCCAGCCTTCGGGGGTCGGTGAGAGCCCGCCCGGCAGCTCTTGGGCGCCGATCGGATCGGCCCGCAGCGGGAGGCCCGCGACCTTCGCTTCGCCTTCTTCCCGCTCGAGCGAGCAGACGGCATAGACCAGCCGCCCGCCCGGCGCGAGCCAGCCCGAGGCGCGCCCGATCAGCCGCGCCTGCAGCTCGGCCATTTCGGCGATCTGCCGTTCGCCGATGCGATGCAGCACGTCGGGATGTCGGCGGCAGGTGCCGGTCGCGGTGCACGGCGCGTCGAGCACGATGGCGTCGAACGGCGCGTCGGGCCGCCAGACGAGCGCGTCGGCGCGGACCACTTCGGCGGCGAGGGCGGTCCGGGCGAGGTTGGCCCGGAGCAGTTCGAGCCGGCCGGCGCTGACGTCCACCGCCGTCACCTGCCAGCCCGCCGCCGCGAGCTG
>JAEZES010000160.1 GCA_023432995.1 Pseudomonadota bacterium
GTGAAGAAGGGCCAGACGCTGCTGATCATCGAGGCGATGAAGGTGATGAACCCGATTCCGGCGGCCGCCGACGGCACGGTGCAGCAGATCCTCGTCGAGAACGCGCAGCCGGTCGAGTTCGACCAGCCGCTGATCGTGGTCGCCTGAACCGATGCCGATTACCCGGCTCCTCATCGCCAACCGCGGCGAGATCGCGCTGCGTATTCACCGCGCGGCGCACGAGATGGGGATCGAGACGGTCGCGGTGCACTCGACCGCCGACACCGACGCGATGCACGTGCGCCTGGCCGACCACGCGATCTGCATCGGCCCGCCGCCAGCCTCGGAAAGCTACCTCAACCAGGCGGCGATCATCTCCGCCGCCGAGATCTCCGGCGCTGACGCGATCCACCCGGGCTACGGCTTCCTCAGCGAGAACGCCCAGTTCGCCGAAATCGTCGAAGCGCACGACATCGTCTGGATCGGCCCCAAGCCCGAGCACATCCGCACGATGGGCGACAAGGTCGAGGCCAAGCGCACCGCGGGCAAGCTCGGCCTGCCGCTGGTGCCGGGCTCCGACGGGGCGATCTCCGACACCGGCGAGGCCGAGCGGATCGCCGAGGAGATCGGCTACCCGGTGATCATCAAGGCCGCCTCGGGCGGCGGCGGGCGCGGAATGAAGGTCTGCACCGGCCCCGAGCAACTCGACGCGCTGATGCGCCAGGCCGGCGCCGAGGCCAAGGCCGCGTTCGGCGACGACACCGTCTATCTCGAGAAGTATCTCGGCAACCCGCGGCACATCGAATTCCAGGTGTTCGGCGACGGCAAGGGCACCGCGATCCACCTCGGCGAGCGCGACTGCTCGCTGCAGCGGCGCCACCAGAAGGTGCTCGAGGAAGCCCCGTCCCCCGCAATCACGCCCGAGGAGCGGCAGCGGATGGGCGGGATCGTCGCCAAGGCGATGGCCGAGATGGGCTATCGCGGCGCGGGGACGATCGAGTTCCTGTGGGAGAACGGCGAGTTCTACTTCATCGAGATGAACACCCGGCTGCAGGTCGAGCACCCGGTGACCGAGGCGATCACCGGCGTCGACCTGGTGCGCGAGCAGATTCGCGTCGCCGACGGCAAGCCGCTCTCGGTGAGCCAGGAGGACATCGAGTTCAAGGGCCACGCGATCGAGTGCCGGATCAACGCCGAGGACCCGTTCACCCACGCGCCGAGCCCCGGACTGGTGACCGCCTACCACGCGGCCGGCGGGATGCACGTGCGCGTCGATTCCGGGCTCTACGCCGGCTACCGCATCCCGCCGTACTACGATTCGATGATCGCCAAGCTGATCGTCTACGGCCGCACGCGCGAGGGCTGCATCATGCGGCTGAGGCGGGCGCTCGAGGAGATGGTCGTCGAGGGCGTCAAGACGTCGATCCCGCTGCACGCCGAGCTGCTGCGCGATCCCGACGTGCTCAACGGCGACTATTCGATCAAGTGGCTCGAGGACTGGCTCGCGCGGCGCGGCAGCGAGGGCTGACCCGCGCCCCCGCATTCCATCGCCGAAAATAGGGACAGTCCCTCTTTTCTTTCGGCCGCGGCTGCGGAGGAAAATAGGGACAGTCCCTCTTTTCGTTCGGCCGCGGCGGCGGAGGAAAATAGGGACAGTCCCTCTTTTCCTCGGACTATCGCCGCCAGAAAGGCACTGTCCTCGCGGGAAAAAGAGGGACTGTCCCTATTTTCTCGCGAGCAGGCCTGCGTGCTTCGGGGGGCGGCCCCGGCGCGGCAGCGCGACGGCGCCAGGGATCGCCCCCAACGGCCGGCCGGCCCGCAGCGCGCCCTCGATGCCCTCGCCTTCGTCCGCCGCCTCGAGTCCGCGCTCGAGCATCGCCCGCCAGTTCGCGACGTGCCGGCCGAGCGCCGCCAGATGGGTCAGGCCGTCGTCGCCATAACCGAGATGCGCCCGCGCGCTCGACCACGGCCAGTCTTCGGCGCGCCGCACCATGCGCGCCGCGACCGGGTTGTTCTCGACATAGCGCACCGCCGCCATCAGGTGCGCATGGTCCATCGGGTAGCTGGCGAAGCGTCCCTGAAACAGGTGGCCGCTCGCCTGAAGCGCGCGGTTGATGCGCTGCGAATAGGTCGTGTGAACGCTCGCCAGCGGGGCCCGCAGCCCGTCGGGGTGCGCCGGTACGAGGATCAGGTGGACGTGATTGTCCATGAGGCACCACGCGAGGCACACCGTGCGCTCACGCGAGCAGGCCCGCGCGAGCAGCCGGACGTACGCCCGTCGATCCGCGTCATCGAAGAAGATCGGCTGCCGCCGGTTGCCGCGCTGCACGACATGGTGCGCGAGGCCCGGGACAACGATGCGCGCCGGTCGCGGCATGCTCGGCTCCTCGGGAACGAGGGACAGTCCCTCATTCCTGCGCCGTGACACTTCATACGCCAATCGGAGATGCATCGAGATCGGAGCATCCGCCCGCTCCGTCGCGGCTCGCCAAAAACAGGGACAGTCCCTCTTTTCGAACGATAGGCGGCGGAAAAGAGGGACTGTCCCTATTTTCTGCCCGAGCGCATCGCCTAGTAGCGGTCGAGCAGGCGCTCGACCGTCTCGTGGACCGTCGCGGTCTTGCCCGACTTGCCGTTGTCGCGCCCGGCCTCGTGCTCGAGCGCGGCGCGGATCTCCTCGATCTGCGCGTCGGTCAGGTGCTCGATGCCGATGAACTGGTGGCGCGCCTTGTCGAGCGCGCGGATAATCTCGTCGAGCTTGGCCTGCATCGCCGCGGCGTCGCGATTCTGCGAGTTCTGGATCAGGAACACCATCAGGAAGGTGACGATCGTCGTCCCGGTGTTGATGACCAGCTGCCAGGTGTCGGAGAAGTGGAACAGCGGCCCGGTCACGGCCCAGGTGAGCACGACCGCCATGGCCAACAGGAAGGCTGCGGGCTGCCCCGCCCATCCGGCGATGTGGCTGGCAATGCGGGTGAAGATCCTGTCCATCGGCCTTCCCACTCCGTCAATGGCGGGAAGCTAGTCCTGCCCGTTGTCCGCCGCCTGATACTCGAGAATGAAGCTCGGGTCGCACTCGTAGGGAAAGATGTACTGCCCGGGCTGCTTGCGCCATTCGATGTAGCGCGCGCCGTTGTTCTCGAGGACCTCGGGATCCTCGAACCATTGCGTCGCCATCAGCCGCGTGCCGTCCGGGTTGAGCCTGTAGCGTTCGACCATGTGGATCGATGCGCTGTGGTCGAGCCCGTTGTTGGTGATCGTCGAGGGCGCGATGTGGGTCGTGTCGATCACCAGTTCGTCACCCTCCCAGCGACCGATCGAGTGGCCCATCTTGGTGTGAGGGGCGTCGGCCGGCGGATGCTCGCGGCCGTCCATGAAGATGAGCCGGACCTGGTCGTAATATTCGTAGCGGAACACGATCAGGTCGCGCGTCTGCTCGACCTCGAACGGAAACGGGCCCTGCACGGCATAGACGATCGAGGGCGGCGCGCAGACCTTCTGCAGCGTCATCTCGTCCTCGGGCTGCCAGGCCTCCGCGTGCGCCAGCGCTTCCGGCGTCAGCTTGAGCCCGCCGAATTCCATCCGCGGGTACTCGGGCGCACCCGAATCCTCGATCACCACCGTGTCGGGCGGCAGCTTGGCAAGCAGGTCGGCCTGCGGCGTGCCATCGAAGGCGAGGTTCCAGAAGCCGCGAAAGTCGGCTTCGGCGAGCGCGGGCGCCGCGCAGCACAGCGCGGCCAGCGCGACGAGCGACCGCCGCATCAGCTCTGGTCCTGCCGGCCGAACGGCGCCGACCCGATCAGGCTCCCGTCGGCGTGGGTCGCGCGTTGCAGGCGGATGTACGGCTTGCCGTCGCGCGAGGGCCAGCCCTGGACGGTGATCGTCTCCCCCGGCCTGACGCTTTCGCGCGTCCAGCCGCGCCGCTGCAGCACGACCGGCGCGTTCGTCTCGGCGCGCCACTCGGTCACCTTGCCGGCCGAATCGGTGACGTCGAGCGCGATCACCCCGTGCGGATTGGTGAAGCGGAACGCGGTCACCTTGCCGGTAACCGTCACGCTCTTGCTGGCGTCGAAGTAGACGGCGAACGAATGGTGGGCTTGCGCCGCCGGAGCTGCTGCACACAGCCCCGCAACCGCAATCGACGTCAGGCGCGCTCGCATTTCGACCCTCTCCGCATGTCTCGTTGCCGCGGTGCTAGCACCGCAAAGACCCGGCGGCCAAGTGATGACCGCCGGGCCTCCGGCTCCCCAGCAGGGACTGCCGAGCTCCCTAGCGCGTGTTGGCGCGCCTCGCAGCCGCCTGGACCGCCTCCGTCGCCGGGTTGCCGAGCGACAGCTGGCGGCCGTCGGGGAACGTGATTTCCGAGGCGCTCGCGCGGCGGTCGCCGTCCCGCGCGGCGAAGCCGTCGACGCTGATGCTGGTCCCGGCGGGCAGCGAGTTGCGGTTCCAGCCGCGGCGCAGCAGCGCGCTCGGCGCCCCGCCCTCGACGCGCCAGGTCTCGTGGGCGCCGGTGCGCCTGTTGACGACGTCGATGTGGATCCACGAGTGCGGGTTGACCCACTCGAACTTGATGACCTTGCCCGACAGGCTCATCGGCCGCGTCGGGTCGAACTCCTGCGAGAAGGAATGGTGCGCCAGCGCGCCGCCGCGGGGGGCGGCAAGCGCGGCCGCAACGGCGGCGCAAAGGTACCGGGTCGTCATCGTCTGCTCCTGTCCCGGCCGGGCGGAGCGCCCCTTCCCGCGTCCCGGCCTGGCACCCGGATAGGCGATCCGGGCGGCGCGGGCTTTGATGCCGCTCAAGCCCTCAGTCGAGCGGCACGCCGGGCTCGTTCTTGGCGGTGCGGATGGTCAGCGAGGTCTTGACGCTGGCGACGTTGGGCGCCGGCGTCAGCTTGCTGGTGAGGAATTCCTGGAAGCTCTGCAGGTCCCTGCTGACGATCTTGAGGATGAAATCGATCTCGCCGTTGAGCATGTGGCACTCGCGCACCTCGGGCAGGCCCTTGATGTGCTGCTCGAACCCGCGCAGGTCCTCCTCCGCCTGGCTCTTGAGGCTGACCATCGCGAACACGGTGATCGCGAAACCGAGCTTGGAGGCGTCGAGCTCGGCGTGATAGCCCTTGATCACGCCGGCCTCCTCGAGCGCGCGGACCCGGCGCAGGCACGGCGGGGCGGTCAGCCCGACCCGCTTGGCCAGGTCGACGTTGGTCACCCGGCCCTCGGCCTGCAATTCGGCGAGCAAGCGGCGATCGATGTTGTCGAGCGTTGCCATGGCCATTCCCCGCCGTTGTAATTAAGCGCTGTCCTGCCGCGCCTTCCCCGAAATATTATTGTTTATGCCGGCAATTGTCCCGCTTTGCAACGCACCATCGCGACCCCGTTCCGCACTGTCCCACAAGCGTCCATTGCCATCATGCGGGCAATTGCGCCCGCGGCCCGCGCTTGCCGGAGATTCGATTGCTGTTCGACGACCGCCTTGCCACCGTGCTGCGCACCGGCGCACCGAGCGAGGCGGCCGCGCGCACGCAATACCGGCAACTGCTCGACCTGCTCGGCTCGATGGCCTCCGGCAGCACGAGCGCGCTGGTCGAAGCCGCCTATGACCGGCTCGCTCAGCTGGCCGAAGGGCTGCCGTCGACGGTCCAGTCGGCGATCCTGCGCACGCCCGGCCTGCGCCTGCGCAATCGGGCGCTGGTCGCCTGGCTCGCGCGCGGCGATCCGCAGGCCGCGGCGGCGGCGATGGCCACGGCGCAGCTTGGTGAAGGCGACTGGTTAACGCTGATCCCGCAATTGCCGATCACCGCCCGCGGGTTCCTCCGGCACCGCCGCGACC
>JAEZES010000161.1 GCA_023432995.1 Pseudomonadota bacterium
ACGTGAAAGTGGACATTGCCGTCGCCGAGATGGCCGAAGGCGACGGCGGTATGGCCGGGAAAGCGCTGCTCGACTTGCGGCAGGGCGGCTTCGACGAACTCGGCCATCCGCGCCACGGGCACCGAGATGTCGTGCTGGACCGCCGGACCGAGCGCGCGCTCGGCGGGCGCGATCTCGTCGCGCAGCAGCCAGAACTGCTCGGCCTGCGCCTCGTTCGCGGCGATCGTCGCGTCCTCGACGAGGCCGGCCTCGAACGCGCTCTCGAGCAGCGTCGTCGCGAGGTCGGGCAGCGCGGCGGCGCGGGCGGCATCGGCGGCCAGCTCGATCAGCACGTGCCATTCGTGCTCGCCCGCGAGCGGCGAGCGCGATCCGCGGACGTGCGCGAGCACGGCAGCGAGGCTGTGGCGCGGCATGACCTCGAAGCCCTCGAGCGCCTCGCCGGCGACGGCCTCGGCATGGAGCAGCAGCGCGCGCGCGTCGGTGATGGCGCCGAGCCCGGCCCACAGCACCGCGCGGTCGGCGAGCGCCGGCAGCAGCCGCAGCGTCGCGGCGGTGACGATCCCGAGCGTCCCTTCCGAGCCGATCAGCAGCTGCTTGAGGTCGAACCCACGGTTGTCCTTCTTCAACGGGGTCAGCGCGTCGAACACGCTGCCGTCGGCCAGCACCGCCTCGATCCCGAGCACTTGCGCGCGCATCGAGCCGTGGCGCAGCACTTGCGTCCCGCCGGCATTGGTCGAGATCAGGCCGCCGATAGTCGCCGAGCCCTTGCCGCCGAGCGTGAGCGGGAAGCGCAGGCCCTCGGCCGCGGCGGTCTCGTGCAGCGTCTGCAGGATGACCCCGGCTTCGCAGGTGATCTCGCGGCCCTGCGGGTCGAACCGGCGGATGGCGTTCATCCGCCGCAGCGACAGCAGCAGCGCCTGGCCGCTCGCGTCGGGCGTGGCGCCGCCCGACATGCCGCTGTTGCCGCCTTGCGGGACGACCGGCACGCGGTACCGCGCGCAAAGCCTCATCAGCGCGGCGGTCTCGGCGGTCGAGCCGGGCGAGGCGAGGGCCAGCGCGCGCCCGGTGAAACGGCCGCGCCAGTCGGTCAGCCAGGGCTCGACCAGCTCGGCATCGCGCGTCAGCCCGCGTTCGCCGAGAACCTCGACCGCCGCGGCCAGAAATGCGTCGGTGTCGCTCATCGGCCGGGCTTTGCCAGCCGCCGAGACGGCTTGCAAAGGGCAATTCCGAAGTTAAGCGGACATTCAATCAGGCGCACTAGAGAAGGTCGCGGGCCTGCCGCCGCGCGGTCCAGACACAGCGAGCCGGCCCCGAATGAACCCATTCCTCGCCTTCCTGTCCCCCTTGGCCCTGCTGTTGCCGGCTGTCGTCGGTCATGGCCATGCGCGGCCGGACGAGGCGGCGATGCACGAGGCGGCCGAGCGCGCGGATCCGCCGAGGCCGTTCGGCGCGCTGCCCTCGGCGCCGTTCGAGGCGCTCAAGGACGCGCGCGGGCCGCACCAGTTCGGCCAGGTGCGCATCGAGCAGCGGGTGATCATCCGCATCTCCCCGGGGACGGGGGCCGCGCGCGAGCAGATGCTGGCCGAGCTGCAACGCCGGGGCGCGAGGGCGACGAGCT
This sequence comes from Pseudomonadota bacterium, assembly GCA_023432995.1. Lineage (GTDB taxonomy): Bacteria > Pseudomonadota > Alphaproteobacteria > Sphingomonadales > Sphingomonadaceae > Croceibacterium_A. Next base: position 1,619 of record JAEZES010000161.1, read on the forward strand.
ACGAGGAGGAACGGCTCAACGGCTGCATCCCGGTGGCGAACATCGCCGGCATGGAGCCGGCCCCGGAACAGAACCGGATCCTCCTGTTCATGCGCGACCGGCGCATCCTGAGCGCCGCGCTCGAGCGGGCGTGCAACGCGCGCGACTACTACTCGGGCTTCTACATCGAGCGCAACGAGGACGGGCAGCTGTGCGCGCGGCGCGACCTGCTGCAGTCGCGGGCCGGGGCCAGCTGCCGCGTCGCCCAGCTCAACCGGCTGGTCGCGGTGCGCGACTGATACACAGGATTCCTTGACTTTCGCCGGTGTCGCGCCTTAGGGGCGCGCGTCGCGGGGGCCCCACAGGCCTGCCCGATGCCAGAGCGGGTCGCCCGCTCCCGATCCGGACATTGCAAGCACTATGAAATTCGCCGATCTCGGCCTTTCCGACGAATTGCTCCAGGCGGTCGAAGCCGCCGGCTACAGCGAGCCGACGCCGATCCAGGCGCAGGCGATCCCGCAGGTCCAGATGATGAAGGACCTGATCGCGATCGCGCAGACCGGCACGGGCAAGACCGCGAGCTTCGTGCTGCCGATGATCGACATTCTCCACCACGGCCGCCGCCGCGCGCGCATGCCGCGCTCGCTGATCCTCGAGCCGACCCGCGAACTGGCGATGCAGGTGGCCGAGAACTTCGAGAAGTACGGCGTCAACCACGACCTCAAGATGGCGCTGCTGATCGGCGGCGTGCAGATGGGCGACCAGGTCAAGGCGCTCGATGAGGGCGTCGACGTGCTGATCGCCACTCCGGGCCGGCTGATGGACCTGTTCGAGCGCGGCAAGATCCTGCTCACCGGCTGCGATCTGCTGGTCATCGACGAGGCCGACCGGATGCTCGACATGGGGTTCATCCCCGACATCGAGTTCATCTGCGAGAAGCTGCCGGCCAACCGCCAGACGCTGCTGTTCTCGGCGACGATGCCGCCGCCGATCAAGAAGCTGGCCGACCGGTTCCTCTCGAACCCGAAATACATCGAGGTCGCGCGGCCCGCCTCGGCCAACATCAACATTGCCCAGCACAAGGTTATGACCACCTCGCGCGGCAAGCGCGACACGCTGCGCGAGCTGCTCCGCACCGACGACGTGCAGACCGCGATCGTCTTCGCCAACCGCAAGACCACCGTGCGCGAGCTCAACAAGAGCCTGCGCCAGCACGGCTTCCACTCGGGCGAGATTCACGGCGACATGGACCAGTCGAGCCGCATCGCCGAGCTCGAGCGGTTCAAGGCCGGCGAGATCAACATCCTCGTCGCCTCGGACGTCGCGGCAAGGGGCCTCGACATCAAGGGCGTCAGCCACGTGTTCAACTTCGACACCCCGTGGCACCCGGACGACTACGTCCACCGCATCGGCCGCACCGGCCGTGCGGGCGCCAAGGGCCGCGCGTTCACGCTAGTGACGCCCGAAGACGCCGAGGCGATCGCCAACGTCGAGAAGCTCACCGGGCTGGAAATCCCACTCTACCAGCTTGGCGGCGGGGCCGAGGC
>JAEZES010000065.1 GCA_023432995.1 Pseudomonadota bacterium
CGCCGCCGCTCGCCGCATACGGTGCGCGCCTACGTCGCCACGGCGGCGCGGCTGCTCGACCGGTTCGGTCTCGACGAGTGGAGCGCCCTCGCCCGCCTCGGCCCCGCCGATCTTCGCGCCCAACTCGCTGCGCGGCGCGGCGACGGCCTCGGCAATGTCTCGGCCGCGCGCGAACTGTCGGCGCTGAAGGCGTTCCTCGCGTTCGCTCGTGAGCGGGCCGGCGAGCCCGACGCGGCGGCTCCGCGCCTGCGCGGCCCGCGGATCAAGAAGGGCCTGCCGCGACCGGTCACGCCCGACGACGCGACCAACCTGGCCGACGCCGTGCGCTTGTCGGCCGCGGAGAGCTGGATCGGCGCGCGCGACCAGGCCGTGCTCCTGCTGATGTACGGCGCCGGCCTGCGCATCGCCGAGGCGCTCTCGCTCAAAGGCGCCGACCTGCCGCTCGGCGAGACCCTGACGGTGACCGGCAAGGGCGGCAAGCAGCGCGTCGTGCCGCTGTTGCCGATCGTGCGCGCCGCCGTGGCCGACTACGCCGCCCGCTGCCCCTGGACGCTCGGCGGAGCCGAGCCGCTGTTCCGCGGGGCCAAGGGCGGCCCGCTCAGCCAGGGCATGGTGCAGAAAGCGATGGCCCGCGCGCGGCTCGCGCTCGGGCTGCCGGCCACCGCGACGCCGCATGCGCTGCGCCACAGCTTCGCGACCCACCTGCTGGGGGCCGGAGCGGACCTGCGCAGCCTGCAGGAGCTGCTCGGCCATGCCAGCCTCGGCTCGACGCAGATCTACACCAAGGTCGACGCCGCGACGCTGCTCGATACCTATCGCGCCGCGCACCCGCGCGAACGGAGCTAGCCCTTGCGGTCGCGGCGCGGCTTCCAGGTCGCCACGCGGTAAGCGTAGATCGCGAGCAGCAGCACGACCAGGCCGACCACCGTCCAGCTCGCGTACGTCTCGTAACGCTCGATCAGCGGTGCCAGGCGTCGGCCACCCTCGACCAGCAGCACGTTCCATATGGCTGCCCCGGCGAAGGTGTAGGCGAGGAACTTCCACAGCGACATGTGCGACAGCCCGGCGGGCAGCGAGACGATCGTGCGCAGGAATGGCGAAAAGCGCAGCAGGAACACGACCCACTGCCCGTGCCGCTGGAAGAACCCCGCGGCGCGCTCGATGTCCTCGAAGTCGAGCGTGATCCACCGGCCGTGCCGTTCGATCAACGGCTCGAGCCGGCGGTAGCCCCATTTGTCGCCGACCCAGTACCAGGCATAGTTGCCCAGCGTCGAGCCGGCGGTGCCGACCACGATCAGCGGCCAGAACTCCATCGTGCCGCGCGCGACGAGCACGCCGCCGATGCCCATGATCACCTCCGACGGGATCGGCGGCAACACGTTCTCGAGCGCCATCAGCACGAAGATGCCGAGGTATCCGCCCCAGGCGATGGCGTTGACGATGAAGTCGTACATGGTGCGGGAAACGGCTCAGCGCCGGATCGGGTTCACGCCAGGCCCAGCGCGCCGAGCCGGCCCTCGATCGCATCCCAGATGCGCGCAGGCGTGTCGGTGCCGTCGAACTTGTCGATCGCGACGATTCCGGTCGGCGAGGTGACGTTGATCTCGGTCAGCCACTGGCCGCCGATCACGTCGATGCCGACGAAGATCAGCCCGAGGCGCTTGAGCTCGGGGCCGAGCGCGGCGCAGATTTCCTCCTCGCGCGGGGTCAGCCGGGTCGGTTCGGCCGAGCCGCCCTGCACGAGATTCGAGCGGAATTCGCCCTCGCCCGGCCGGCGGTTGATCGCCCCGGCGACCTCGCCGTCGACCAGCACGATGCGCTTGTCGCCTTCGGCCACCTCGGGAAGGAACGGCTGCACCATGTGCGGCTCGGGCCAGGTTTGGTTGAACACCTCGATCAGCGCCGAGAGATTCTCGCCGCTCTCGGGCACGCGGAAGATCGCCTTGCCGCCGTTGCCGTGGATCGGCTTGACCACCACCGCCCCGTGGCGGCGCATGAACGCCCGCACTTCGTCCACGCTGCGCGTCACCAGCGTCGGCGGCATGAAGTGCCGGAAGTCGAGCACGAACACCTTCTCCGGCGCGTTGCGCACGCTGACCGGGTTGTTGACCACCAGCGTCTCGCGCTCGATCCGCTCGAGCAGGTGGGTCGCGGTGATGTAGCCCATGTGGAACGGCGGATCCTGCCGCATCAGCACCACGTCGACGTCGCGACCGAGGTCGAGCCGCTGCGCCTCGCCGGACTCGAAGTGATCGCCCTGCACCTGCCGCACTGTCACCGGCCGGGCCAGCGCGTGCAGCCGCCCGTCCTCGTCAAGCGTCAGGCTGCCGACGTCGTAATGGAACAGCGCGTGCCCGCGTGCCTGGGCCGAGAGCATCAGCGCAAAGCTCGAATCGCCGGCGATGTTGATGCTCTCGAGCGGGTCCATCTGGACCGCGACGCGGACTGTCATCGATGACCCCTCAAGGTTGCCAGGCGTTGACGATGTGGCGCGGCCAGCGGCCCGGCGCAAGCAGCAGCACGTCGATGCGGATCGTGTCTCCGGCGCGCGCGAAGCGGTGCGCGACGGCTTCCGCCGCCGCCGCCACGCGGCGCAGGCGGTATTCGTCGATCGCCAGCGCCAGCTCCGCGTCGGTCGCGCGCCATTTGACTTCGACGAACGCCACGATGCGTCCGCGACGCGCGACCAGATCGATCTCGCCGCGCGGCGACTTCACGCGCCGGGCGACGATACGCCAGCCCTGCAGCCGCATCCACCAGGCCGCCCACCCTTCGCCTTTGCGGCCGCGGCGCTCGGCGACCGCGCGGTTCACTTGAGCTCGAGCGCACGCAGATAGAGCGCCTTGCGGTCGAGCCCCGTGGCCCTGGCCACTTGCGCAGCGGCCTGCGACGGCTTCGCGGTGGCCAGCGCGTCACGCAGCAGCGCATCGCCGTCCACGTCCTCCGCGGCGCGAGGTGGCGGCGGTGCGACCAGCAGCACGATCTCGCCCTTTGGCGGGTGTGACCGATAGTGCGCGATGAGCTCGGCCGCGCTGCCGCTGCGGCACTCCTCGTAGAGCTTGGTCAGCTCGCGCGCGACGGCGAGCTCGCGTCCCGGCAGGTGCTCGCCGATCGCCTCGAGCGAGCGGATCAGCCGCGGGGCGGTTTCGAAGAACACCAGCGTCGCGCGCACCTCGGCGAGCTCAGCCAGCAGCTCGGCGCGCGCTTTGTCTTTGGGCGGCAGGAAGCCGGCGAACATGAAGCGGTCGCTCGGCAGGCCGGACAGCGTCAGCGCCGTCACCGGGGCGCTCGGGCCGGGCAGGCTCGTCACCGCGAGGCCCGCCGCACGCGCTTCGCGCACCAGGCGATAGCCGGGATCGGACACCAGCGGCGTGCCGGCGTCGCTGACCAGCGCGACCGCCCGGTCGCGCATCGATTCGAGCAGCCGGGCCCGGTCGCGCTCGCCGGCATGATCGTCGTAGCGCCACAGCGGCTTGGAGATTCCCAGGTGCCGCAGCAGCTTGCCGGTCACCCGCGTGTCCTCGCAGGCGACCGCATCGCAGCGCGCGAGGACCTCCCTCGCCCTTGCGGTCACGTCGCCGAGGTTGCCTATCGGGGTCGCGACAATATAGAGGCCAGGTGGAAGAGGTTCGGGTCGATCGGCGTCGCTCACGCGCCGCTTGTGGCCCACTTGCAGTTGGAGCCGCAAGCATGTTGGCGTTGACCAGGCGAGCGCTCGCCGTTGGAATGCTCACGATCCTGCTGGCCGCGTGTAAGGTCGTGCCGGATAGCCGGCCCGGCCCGGCACCCGCGCCGACGCCCGAGGGACCGAGCGCCGACGAGCTGCCGACCGACAGCGGCCGCCACCGTGTCGCGCTG
>JAEZES010000166.1 GCA_023432995.1 Pseudomonadota bacterium
GCCTCGGCCCATGCGATGTCGCCCGCGGCCGGCGTCGGCACGACGGCCAGTTCCGGCGCGGCCGCGGGCTCCGGCGCGAGGCTGGCCGGGAGCACGACCGGGGGCAGCAACAGGCGCAGGAACGGCAGGCCCCAGAGCGCATAGGCGATCTGCGGGCCGAAATGACGCGACACCGGGCGGCGCAGCACGAGCACCAGCGCGATCAGGACCCCGGTGTAGAGCAGCGTGTCGAGCAGCCAGCCGGTCATTTGCGCATCTCCTTCAGGAGCCGCTCGATCTCGGCGATGTCGTCGTCGGTCAGCGCCTCGGCTTCGGCCAGGTGGGCAAACAGCGGCGCGGCCCGGCCGCCGAACAGGCGGTCGACCAGGCGGCGCGATTCGCCGCCGACGTAATCGTCGCGGGCGAGCAGCGGGCTGTAGAGGAAACGGCGGCCGTCGGGTTCGGTGGCGACGGCGCCCTTGGCGACCAGGCGCGAGAGCAGCGTCTTGACGGTCGGCATCGACCAGCCGCGCTCGCCGCAGACCGACTCGCACACCTCGGCGGCAGTCCGCGGGCTCTTCTCCCACAGCGCCTCCATCACCGCGTGCTCGGCGTCGCTGATGCGTTCGCCCGGATCGTCGGCGGTCTCGGCCATCGCGTCCTCCCTGTCTGTCGACTACGCCTGTAATTGAAACGACTACGGTTGTAAACCTGAAGCCCGGATGAACGGGTTTGCGGTTCGTCGGGCAGCGGCTAGTGTTGGTCGATGGACCCGATGATCGCCTCCAGCCAGCTCGGTGCGTTTCTGCCCTCGCGCGACTTCGACCTGTCGCGCCGGTTCTACGAGGCGCTCGGTTTCAGCAACCGTGCAACCGGCGACGAGATCGCGCTCTTCGAAACCGGCGCCGGGACCATCATCGTCACGCGGACGCACGATCCCGCGTGGGACGGGGCGTTCATGCTGGCGATATTGGTCGACGACCTCGCGGCGTGGTGGCAGCGGATCGTTCAGGCCGACCTGCCCGGCCGGTTCGGTACCCCTGCCCCTACCCCGCCGACAAGGCAGCCGTGGGGCCTCGAGGTGGCCTACGTGGTCGACCCGGGCGGCGTGCTGATCCATTTCCAGCAGCGGCCTGCGGGCTGACGCGATGCCGGTCGCGCTGCGGCACAAGGTCCGCCGCCTGTCGGACTGCCACAACATCGGCGACTTCCGCGCGCTGGCCGAGCGGCGGCTGCCGTTCCCGGTGTTCCACTACATCGACGGCGGCGGCGACGACGAGATCACCAAGGAGCGCAACACCGCCGCTTTCGCCGAAGTCGATCTCGTGCCCAGCGTGCTGGCGGGCGTCGAGACCGTCGATCCGTCGGTGACCGTGCTCGGACGGGCCACGCGGCTGCCGCTGATGCTCTCGCCGACCGCGCTGCAGCGGCTGTTCCACTGGCGGGGCGAGCGCGCGGTGGCCGCGGCGGCGGAGAAGTTCGGGCTGTGGTTCGGTATCTCGAGCCTCGCCAGCGTCGGAATCGAGGAGATCGGGGCCAACTTTGCCGGCCCCAAGATGCTCCAGTACTACTATCACAAGGACAAGGGCCTCAACGCGGCGCTGCTCGAGGCAGCGCGCGCGGCGAAGTTCGACGCGGTCGCGCTGACGGTCGACACGATCGTCGGCGGCAATCGCGAGCGCTGCCTGCGCACCGGGTTCACCAGCCCGCCGCGGATCACTCCGGCGAGCTTCCTGTCCTACGCCACCCGGCCGCGCTGGGCGCTCGACTACCTGTTCCGCCAGAAGTTCTCGCTGCCCAACCTCGACGCGCACGTACCGGCCGGCTCGAACGTCTCGGCCTCGATCCAGAGCTATTTCAGCCAGTTCCTCGACCAGTCGATGGACTGGGCCGCGGCGGAGAAGCTGCGCGCCGACTGGGGCGGCAAGTTCGTGCTCAAGGGCGTGATGTCGGTCGCCGACGCGCGCCGCGCGGCCGAGATGGGCTGCGATGCGATCATGGTCTCGAACCATGGCGGCCGGCAGCTCGACGGCAGCCGCGCGCCGTTCGACCAGTTGGCCGAGATCGTCGACGCGGTCGGCGACCGGATGGAGGTGATCCTCGACGGCGGGGTACGGCGGGGAACGCACGTGCTCAAGGCGCTGAGCCTCGGCGCCAAGGCGGTCTCGGGCGGGCGGCTGTATCTCTACGCGCTCGCGGCGGCCGGGCAGGAGGGTGTCGAGCGCGCGCTCGGCATCCTCGAAGCCGAAATCGTGCGGGACATGAAACTCATGGGCGTGACCCGGATCGACCAGCTCAGCCGCGAGAACTTGCGCTGGCGGCGGTGATCACCTGCGGGAGGTGATCGTCCGGCGCCGGGGTTCGCGGCTGGAGGGTGCCGCGCAGGCCCCGCCGCCGCCGCCGCCAGCCCCGCCGGTCACATCACGACCAGGCGGATAACCAGGATCGCCACGCCGAAGAAGGCGACCGCTCCCGGCACGACCAGCATCTGCGCCGCGACTTCACGGTGCGTGAGCAGGCCGTACAGCGTCGGCAGCGCCCCCCTGCGTTCGAGCGGGCTGCGCGGCTGCGCCGGGCCCTGCCGGGTCAGCAGCTTGGTCGTGCCGAAGAACATGATCACGTAGATGGCCGAGATGACGATCATGAAGACCGCGTGGCCGCTGCTGCCGGTGGCGGCGAGCAGCGCGGCGATGAACACCGCATAGCAGCCGACCATGACCCACCAGAACGACGCCGGGATCTCGAACCCGCGGCGCTCGCCCTCGCGCGGAGCGGCCAGAGGATGGTCGTCGTTGTCCGCCGCGGCAGCGACACGCGGCATCAGCTCGACCAGCGGATCGGCGACGGCCGTCTCGGCCAGAGCGGGCAGCTTGCGAAGCGGTTCAGACATGCGGCAAGTCCTTTCCTGCACGGCCGCCGGCCAGCCCTTCGCGGCGCATCGTGATTCCGGTGAGCAGGCTGTCGGCGATCATTCGGGCGCGCGCGCCCACCAGCCGGGTCGCCTCGGGCTCGGGCTCGGCCTCGCGCAGGGTCGCGTAGAACAGCTCGAGCCAGTGCGAGAAATGGTGCAGCTCGAGCCCCGGAATGACCATGTGCTTGAGCATCGGATTGCCCGAGAACTCGCCGCTGTTGTGCAGCACCGAGCGCCAGAAGCGCTTCATCCGCTCGAGGTGCTCACCCCAGTCGGAGATGCGCTCGGCGAAGATCGGGCCGAGCAGCGCGTCCTCGCGAATCTTGGCGTAGAAGCGATCGACGAAGCTTGCGATGTACTCGGCGTCGACACCGATTTCGTGCGCCGCATCGCGCTTCTCGGCCCGCTTCTGCTCGGCGTAGGCGCGGCTCTCCGGATCGGGGCGACGGGAACTCGCAGCGGCAGTGGACATGGCGACTCGCTAAATTGGGTATCTGATTTACCCATTATGCCAATTGCCGACAAAATCAACATCTGATATGCATCTTTTTATGCAGCTGAGCCTACACAGCGATTATGCCCTGCGCGTCCTGATGGCGCTGGCGGTCGACGATCGCCAGCTCTCGGTCGACGATATCGCCCGCCGCTACCGGATCTCGCGCAACCATCTGGCCAAGGTTGCCCAGCGCCTGCAGGCCGAGGGGTTCATCCGGACTTTCCGCGGCCGCGGTGGCGGCATGCGCCTCGCCCGGCCGGCGCAGGAGATTGGGGTCGGCGACGTCGTCCGGCGGTTCGAGAACCTCGAGGGCTTCGTCAGCTGCTTTGCCGCGGAGCCGACCAGCTGCGCGGTCAATGGCCTGTGCGCCCTCAAGCCGGCGCTGCGCGGCGCCGTCGATGCCTTCCTCGAGCACCTCGACGGCTATCGCCTGAGCGACCTTGTGCCCGACCGCCACGCCTTTGCGCGGCGGCTCGAGTCGATGGCCGCCCAGGCTCGCGCCGCCTGAGCCGGCTCCGGCTCAGGCGATCACCTTTCCGATCAGCATGGCGCCGAGCTTGCGCGACGCGCCGTCGAAGAAGCCGGCCTGACCGGTGAACTCCGCCGGATTGCGGAACGTCCCGAACAGGATGTCGAACAGCGGGATGTCGCCGTAGTTGAACGCGTGCACCTCGCGCTGGTGGTGCACCGAGTGGCTCTCCGGCCGGGTGACGATGTAGCCGAGCCAGCGCGGCGTGCGGATGTTGGCGTGCTGGAACATCGAGCAGAACGTCGCCAGCACCGCGACGACGATCGCCGCCTCGGCGGTCAGGCCGATGCCGAGCACCAGCGCCAGGCTGCCGACCAGCGCCCAGCCGATCATGTCGAACGGGTGGAAGTAGAACGCGCCCCATATGTCGACCCGCTCGGCGCTGTGGTGCATCTGGTGGAACCAGCGCCACAGCGGCCGCACGTTGTGCATCGTCCGGTGCCAGGCGTAGATCAGCAGCTCGAGCACGAGGAACCCGACCAGCCCTTGCGCCCAGAACGGCAGGACCGAGCCGTCGACCAGCTGGTACTGGCCGAGCAGCCCGTCCCACATCAGCGGCGCGAACGTGGCCACGGCGAAATAGAGCAGCGCGAAGGCGGCGCCCTTGAGCTTCCAGTACGGCATCTCGGGAAAGATCCGCGCGCGTGCTACGAAGTCGATCGCCGCAAAGGCCGCGAACAGGCCGAGCGCGATCAGGTGATAGGTACCCAGCATGTGATCCCCTTCCATCTGACTTAGAGATGGCCGCCCAACTATGCGTCCGCGGACCCACGTCATAGCAGGAACGCGGTCGGTTTTATCCCTGGTCTCGTCATGCTAGGGATTCTGCGGGTTTCGGGGACTTGGCAACGATGGAACAGCAGTCTCGGGCGGCAGAAACTGTACCGGCGGTAGAGTCGGAAGGCCGCACCAAGGGCGAGCGCACGCGCGATCGCATCCTCGACTTCGCCTACGACGCGATCATTCACAAGGGCTTCGCCGGCACCTCGATCGACGAACTGGTCGAAGCGGCCGGGATCACCAAGAGCGGGTTCTTCTACCACTTCAAGGACAAGGGCGACCTCGCCCGCCAGCTTCTCGTGCGCTTCCTCGCCGAGGACGACGAGGTCATGGACCAGCTGACCCTGCGCGCGCAGCAGCTGGTCGACGATCCGCTGCAGCGGTTCCTGCTGTTCCTCAACCTTTACGCCGAGATGGTCGACGGGCTCGAGGCGCTGCACCCGGGCTGCCTGGTCGCCTCGATCGTCTACCAGGACCAGGTGTTCGACCGCGAGATCCAGCGGCTCAATTCCGAGGCGGTGATCCGCTGGCGCGCGCGCTTCCTGGGCTGGCTCGAGGCGATCGACGAGAAGTACCAGCCGATCCTGCCGATCGACCGCGAAGCGCTCGCCGACGGGCTCAGCGCGGTGGTCGAGGGGTCGATCGTGCTCGCCAAGGCGCTCGGCGATCCCAAGCTGATGGGCCGTCAGCTGCGGCTGTTCCGCGACCTGGTCAAGGCGGCCTACGGGGCCGCCTGAGGCCGCGCCGGGGAGGCGCAGTAGGCCATCCGCTCTTCCGCCGGCGCGCGCAGCACTTCGGCGACGTAGGCTTCCGCCAGCATCCTCACGCCCGGCGCTTCGTCGGCGGTGTGGAAGCCGGCGGCGTCGCGCATCCAGCCCTCGGCGCACTGTCCGGCCGGGCGATCCGATCCGGCGCAATCGAGCCAGGCCTCGAACGCCATGCGCCAGCGGGCAAAGTCGTCGCGGGTCATCGGCGCGCCGTGGCCCGGAATCAGCGAGCGCCACTCGGCCGCGGCGACGTCGGTCAGCGCGGCGCGCCAACCCTCCTCGCAACCCGTATCGAAGAACGGCACCGGCGCGACGACCAGGTCGCCGACGACCGCAAGCCCCTCGTCCGGCGCCAGCAGCCACAAGTCGGCCTCGGTCGCCGCGCTGCGCGCGACGCGCAGTGCGAACCGGCGCCCGCCGAGCTCGACCGCTCCACCGACGGCGACCGGTGTTTCGGGCACCAGGGCCGCGCGATCCTCGAGCGCGGCGAGCGTGCGCCGCGCCCTGGCGCGCTCGTCCTCGCTCAGCGTCTGATCAGCCGCCCGGTCCCGTGCCCGTTGCGGAGCCGCGGCCAGGAACCCCGTCAGCGCCCCGCTAACGGCGTCCGTCGCGAGCAGGCGAGCGCGCGGGTGGGCCGACAGCAGCTCGCGGTTGCCCGTCGTGTGATCGAGGTGCCAGTGCGTGTTGACCACGGCAACGACGGGCTTCCCGACCGCGCGAGCGTGATCGAGGATCCTCGCGGCGTGAGCCTCGTGCCGGCCGGTATCGACGACCACGAGCCCATCCGGTGCGTCGAGGATCACGGAGTTGCCGTCCGGGCCGATCTCGAGGTCGATGTGGCCGGGCAACAGCACGTAAGGCGCCTGAGCCACCGCCGCTGAGGGCACGGCGAAGGCCGATGGGGCAAGCAGAAGGGCGGCCCAGCGCATGAGCCTGCCTCGTCCGTCTCCGCCCGGTCTGCATGCGGGCTTCGACGGGGGCGCGACGGGTTTCGACCGAAAACTTCGCTGGCGGCATTCCCGATGCGGCCCATAATCCCGCGCATGCTTCACCGATTCGTCGCTGCGGCCGCCGTCGTGCTGCTGCCCTTCCCCGCCTTGTCCCAGGACACCACGACCGTCGTGATGCAGACCGAGCTCGGCGAGATCGTCATCGCCCTCGAGACCGAGCGCGCGCCGATCACCGCCGGCAACTTCCTGCGCTACGTCGACGAGAAGCGCCTTGACGGCACCGTGTTCTACCGCGCGATGCGGCTCGACTGGGACCCGCAGCCGAACGGCCTGATCCAGGGCGGCACGCAGTACGACCCCGAGCGCGTGCTGCCGCCGATCGCCCACGAGGCGACCAGCGCGACCGGTCTCCGACACCTCGCCGGGACGATCTCGATGGCGCGCTACGAGCCCGGCAGCGCCACCGGCGACTTCTCGATCCTGCTCTCGCCGCAGCCGGGCCTCGACGCCGACGCGGAGAGCGAGGACGCCGACCGCCGCGCGGGCTTCGCCGCGTTCGGGCAGGTCGTCGCAGGCATGGAGGTCGTGCGGGCGATCTTCGATGCGCCGGTCGATCCCGAGAAGGGCGAAGGGTGGATGAAAGGCCAGATGCTGGCCGATCCGGTCAGGATCGTCAGCGTGCGACGGGCCGAGCCGGAGACGGCGCGGCGCTGATACAAATCGGTGCAATTTTGCGGCCCGGAATTGCGCCGGTGGCGCTCGACAAGCAACGAAGCTGCGGAGTATGCACCGCCGCGAGGGCCGCGCACGGTCCGCATGGGATTCACGGGCGCTCTGTGGGAAGACGCCCGCACAGAGGAGCCAGAGAATGAGTCACCGCCGTTTCGTCCTTCGCGTGTCCACGGCGCTCGCCGCGGCCGCCTGCATCGCCGCCATGCCGAACGTGGCCGCGGCGCAGGCCGTGCCCGACGACCTCACCGTGATGCCGCCGGTGCCGACCGACTACCAGCCGAAGAAGACCGCCTGGGGCGATCCCGACCTGCGCGGCACCTGGCCGATCGACAACATCGCCAGCCTGCCGATGAACCGGCCGGCCAACTTCGGCAACCGCTTCTGGCTGACCGAAGAGGAGTTCGCCCAGCGCCAGGCGCAGGCGAACCGCTCGGACCAGGCCTACGAGGCCGAGGACAAGGCCGGCCGCATCGGCATGGGCCACTGGGTCGAGTCCGACGCCTCGGGCCGTCGCACCTCGCTGCTGGTCGACCCGCCGAGCGGGCAGCTGCCGCCGCTGACTCCCCAGGCCGAGGCGCTCTATCGCGCCGGCCGCTCGAGCTGGACGCCCAACACTAAGTACAACTGGGTGACCGACTTCGACATCTGGGATCGCTGCGTGAGCCGCGGCTTCCCAGCCTCGATGCTGCCGTTCCGCTACAACAACGGCATTCGCGTCTACCAAGCGCCGGGCTACGTGACGATCGCGCTCGAGATGCTCGGTACGCGGGTGATCCCGATCCGCAGCGGCAACGCGCAGCACTGGCCGGAGTCGGTCGATGCCTATCTCGGCAACAGCGTCGCCCACTGGGAAGGCAACACGCTGGTGATCGAGACCACCAACCTCAAGACCGGCGACAGCGCGACGCAGGACTCCTTCGCGCGCAACGGGTCGCCGCTCAACATGGCGACGATGGGGGTTCCGCCGTGGAACACCATCCCGACCAGCGCCAAGGCCAAGGTCGTCGAGCGGCTGACGCCGACCGGCCCCGACACGATCGTCTACGAGATGACCTATTCGGACCCCGAGGTGTTCACCGCCCCGTTCACCGCGCGGCTCGACTGGACTCGCGACGACGAATACGAGTTCTTCGAGTACGCCTGCCACGAGGGCAACGTGCAGGTGCGCAACTACATCACCGCCTCGCGCGCCGGCCCGCTCGAGGAGGCCTCGCAGGAGGATCGGGCCGCGGCCGGGGAGAGCGGCGGGGCCCGCCGGGGCGGCGGGGGGG
>JAEZES010000205.1 GCA_023432995.1 Pseudomonadota bacterium
ACAGGCCGTGCGTGGCGGCGAAATGCGCCGCGCCGGCCGCCGCCGCGCCGCGCCAGCGCGCGAGCGACTGCGCTTCGAGCGGTGCGCCGCTCTCGTTGCATCCGGGAAGATCGGGCAGGAACGAGTCGATCCCCGCGGCATCGAGCCGGCGCATGACCTCGACGGTGAAATGACGGAGCTTGTTACCCTCGTCGAACAGCGCCGGGAGCACCAGCAAGCGCCGTGCGCGTTTGCGGTCGAAGACAATCGCGAATTCGTCGCCGGCGGGAGCGGGCCAGGCGCCGAGCATGGCCGGTGTCAGCCGCCGCGGCGCTTGGCCTCGACGAAGTCGAGCAGCGCGCCGTAGGTCTCGAGCATCTCGCCGTCGACCTCGTCGTCCTCGATGACGATGCCGAGCCGGTCCTCGATCTCGGTCAGCAGGCCGGCGACAGCCATCGAATCGAGTTCGGGCAAGTGCCCGAACAGGCCGGTGTCGGCGGTAAACGCAGCGCTGCGTGCGCGCGAAAGCCCGAGAACGTCGCGCAGCACGCGGCGCAGGACGGCATCCGTGTCGAAGGCGTCGCCGACGGCCGCCGTTCTGCTCATGTCATCCTGCCTTTCCGGGAGCACGCCCTAGCCAGCGTGCGGGCGTGAAACAAGCTTGCGTGCGAGCGCCCTGGCCAGCACCGGCCAGGTGCGGGGATCGCCCGCGCGCAGGCAATCGAGCCGCCAACGCGGGCGGACCTGGTCCATCCAGTCACGCTTGTAGGGATCGTCGCCGGTGCCGAAGTCGACCGTGGCGACATGGTCGCTATCGATAACGTGCGCGAGCAGCGCCGCCGTGAGCACGGTTCCCGCAGACAGCCGGCTGGCGCCTTCGTCGTGCGCGAGCTTGTGAATGTAGGCGGTGCCGTCTTCGACCGTCCACAACTGCGCTGCGACGACCGTGCCCTCGTGGCGAGCGAGGCCGACGCGCAGCCGTCCCGCGCTTCCTTCGGCGGCGGCAAATCGGCGCAGCAGCGTCGGATTGCCTTCCGCGGGTTTCCAGCTGGCGCGGTAGATGCGCTCGTACGCCTGCCACGCGTCGGGGTCGAATGACGTCAAGACGTCGACCGCGACCCGTTTGCCCTTGCGCTGAAGAGTGGTTCGCAGGGGGCCCGGCCGTGTCGCGAGGTAGTCCGCAAAGCTTCGCCCGGCCACGGCGAGCGTGTGATTGGTGTCGCAAACCTCGCGCAGCACCGTCCAGCCGGCGCGCCGAAACGCCTGATCGAAGCGGGTCGCGGTGCCGTCTTCGTCGGGCAGCTTGCTCAGCGTGAGGCGCGACGTGTGGGCCGGCAGGTCGCGCGCCAGGCGTTCGAGCAGCGCCTCGCGACGGGCGCCGAGGGTTGCGAGGCCGGTCCAGGTGAACGCGTACCAGTTGCTGAGCTCGGTGAGACCGTGTGGCGCGCGGGCGAGCGGCAGCGCCAGCGCTTCGCCCCCGTCGCGCGCGAGCGCCACGAACGGCCTTGCCCCGGAGTGTTCGAGCAAGGCGAACCACTCCGTCCGGGCGAACGGTCCACGCCCGGTGAACGGCAGCCCTTGCAGAACCTCGATCGTGTCGTGATAGCTGAGCGCGGTCACTTCGCCAGATCCCCGGGGAATAGTCTGTCCCGATGCCGTCCGCGCCCGATCCCGTGCCGCTGCCGCTCGACCATCTGGCCGAACGCGGGCGCGACGAGGCTCCGGCCCTGGTCCTGCGCGGCGAGACGCTTACCTGGGAGGACTTAAGAACCCGTGTCGGACGTCTGGCAAGCTGGCTCGGCGAACGGTTTCCGGAGCCGGGCACGCGCATCGCCAGCTGGGCCGGGAAGGGCGAGCTGACGTGCCTGCTGCCTCTCGCGGCGGCCCGGGCGCGACTGGTTCACGTCCCGATCAATCCCTTGCTGAAGCGTTCGCAGGTGGCCCATATCGTGGCCGACAGCGGGGCCAGCCTGCTGGTCGCCAACACCGCGCGGCTCGCGACGCTCGAACCGGGCGACGTCGGGCAAGACTGCCTGAGCCTTGCCGACGACCGCGTCCTCTCCGAGCTGGCTGAAGCTCGGCAGGTCCTGCCGCCATCAGCGGCCGCGCCCGACGAGTTGGCGGCGTTGCTGTACACGAGCGGCTCGACCGGACGCCCCAAGGGGGTCATGCTGAGCCACGCCAATCTGTGGCTCGGCGCGGTCAGCGTGGCGAGTTACCTGGGGCTGGCGGAGGACGACGTGACGCTCGCCGTGTTGCCGCTGAGCTTCGACTACGGCCAGAACCAGCTGCTCTCGACGTGGTACGCCGGCGGCACGGTCGTTCCACTCGACTTCCTGGTTCCGCGCGACGTCATCAAGGCCTGCGCGCGGCATGCGGTGACGTCGCTGGCGGCCGTGCCTCCGCTGTGGGTGCAACTCGTCGAGCATGACTGGCCGCACGACGCGGTGGCGGCAATGCGGCGGCTGACCAACAGCGGCGGCGCCCTGACCGCAGATTTGATCCGAAAGATGCGCTCTATCTTTGCGGATACCCGCATTTTTCCGATGTACGGCCTGACCGAGGCGTTCCGCTCGACCTATCTCGATCCGGCGTCCGTCGACCGCCATCCGACATCGATCGGCAAGGCCGTCCCGTTCGCCGAAATCCTCGTCGTCGGCGACGATGGCCTGGAGACCGAGCCGGGCGAGGAGGGTGAACTCGTCCATTGCGGCCCGCTGGTGGCGCAGGGCTACTGGGGGGATGCCCGCCGCACGGCGGAGCGGTTCCGCCCGGCGCCAGCCGCCTCGCGCTATGGCGGCACGGCGGTATGGTCGGGTGACCGGGTGACGCGAGACGCGGAGGGGCTGCTCTATTTCGTCGGTCGGCGGGACGCGATGATCAAGACCGCCGGCAACCGGGTCAGCCCCGAGGAAATCGAGGAGGCGGCGATGGCGACCGGCCAGGTGGCCGAAGCGGTGGCGGTGGGTGTCCCCGACCGGCAGCTTGGCCAGGCGATCCACCTGATCGTCCGCGGCTCGGGCGACGACGAGCGGCTGCGGGCCGCGCTCAAGCGCGACTTGCCCAACTTCATGCAGCCGCACTCGATCCGCTGGGTCGAGCGCATGCCACTGAACCCGAACGGCAAGATCGACCGCGCGGCGTTGCAGGCGGAGGCCGCGGCGTGAAGCCGCTCGGCCCGATCCCGCCAGGCTTCGACACGGTCGCGGGCGAGCTCGCCGTGGGCGGGCGCAGGGCCAGCGATCTCGTCGCCGAGGCCGGCAGCACGCCGCTGTTCGTCTACTCGGCAGAGGCAATCCGTCGGCGGGTGGCCTCGTTGCGCGCGACGATGCCTGAACGGCTGCGACTGCATTATGCGGTCAAGGCCAATCCCTTCCGCCCGGTGCTCGAGCTGCTTGGCGGCCTGACCGACGGGGTCGACATCGCATCGCTGGGCGAGCTCGAAATGATCCTCGCAGCGGGTCTCGACCCGCTCCGGGCGAGCTTCGCCGGGCCGGGCAAGCGCGACGCGGAGCTCGAGGCGGCGATCGGCCATGGGTTGACGCTCAACGTCGAATCCGAAGGCGAGGCG
>JAEZES010000288.1 GCA_023432995.1 Pseudomonadota bacterium
GGCGCAAGCCGTGCAGACCGCGGACGCGCGGCTGGTCCCGAGCGGCGCCCCGCTCGGCAACCGTGAACCACCGCAGGAGGGGATCCCGCGCCGTCCGGAGCCGGTGCAGCCGGTCGCGGTCGAGCCCGAACCGGCGCCGCCGCCGGCTGCCAGCGCGGAGCCCGCGGTCATAGCTGCGGCGACGCCCGAAGCGGCCGGAGAAACCTTGCCCGCCGTGGCGGTCAGCACCCGGCCTGCGGAGGGCGCTGCGACCGGCCCGGCGGACCTGCCGGCGGTACAGGGCCCGCCCGCGGAGCCGGAACCGGTCGAGGTCAGCCTCGCCGAGGCGTTCGCCACCTTCGTGTTGCCTAGCGGCGAAGCCGGACCGGCCGAAGGCGCGGTCGACATCACCAAGATCCAGCCGCGCCGTGAAACGCCGCGCCCCGCTGCCCCGCCGCCGCCGGTCCCGAGCCGGCAATGGGTCCAGGTAGCCACCGGGCGCGACGTCGCGGCGCTCGAATTCGACTGGCGCCGGATCCGGCGCAACGCCGGCGGCCTGCTCGACAAGTACAAGCCGCACGTCGCCCGCTGGGGCCAGACCAACCGCCTGGTCGCCGGTCCCTTCGCGAGCGCGCGTGAAGCTCAGGACTTCGTCGCCAAGCTCAAGGAAAAGCAGCTCGACAGCTTCCGCTTCACCAGCGCGCAGGGCGAAGAGGTGCGTCCGCTCGAATGACGATCGGCCGGGCGAGCGGGCAATTTTGCACACCTTGCCAACAGGGTTGTCGAGTTTTGCCCAGCGGCCTCGCGCGGTTCGATTGCACTGGACAAGGCCCGCGGCGCATGTGCAGGCCCGCCCAGCGGGGGGATGGAAAGAGCGGATGATGAATATCGGTCGGCGAGAGCACATGGAGGAATCCGAGGACGCTGCGCCGCTGGAAATGCTCGCGCAGCTGTTCGAGGCCCGCGGCTGGCCCTGCGAATTCGTCAACGAGGACGAAATCTGCGGCGAGATCCAGGGAAGCTGGGCAACCTACCAGGTGCGCGGCGTGTGGCGCAGCGAGGACCAGGTCCTGCAGCTGCTGTGCCTGCCCGAGATCCGCGTGCCCGAGGCCAAGCGCAGGCCGGCCTGGGAACTGCTCGCGCTGGTCAACGAGCAGCTCTGGCTCGGTCATTTCGACATCTGGTCGAACGGCGGCGTCCTGCTCTACCGCCACGGCCTGATGCTCGGCAGCGAGGGCATGCTGAGCCTGTCGATGGCGCAATTGGCGGTCGAGAGCGCGGTGGCCGAGTGCGACCGCTTCTATCCGGCGTTCCAGTTCGTGCTGTGGGGCGACAAAAAGCCGCGCGACGCGCTCGACGCGGCACTGGTCGACGCCGCCGGCGAGGCCTAGGGGCGGTCCGGGCGCGGGGAGGCGCCAGCGAGCGGATGACTTTCGACTCCGTCCTTATCGTCGGCTGCGGCAACATGGCCGGCGCGATGCTGCAGGGCTGGCTCGCGGGCGGCCTGGCGCCCGAGCGGTTCACCGTCGTCGATCCCGCCCCGCGCGAGACGCTCGCGGAGGTGCGGCACCTCTCGGCACTGCCGGCGGGGGAGCGGTTCGACGCGATCCTGCTCGGGATCAAGCCGCAACTGCTGCCCGCGGTGGCGCCCGACGTGGCGCCGCTCGCCGGGCGCGGCACCACGCTGCTCTCGATCCTTGCCGGCGTAGAGCTGCCCGTGCTGCGCCAGTACTTCCCGAACGCGGCCTTGCTGCGCGCGATGCCGAACCTTTCGGCCGCCCTCGGCAAGTCGCCGATCGCGCTCGCCGCCGACGGCCTCGACGCCGAGGGCTGCGCGGCGGCCGTCGCGTTCCTCGCTCCGCTCGGCTCGCCCGAATGGATCGCCGAGAGCGAATTTGACCTCGTCACGGCCCTTGCCGGATCGGGGCCGGCATTCGTCTATCGCTTCATCGACGCGCTCGCCCGGGCTGCCGCCGATCTCGGACTGCCGCCGGAGGAAGCCCGGCGCCTGGCCCTGGCGACGGTCGAGGGCGCGGCCGCGCTGGCGGCGGTCTCGCCGCACGATCCGGGCGAGCTGGCACGCCGCGTGGCCAGCCCCGGCGGGGTAACCCAGGCCGGGCTCGACGCCCTCGACGAGGGCGATTCGCTCGCCCGTCTCCTGGCCAGGACCTTGCGCGCCGCCCGCGACAGGAGCGCGCAGATGGCGGCCGAGGCGCGTCGCGACGGTTAACGGCCGAGCGCCGGTTTTCCTTGAAACGCGGGCACTCTATGGCGATATTGCCGTTACCGGCTTGTCGTCGCTCGGCGCCGGAATGGAGTTTGTAATGGCGAATTGGAACGATCCCCAGAACACCCGGGCGGGCTTCGGCACGTCGTTCGGCTCTGCGGGCGCGGTGGGGACCGGTCGGACGGAAGTCTTCGACGCCGGCCTTCGCCGCCACATGCTCTCGATCTACAACTACATGGCCAGCGGTGTCCTGCTGACGGGCATTGTCGCACTGTTGTTTTCGCGCGGCGGGGCCGAATCCCCGGCTGCGCAGGTGTTCGTCAACGGCGGTCCCCTGGCCTGGCTGATCATCCTTTCGCCGCTCGCCATCGTCATTGCGATGAGCTTCGGCGCGCGCAAGTTCTCGACCGGCACCCTGCAGGCGATGTTCTGGGGCTTCGCGACGCTGATGGGCCTGTCGCTGTCGACGGTTTTCCTGATCTACACCGGCGGCTCGATCGCTGCGACGTTCTTCGCTACTGCGGGCGCCTTCGCCGGCCTCAGCCTGTTTGGCTACACCACCAAGAAGGATCTGTCGGGTTTCGGCAGCTTCCTGATCATGGGCGTGGTCGGGCTGATCATCGCCAGCCTGCTGAACATCTGGCTGCAGTCGAGCGGCCTCTACTGGGCGATCAGCTTCCTCGGCGTGCTGATCTTCGCCGGCCTCACCGCCTACGACACGCAGCGCCTGAAGGGCGAGTACGTCGCCATCCAGCAGATGAAGATGACCAATCCGAACGTCGTGGCGGCCTACCCTCTCGGGAAGATGGTCGTCCTCGGCGCGCTGACGCTGTATCTCGACTTCATCAACATGTTCCAGTTCCTGCTCAGCTTCATGGGTCAGCGGGACTAACCGACACGATTGATCGCCGCAGCGATTCGCTTCGTCGTGCCCGGGGTGCGAAACCGCACTCCGGGCATTTTCTTTGCCGTCGCACGGCGTTAGGACCGAGCGGCTTCATCCGCGCGCAAGGTACGGACGGGCATTCTCGTCGCTCGCGTCAGGAGAGGGGACACCTCCGCATGAAACCGGTTCGTTTCGCTTGGGTTGGCAACCTGGCGGCAGGCGGCGCCGCCGCGGTGCTTCTCGCGGCCAGTGGCACGCCCGCCCCCCCCCCCCC
>JAEZES010000010.1 GCA_023432995.1 Pseudomonadota bacterium
CATGACGCTTCGTCTGCCTCATGAAGTGTAGCCATTTGTCGCTTTCCCCAGCCCAAGATTCTCCCCGCTCGACACGAGTTGCATTTTTCTGAACAGTGGCAGCGATGCGCCGCCTGCCCCCCTTGCGCGCCCTCGAGGCGTTCGTCCGCACCGTGCGCCTCGGCTCGGCGCGCGCGGCAGCCGACGAGCTCGGCCTGAGCCCGTCGGCACTGTCGCGGCGGATCGGCAACCTCGAGGAGTTCACCGGCAAGAAGCTGTTCTCGCGCAGCGGCCAGGCAATGCGGCTGACCGACGAAGGACGACAGTTCTACGACGCCATCGCGCCGCACCTCGAGGCACTGGCGATCGCGGTCGAGCAGCAGTCGGAGAACCTGCAGCTGCTGCGCCTGCGGCTCGGCGTGCTGCCGCTGTTCGGCACCCAGCGGCTGTTCCCGCGCCTGCCCGAACTGCGGGCGCTGCACCCGCGGCTGCACATCGACATCGACACCCAGCCGCACCTGATCGACCGCGTCGGCGACACCCTCGATGCGGCGATCGCGCTGATGACCGATCCTGAGCCCGACCTGCACCAGGTCCGGCTCGACCGGAACACCGTGCACGCGATCTGCAGCCGGGCGCTGGCCGACAAGCTCGGCCCCGAGCCGAGCCTCGAGGCGCTGAGCGAGCAGACCTTCCTGCTTCATACCGACATGCCGCTGAGCTTCGATGCATGGAAGGCGGCGCTCGGGCTGCAGGCGCTGCAGCCGGCGGCGATCGACCACTACGATTCGGGCCAGCTGATCCTCGAGGCCGCAGCGCAGGGTCTCGGCATCGCGATGATGCACGACGACCACCTCAAGCGGAACAACGACCCGCGCCTCGCCAAGCTGTTCGACGGGGTCGAGGTCGCCAGCCCCTACAGCTACTGGTTCGTGTGCCGCCCGGTCGATCTCGAGCAGCGGCCGGTGCGGCTGTTCCACGATTGGCTGGTCGGCGCCGGGCTGTAGACTCGCGGCGTCGGAATCGGCCAAGAAGGGGCAGACCGGATCACGAGAGGGACCAACCGATGAAGACGAAGCTGATGCTGTTTGCCGCCGCGGTCGCCATTGCCGTGCCGGGCGCCGCGCAGGCCCAGATGCGCGCGCTGAGCGATCCGGTGGTGCCGCATCCGGACCCCGAATCGCTGTTCACCAGCGACGACCCGGTGCTCCACCGCAACAAGCAGGCCGCGCTTCATATCCAGCGCGATCTGCTCAAGTGCAACAAGTGGAGCGAGGCAGGCACCTGGCTCACCGATGCCTACATCCAGCACAACCCCGTCGCCGCGTCGGGGCTGGAGGGCGTGATCTATTACTTCACCCAGATCGCCAAGCGTCCCGTGCTGGACCCCTGCCCGGCGCTCAGCGCCGAGGATCCCAACGGCGTCGTCGCGGTCATGGCCGAGGGGGACTACGTGACGATCCTGACGCGGCGGATCGTGCCCTACGCCGACGACCCGAGCCAGAGCTACACGACCACCTGGTTCGACACCTGGCGGTTTGTCGACGGCAAGGCCGACGAGCACTGGGACCCGGCCACGCTGCCGGCCGGCCCCGCGCCGCAGGCCTCCGCGGCGCCGCTCAGCGGCGAGGCGCTGGCGCAGCGCATCGCCGACCGCGAAGCGATCGAAGCGCTGATGTGGCGCTACGACCGGTCGCTCGATAATTTCGATGCCGAGGCCTACGCGGCGAACTTCACGCCCGATGGCGCCTTCGGCCAGGTCAAGGGGCGCGACGCCCTCAAGAAGATGATCACCGACCTCGTCGCCGGGCAGGACCAGCGCCGCGCGACGGGCGAGACGATCGGCAAGATGCACCACTTCACGATGAACCCGTGGCTCGAGTTCACCGGGCCGAACACCGCGCGGTTCCACTACTATCATCAGACGGTGTTCGGCACCGGCGGCCGCATCGGCAGCCCGACCGCGCCCGTCATGGCCGCCGCCGGCCAGGGGGTCGACGATCTCGTGAAGGTCGATGGCAAGTGGTACATCCAGTACCGCAACGTCGCGCCGACGCGGGAACAGGAATAGCGTTAGAAACGGAGCGACGCCGATCTCGGCAAGCTCGGGAAGACCGTCGCGACAAGGGGGGTGCGCGATGAACTGGGTGCGGATCGTGGCCGTAATCGCAGTGTGCGCGGGGCTCGCCGGCCCCGCGCTCGCCCAGGACTCGCCGGCTCTGCGACCCAGCAGTCCGTGGACGCTCGACTACGATGCCGACAGCTGCGCGCTGCGCCGGTTGTTCGGGGAGGGCGAGGAGCGGGCCTACCTCGAAATCCGCCGGTTCGACCGGGGGCTGGGACTGCAGACAGTCATCGCGACCAACTGGATGACAGCGCGGAACCGCCGGACCTTCCGCTACAGGTTCAATACCGACACCGAGTGGCGCGAGGCGGAGGGCGCTTTCGCGCTGCGCATGGCCGACGGGTTCAGCGGCGTGCTGTTCACTCCGGCGCTGGTCGAGCTGCCGGAGCTCGAGGAGATGAAAGATCCGCTCGAGAGGGCCCGATACCTCGCCACGCTCGATTTGCCGGCGCTCGAAGACGAAGCCGCGAGACCCACCGACGCGATCACGCTCATCGGGGCTTTCCGCCGCGAGATCACGCTCGAACTCGGCGCGTTCGGGCCACCGCTCAAGGCGCTCCGCGACTGCGTCGAAGAGCTGCGGACGCACTGGGACATCGACGTCGAAGCGCACGAGACGCTGACCCGCAAGGCCGAGCCGGTCAACCTCGACGAAGTGCCCCGGATGATGTCGTACCCGCCGAAGATGCTGCGCGAGGGGCTGCAGGGCGTGGTCAACGTGCGGCTCGACGTCGACCCGACCGGCCGCATCACCGAGTGCCACATCCAGATGCCGCTGAGCGATCCGGAATTCGAGGAGAGCAGCTGCGCCGACATCCAGCACGCGCTCGACTTCGACCCGGCGCTCGACAAGGACGGCAATCCGATCCCCAGCTACTGGACGACGCGGGTCGTCTTCCAGCTCGGACGCTAGCGCGCGCTGCCGCCGCGCGGAGGATCAGCCCACCGTGGCCTTGACGATCTTCCCGGGCTCGCGCGGCGGCTCGCCCTTGGGCAGCGCGTCAACGTGCTCCATGCCGCTCTCGACCTGACCCCACACCGTGTACTGCCGGTCGAGGAAGCGCGCGTCGTCGAAGCAGATGAAGAACTGGCTGTTGGCGCTGTCTGGAACCTGGGTGCGCGCCATCGAGCAGGTGCCGCGCACGTGCGGCGCGGGGTTGAACTCGGCCTTGAGGTCGGGCTTGTCGCTGCCGCCCATGCCGCTGCCCGTCGGGTCGCCGCCCTGGGCCATGAAGCCGGGGATCACGCGGTGGAACACGACTCCGTCGTAGAAGCCTTCCCGGGCGAGCGTGGTGATGCGCTCGACATGGCCCGGCGCGAGATCGGGACGCAGGCGGATGACGACGTCGCCGCCCTCCCCGTTGCCGGTGTCCAGGGTGAGGGTGAGCGTCTCGTCGGCCATTGTCTGTCTCCTGCGGATCAGGCGCGCATAGAAGCCCTCCACCGCGATGTCACCCGCCGGGTTGCTTTTGCTCCCGAGCGGCATAGACCCGCCCGCGATGACCGAGCAGGACCTCACCGAGCTGGAGACCCAGGCGCCGCAGGATGACGGCGACGAGCTCGACGAGGACAACCGGCTCAAGCCCCGGTTCGTCGACTCGGTCGTCGAGGCGCTCGAACAAGGCGACGAGGCGCGCGTCTACGAGCTGGTCGAGCCGCTCCACCCGGCCGACATCGCCGACCTGTTCGAACTGCTCGAACGCGAGCAGCGCCCGCAGCTCGCCGCCGCGATTACCGACCTGATGACCCACGAGGTCGTCGCCGAGCTCAACGACCACGTCCGCGAGGACATGATGGAGTCGCTGCCGCCCGAGGCGGTGGCGGAGATCGCCGAGCAGCTCGACACCGACGACGCGGTCAGCCTGATCGAGGACCTCGAACCCGAGGACCAGGCGGCGGTGCTGGCCGAGATGGAGCCGGCGGACCGCGCGGCGATCGAGACCGCGCTGTCCTACCCCGAGGAAACCGCCGGCCGCCTGATGCAGCGCGAGCTGGTCGCGGTGCCCGAGCACCTGACGGTCGGCGACCTGATCGACTACCTGCGCGAGAACGACGACCTGACGACCGAGTTCTGGGAAGTGTTCGTCGTCGACCCGGCGATGAAGCCGGTCGGGACCTGCCAGCTGAGCTGGATCCTGCGCACCCCGCGGCACATCGCGCTGAGCGACGTGATGAAGCGCGACCAGACGCTGATCCCGGTGACGATGGACCAGGAAGAAGTCGCGCTGCGGTTCCAGAAATACGCGCTGATCAGCGCCGCGGTGGTCGACGAGAGCGGCCGCCTGGTCGGGCAGATCACCGTCGACGACGTGGTCCACATCATCCAGGAGGAAGCGGGCGAGGACACGCTGCTGCTGTCGGGCGCGGGCGACGGCGACATCAACGAGCCGATCCGCGAATCCTACTCGGCGCGCGTGCGCTGGCTGATGGCCAACCTTGTGACCGCCTCGGTCAGCGCCACGATCATCTGGCTGTTTGGCGGCGCGATCGAGCAGCTCGTGGCGCTGGCGGCGATGGCCCCGGTCGTCGCCAGCATCGGCGGCAACGCCGGCACGCAGACGATGGCGGTGACCGTGCGCGCGATCGCCACCAACCAGCTGACGCGCTCGAACACCCGCCGCATCCTGTGGCGCGAGATCCGTGTCGCGCTGCTCAACGGGGCGACGATCGCGTTGCTGCTCGGCGTGGCCACCGCAGCGATCTTCTCGATCTGGCTCGGCGGCGCGGTCGCCGCGCAGCTCGGTGCGGTGATCGCCGCGGCCATGGTGATCAACATCGCCACGGCCGGCCTTGCGGGCGTGGCGATCCCGGTCGCGCTCGACCGGATGGACCAGGACCCGGCGGTGGCCTCGACCGTGTTCGTGACGATGGTAACAGATTCGATGGGTTTCCTGGCCTTCCTCGGGCTCGCGGTCGCGAGCGGGCTGGTCGGCTAGGGCTGCGCGCCCTATCTGGGCGCCATGCCGCTCAGCATGACCAAGGTCGCCTACGAGGCGACGAGCCTCGACGAGATCATCGCCTGGTTCGCCGGCGACGAGCCCGAGAAGCGGCTGACCACGCGCTACCTGCCCAAGCGCCACGCCGAGATGATCGGCGGCTCGCTGTACTGGATCCACCAGCATGCGCTGGTCGGGCGCAGCCCGATCCGCCGCTTCGAGCAGCGCGCCGACGGGCGCTGGTGGATCGTGCTCGAGAACCGGCTGATCCTCGTCCACCCGCGCGCGAAACGCGCGCACCAAGGGTGGCGCTACCTCGACGAGGCCGACTGCCCGCAGGACCTGACAGAGGGCGAGACAGCCGGGGACGTGCTGCCCGGCCGGCTCGTGCGCGAACTCAGCAAGCTCGGGCTGGCCTAGTCGCGGAACGGACACGCCTCCGGCGTCGTTTGCTCAACGAGGAGACTGGTCATGAGCAAACGCAAGCCGCACCCGGACAACGCGATGATCCACGAGTTCGAGGCCGAAGGGCCCGCCCCTGGCCAGGGCGGAAGCTCCGGCGGTCAGCTCGGACGCGACGTCGGCAGCCGCGCCGAGCAGCATACGACCGTCCGCGACACCGGCATGGAGCGCCCGACCGGGCAGGACCATCCGGCGGCCGACGAGCGCAAGGGGCCGAAAGCGCTCGGCAAGCTCAACCCGCCGCGCAAGCGCTAGGCGTTCTGCACCAGGCCGGCGACCTGCCTCAACATGTTCGCGTAGTCGGCCGGCTCGCGCGCGCCCTGGATCAGGTACTTGCCGTCGATGACGAAGCTCGGGACCGAGTTGATCCCGGCCTGGCGGCCGCGCTGCTCCTCGGCGCGAACGGCGATGGTCAGCGCCTCGTCGGCGAGCGCCTCCGCCGCCTTCGCGCGGTCGAATCCCTCGGCCTCGGCGATGTCGAGCAGCACCGCGCGGTCGGAGACGTTGCGGCGCTGCCGGAAATGCGCCTCGAACAGCGCGACCTTGAGCCGCGTCTGCGCTTCGGACCCCTGGTCGGCGAGGGCCCAGCGCAGCAGCTTGTGGGCCTCGAACGTGTTCCACATCATCGCCGGCGGCTCGGGCCCGTCGCCGGTCCAGTCCATCGGGAAGCCGACGCGCGCGGCGGTCGCCTGCATCTGGGCGCGCATCGACGCGACTTCCTCGGGCGTGCGGCCGTAGACCTCGGCGAGATGCTTCGCCTGGTCCTTGCCCTCGGGCGGCAGGTCGGGGTTGAGCTCGAACGGCATCCAGCGAACCTCGACCTCGAGTTCGCCCGCGAGCTGCTCCCTCGCCTTGTCGAACGCGGTCCAGCCGACCGCGCACCACGGGCACATCACGTCGGACCAGATGTCGACGGCGATTCTCGGGGCAAGCTCGGCCATGGTCAATTCTCCAGCCACCACTGCAGCAGGTGGTACGCGATCGCCTGCGGCGGCGGCGGCAGGAAGCTCGCGCTCTCGCGTCCCCGCGCCAGCGCCTCGCCGACATCCGCGCGTGTGAACCAGCGCGCTTCCTCGATCTCGGCCTTGTCGATCGCCAGTTCAAGGCTGTCGGCATAGCCGATGCAGCCGATCATCAGCTGTGACGGGAACGGCCACGGTTGGCTGGCGATGTAGCGCACGTCGCGCACGCGCACGCCGGCTTCCTCGAACACCTCGCGCACGACCGCCTCCTCGATCGTCTCGCCCGGCTCGACGAACCCGGCGAGCGCCGAGAAACTGTGGGGTGGGAAGCGCGACTGGCGGCCGAGCAGGACCTGGCGCTCGCACTCGACGAGCATGATCGCGACCGGATCGACGCGGGGAAAATGCTGCGCCCCGCAATCCGCGCAGTCGCGCTGCCAGCCACCTTTGGCGAGCGCCGTAGGTCGGCCGCAGCGGGAGCAGAACCTGTGGCGCGCATGCCAGTCGAGCACGCTGCGCGCGGCACCGTAGAGAGCGAGCTCGTCCGCCGGGAGCTGCGCGATCGCTCCCCATGTGCGGCGGTGGGCATAGGCCGGGTCGGGGTCGCCCTCGCCGGGCACAACGGCGAACAGCGCCTGCCCGCCGCGCAGGCCGAGGAACACCAGCTCGGCGTCGGCCGGGGCCTCGGCAACCGACGCGAACGCAAGGCCGCCGCTCGCGGCGATCTCGGGCAGCAGGCCGTCGAGCCGCAGCAGCAGCCCGCCGGCCCTCAGCTCGGCGAGCCGCGCGGGATCGGTACGGACGGGATCGGCGCGGTCGAGTGGCTGGCCGGCGAAGGCGAGCGGGTTCACGCGTGGCCCGCGGCGGCGAGATCGGCGCGGATCGCCGCGGGGAACTCGTCGATCAGCGGATAGGCCATCGACGGCATGTACTGTGTGTAGAGCCCCGCGCGCAGGTTGAGCGGGCGATAGATGAAGCCGAGCGTGCCGGCCGCCCCGGCCCAGCCGTAGGCGCCCGTCTCGGCCCCTTTGCCGACGCGGCCGCCCGCGCCGTAGTCCCACGCCCCGCCCTCGTAGGCGTTGGCGGGGTCGACGGTGTCGGGCAGCAGGTTCGAGGTGCCGAGCCGCACGGCGCTCTCGGTCATCACCCGGCGGCCCTCGAACAGGCCGTGATTGTGCAGCATCGCCAGAAAGCGGTCGTAGTCCTGCGGCGTGGAGGCGAGGCCGGAGCCGCCGAACGGCAGCGGCGGCGGATCGAAGTAGACCGAGTCGGTGCCGAGATCGATCGGCAGCAGCGAGCCGTTGTAGAGGAAATAGCTGGTGGTCATGCGCTCGGCCTTCGCCCGCGGGACCTGGAAGTGGGTGTCGACCATCCCGAGCGGGTCGAAGAACCGTTCGCGCAGGAAACGGTCGAATGGCTGGCCGGAGACGACCTCGATCACCCGGCCGAGAATCTCGAAGGCGATCGAGTAGCTCCACTTCGTGCCCGGCTGGTAGACCAACGGCATCTCGGCCACCCGATCGGCGAAGACGTCGAGCCCCTGGACCGCGATGCCGCGGAACACCGGCAGGGCCTGCAGCCGGGTGACCAGACCCGGGACCACGCCGCGCTCGCGGAAGGCTTCGGCGATCGGGCCCGACTGGACGATGCCGTAGCCGAGCCCGGCGGTGTGAGTAAGCAGTTGCCGGATCGTGATCGGGCGCACGGCGGGCTCGAGGTTGTCGGCCGCGATCGGCCCGTCGTAGACCTTCTGCACCTGCATCGTGCGGAACTTCGGCAGGATCTCGTGCAACGGCTGGTCGAGGCCGAGCCGGCCCTCGTCGATCAGCGCCACGGCCCCCATGCCGGTGACCGGCTTGGTCATCGAGTAGATGCGGTAGATACTGTCGAGGCCCGACGGCCGCGGCGCGGTGAAGCTGTCGACGCCGGCGCGAATGGCGGTCAGCGGCCCGTCGCCGAAGCCGAGCGTGACGACCATGCCCGAAACCTTGCGGCTGTCGACGTAGCCCTGCACCAGCCGGGTCACGTTTGCCCAGTCGATTGCGGGTTGGGCGCGCAGCGGGAGCGCGGGAAGCGCGACGCCCGCGCCGAGCGCCGCGGCGCCGCCGAGCCATTGGCGGCGAGTGAGCTGCAACGAGTCCATTCCGTTCCCCTCTCCACCGGCGGTCGTGAACCCCAGCTTATCGCGTTCCCGGCGCGTGAGAAGCCCGCGGGGTTGCATCGGGCCAGTGTGCTATGCATATAAGACACATGCTCAACGCGCTCTCGATCCTGATTGGCCTCCTCTCGCTGGTGATCGTGATCCCCTCGCAAATCCCGCTGCTCGGCTGGGGCAACTGGCTGGCGCTGCCGCTGATCGTGGTCGGCATCGTCCTCGGCGCGCTGTCGCGCTCGAACGGCGGGCGCAACTTCTGCCTGATCGTGTTTGTGATCGCCTGCGTCCGGCTGATGCTGGGCGGGGGGATCATCTGACAGGCAAATCGTCCCTGTCGCGAAGCGATGGGGAGGTGGCGCCGGCCAGAGGCCGGTGACGGAGGGGCTATGGCGCGCCGGGCCCCCTCCACCACGACAGCTGCGCCGTCGCAGTCCCCACCCCATGACGCTGCGCGTCACAGGGAGGATCTAGTTGTCGCCAGGCGCGCCGCCCTGGCGAACAGCGTCGGCAGCCCCGCAGCCTCGATTTCCGCCAGCGGCCACCACTCGCCGCCGGTGAGATCGGCCTGCTTCCCGCCGGCGTAGATCGCCAGCCCGAGCTCGAGATCGAAGTGCGTGAAGCCGTGCCGGACGACCCCGCCGGCGCGCCAGGCGCCGGGGAGCGGGGCGTCGCCCGAGCCGTCGGCGCGGGCGCTCCAGCCGTCGTCGGGGAGCGCGCGCATGCCGCCGAGCATGCCCCTTTTCGGCCGGCTCACGAGCCACACCGCGCCGTCT
>JAEZES010000071.1 GCA_023432995.1 Pseudomonadota bacterium
CGGGCAACGCCGCCTTGGCCTGCTGGACGATCGCGCCGAATGCGGCGCCCTCGTTCATCGCCAGGTCGGCCATGACTTTCCGGTCGAGCTCGATCCCGGCCAGCTTGGCGCCGTGGATGAACTGCGAATAGGTGAGGCCCTCGGCACGCACCGCGGCGTTGATTCGCTGGATCCACAGCGCGCGGAAGTTGCGCTTCTTAACCTTGCGGTCGCGGTAGGCATACTGGCCGGCCTTCTCGACCGCCTGGCGGGCGACGCGGATCGTGTTCTTGCGGCGGCCCCGGTAGCCCTTGGCCTGCTCGAGGATCCGCTTGTGCTTCTGACGCGTGGTCGTGCCGCGCTTGATACGGGACATGGTCTAGCTCTCCTGCTCTGGAACCGACGCGCTCAGTCGAGCCCGTAGGGGGCCCACTTCTTCACCGTGCGCGAATCGGCATCGGCGAGGACGGTGGTGCCGCGGTTCTGGCGGATGTACTTGGCGTTGTGGCTGATGAGCCGGTGGCGCTTGCCGGCCACGCCGTGCTTGACCTTGCCCGTGGCGGTGAGCTTGAAGCGCTTCTTCACACCGCTCTTGGTCTTCAGCTTGGGCATTTTCGTCTCCTAGTCAGGGACACGTCCAACCAGCCCTGGCAGCCCTTGTGGCCAGACCGGCAGATGAATCACGTGTCAGTGAAGGCGGCGCCCCTAGGCGAAAGTCGCGCCGAAGGCAAGCGCGCTCAGGGCGCCGCAGTCTCAGGTGGAGCGACCATCGTGCCGCGCCCGGCGCCGGGGCGGGCGAGGTGGGCCGTACCCCATCGCCACAGCACCTCGAACACCGGCATCAGCGATTCGCCGTGGGCGGTCAGTCCGTACTCGACCGAGCCCAATCGGTCGCCGGTTTCATGCCGCACGACCAGGTCGTCGCACTCCATCTGCCGCAACTGCTCGATGAGCACCTTGCGCGAGATGCCCGGCATCGCGCGATGGAGTTCGCCGAAGCCCGAGGTCCCGCGCGCCAGCCGCTGGCACAGCATCGGCTTCCAGCGCCCTTCGATGACCCCGATCGCGGTATAGAGCGGGCAGGCGGCGCGTTCCTGCTGTACGTCCGGCTTCGGCTCGCCCACGGCTGGTTACTCCAAAGTGCCTCGTTGCGACGGGCAAATTACCCGTGTTAGCGGCTGCGGTCATGGACCAAGCGCAACTCTACCGGGTGATCATGCCGGCCGCCGACATTGAGTCGTCGCAGGCGTTCTACTCCAGGCTGCTCGACCAGGCCGGCATGCGCGTTTCCGGCGGACGGCACTATTTCCGCTGTGGCGGCGTCGTGCTGGCGGTCTATTCGCCGTCCGGCGACGGCGACGCGGCGAATCCGCATCCGAACTTCGGCCATGTCTATTTCGCGGTCGACGATCTCGACGCCCACTTCGCCCGCGCCCGGGCGCTCGACTGCCTCGATCCAACCTCCGGCGACGCCGGCCTGCCGATGGGCGAGATCGCGACCCGCCCATGGGGCGAGCGCTCGTTCTACTGCCACGACCCGCTCGGCAACCCGCTTTGCTTCGTCGACGCGGCGACACTGTTCACCGGGCGCTAGCCTGGCGGTAAAACGGCGCGGGTAGAGAATCGGCGGACTGAAGACGGGATGACCGGCAACACACTCCAGATCACGCCGTTCATGCACGTCGCCGACCTCGATTCGGCGGTGCGGTTCTTCGTCGACACGCTCGGATTCACCGCGCCGTTCCGCCACGCGAATTACGCCTACGTCGAACGCGAGGGCGCCGCGATCCGTATCCTCGCCAACGATTGCCCGGAGGAACTCGGCGTGCCGCATCGCGGCTTCGCCTACTACATCGACGTGCTCGACCTCGATCAGGTGGTCCGCGAACTCGGTCCGGCCCTCGCCGGACTCCCGGCCGGCGAGGTCCACGGCCCGGTCGACCAGGCCTACGGCCAGCGCGAACTGATGGTCCGCGCGCCCGACGGAAACCTGGTCGTGTTCGGTCAGGCTATCCGGCAGGAGTGAGAAGTCTCGCGGATCAGCGCTCGCCGAGCGCTCCCAGCACGTCCTCGAGCCGCGCCGGATCGCCGATCGCCAGCACGTGACCGTCGGAACCCGCGTGGAGCGGCTCGCCGTTCCAGTCGCACATGGTCCCGCCGGCGCCTTCGACCACCGGGACCAGCGCGGCGAAATCGTGCAGCTTGAGCCCGCTCTCGCAGACCACGTCGACGAACCCGCTCGCAAGCAGCGCATAGTTGTAGCAGTCGCCGCCCATGATCATGCGCTTGTGATCGGCCTTCTTGGCGAGCGCCATGAACATGTCGCCTTCGGCCTGCGTGAAGTATTGCGGCCCTGTCGTCGCCAGGGTTGCGTCCGCCAGCTCGCGGCACGGACGCGTCGCCACCGGCTGGCCGTTGAGCGTGGTCTGCTGCCCCGCAAGCCCGAGCCAGCGCTCGCCGAGAATCGGCTGATCGATCACCCCGAGCACCGGAAAGCCGTCGACGACGAGCGCGATCAGCGTGCCAAATGTCGCCCGACCGGCGAGGAAGGCGCAAGTGCCGTCGACCGGGTCGAGCACCCACTGTCGTCCCGAGCGGCCCTCGGTCACGCCGAATTCCTCGCCGTGCACGCCATCCTGCGGCACCTCGGCCGTAAGGATGCGGCGCATCGCTTCCTCGGCCGAGCGGTCGGCAATCGTCACCGGAGTCGAGTCGCTCTTGCGCTCGGCGGCGACCGGCTCGCGAAAATGCGGACGAATCGCCTCGCGTGCAGCGTCGGCAAGGCGGTGGGCGAGCGCAATCTCGGCGGCGAGATTCATTGCGGCGCGTCGATCCGCTCGGGCTGGCCGGCGACGTGGACGCGAAACACGATCGCCCGCGCGCCTTCCGGCCCCCCGCGCGGCGAATGGATCGCGCGCGGCGGAATCGCATAGCTGTCACCGGCCTCGAGCGGCAGGTCGGGCTTGCCGTCCTCGATGTGGATCGCGCTGCCTTCGATCAGGTAGAGGAATTCCTCGCCCGGGTGGTAGTGCCGCGCGACCTGCCCGTTGGGCGGAATGACCACGTCGGAGACGATTACCTCGACCCCCGGCGTGCCCGCGAGCGCCGAGCGCAGCACTTCGTTCGATCCCGGCGGCGGCGGATAGGGCCGGGCCTGCTCCTGCTGGGCCTGTGCGTATGCGAACGGCAGCGCGGCCGCATAGAGGACCGCGGCGATCGTCCAGGAGCGGCGCATCAGGAGCCTCCTTTCGCCCGCGTGCGCGGACTCATCAGTCGAACAGCGAGCTGACGCTGCTCTCGTCGGCGATCCGGCGCACCGCCTCGCCGATCAGCGGCGCGACCGACAGGATCCGGATGCGGTCCGAATCGCGGGTCGGGTCGGTCGGCAGGATCGAATCGGTGATGACCAGCTCGGTCAGTGCCGAATTATCTACCCGTGCGACGGCACCTCCCGACAGCACGCCGTGGGTGATGTAGGCGGCGACGCTCTTGGCCCCGGCGTCCATCAGCGCCTGCGCGGCGTTGCACAGCGTGCCGCCCGAATCGACGATGTCGTCGGCGAGGATGCAGCTGCGTCCGCGGACGTCGCCGATGATGTTCATCACTTCCGATTCGCCCGGCCGCTCGCGGCGCTTGTCGACGATCGCCAGCGGAGCGTTGTCGAGCCGCTTGGCCAGCGCGCGGGCGCGGACCACGCCGCCGACGTCAGGCGACACCACCATCAGGTCGGCGCCGGCATAGCGTTCGAGGATGTCGATTGCCATTGTCGGCGCGGCGTAGAGGTTGTCGGTCGGGATGTCGAAGAAGCCCTGGATCTGCCCGGCGTGGAGGTCGACCGAGAGGACCCGGTCGGCGCCCGCCTCCGTGATCAGGTTGGCCACCAGCTTTGCCGAGATCGGTGTGCGCGAGCCCGACTTGCGGTCCTGACGGGCATAACCGAAGTAGGGGATCACCGCGGTAATCCGCCGGGCCGAGGAGCGGCGGCAGGCATCGATCGCGATCAGCAGCTCCATCAGGTTGTCGTTCGCCGGATAGCTGGTCGACTGAAGGATGAAGAGGTCCTCGCCGCGCACGTTCTCGTGGATCTCGATGAAGATTTCTTCGTCCGCAAACCGACGCACGCTCGCGTCGGTCAGCGGGATCTCGAGATAGGCGGCGATCGCCCGCGCGAGCGGCAGGTTCGAGTTGCCGGCCATGAGTTTCATGCGGGGCGGTCCTGTCTGCGCGGGATTCAGTTGCGCCTCGCCTCTAGGGCCGAGCGTCATGCGATTGCAACCGGCGATGGCCGGGTTTCCCCGCGGGTTTGAGGAGGCTAGGCCAGCAACGGCATGACCAGCGGCGGCTCGGCGAGGCTCTCGGAGCCCTCGAGCAACACAAGCGCGCGGGCGACACTGCTTTCGGGCCCCTCGTGCGTCACCATCGCCACCAGCACCTCGCCGCCTTCCTCGGGCCGGCCCTGCTGGATCAGGCTTTCGATCGACACCCCGGCATCGCGCATCGCCGCGGTGATCTCGGCCAGCACGCCAGGCCGGTCGGCGACCGTGAAGCGCACGTAGGCGCGGCCCTGGCGGTGCCCCGAATCGGCCGGGGGGAGAGGGTCCAGCTCGGCGACCGGAACCGAGAACGGCGCTCCGATGTCGCCGCGCGCGATGTCGATCAGATCGGCAACGACCGCGCTCGCCGTGGGTCCGTCGCCAGCCCCGGCGCCCTGGAACAGCAGCCGGCCGGCGAAGTTGCCCTCGGCGACCACCGCGTTAGTCGCGCCGTCGACGGCCGCCAGCGGGTGCGCGCGCGGCACCAGGCACGGCTGGACGCGCTGGAACAGGGCCCCGTCGGCCGGATCGCGATCGGCCAGGCCGATCAGCCGGATCACGTATCCCAGCGCGGCCGCCTGGGCGATGTCCGCGGCACGGATGCGAGTGATCCCGGTGACCGAAATCGAATCGAAGTCGGTCCGGCTACCGAACGCGATCGCGGCCAGGATCGCCAGCTTGTGCGCCGCGTCGGTGCCCTCGACGTCGAATGCCGGATCGGCCTCGGCGTAGCCGAGCTGCTGTGCCTCCTTCAGCACCTCGGCAAAGTCGCGGCCGCTCTTCTCCATCGTCGAAAGGATGTAGTTGCAGGTCCCGTTGAGGATGCCGTAGATTCGCAGGATCGCGTTGGCCGCGGTCCCTTCGCGCAGGCCCTTGATGACCGGAATGCCACCGGCAACCGCGGCCTCGAACTTGAGCGGCGCTCCGGCCGTCTCGGCCGCTTGGGCGAGCTCCATCCCGTGGTGGGCGATCATCGCCTTGTTGGCCGTGACCAGCCCTTTCCCGGCCGCGAGCGCGCGTCGGGCGAGCGCCAGAGCCGGCCCGTCCGCGCCGCCGACCAGCTCGACCACGACGTCGATGTCGCCGCGCTCGGCGAGCAGCGTCATGTCGTCTTCCCACGCGAAGCGCGATAGATCGACGCCGCGATCCTTTGTCCGATCGCGCGCGCAGACGGCGGCGATCTCGATCGGCCGGCCCGCTCGTCGCGCGATCAGCGCCCCGTTGGTTTCGAGCAAGCGGATGACGCCGCCGCCGACCGTGCCAAGGCCGGCGAGAGCGATGCGAAGCGGTTCAGGCATGGGTCCCCTCTGCGAAGTGCGGCCGCGTCGTTAGGGCGCGGCGTCGCGCTTGGCTAGGGGTTCACCGGCGCGCGCGCGGGCACCCGCCGAGCTGGGCGACGATGAATTCGTAGTCGGCCTCGGCGCGCCGGCGCGAGGCCTGATCCTGCTGCAGGAACGCGTCGGCCGGCAACCGCGCGGGAAGCGAACAGGCGAGACGGTACCAGGCGATGGTCTGCGGCTCGGGCGGACGGGCCGACTGATCGACGATCTCGCTCCAGGACACGCCCCACACGGGATCCATGCCCGGGCGGCGGATCACCGACAGCGAGACCGGCTGCCCGGTCTTGGTATCGAGGAACAGCTGGGTCTCCGATTCCCCGGCGAGGTTGCCGGGGACCGACATCACGTCGCGAATTCCGGTCACGGCGGGTGGCGCATCGGGCGCGGCGAGGGCCGCGATCACCGTTCTGGCGAGCTGCTCGGTGGCCGGTGTGGCCGGGATCTGGGCCGAGGGGTCGACCAGCTGCAGCGAGCCCGGCCGCCCGGCGACCGGGTCGGCGAAGATGAGGAAACGCTGCTTCCTGAGCTTGGGCGGCTTGCCCTTCGCGTCGAGCGGAACGTCGGCGAGGTAGACGAGCGATTCGCCGAGCGCCGAGCGGCCGGCGAGCAGCGCTTCGGTGCGCGCCTCGACGTAGAGGCGGGCATGCCCGGGGGCAAGGCCCGGCGCGCGCTCGGGTTCGACGATGGCCTGGTCGCGCAC
>JAEZES010000192.1 GCA_023432995.1 Pseudomonadota bacterium
CCGGCGATCAGCCGGACGTGATCGGCGCCCACCACGTCGGCCTTGATCAGGTGCACCGGCCCCACGGCGACACGCGGCCCCGGCCAGCCCATCCCGTACGGCCCCGCGCTGTCGAGCGTGGCGACGAGCTCGGCCGTGAGCCCGCGCGGCGCGAGCGAGATATCGAGCAGGGTGGTCTGCTCGCTCGAAGCCCGCGCCACCGCGCCGGCGAGCCGCTCGTCGAGCCACTCGGCGAGGGCGTCGAGCTTGTCGCCGGCCACTGTCAGGCCCGCGGCCATCGCGTGGCCGCCTCCGGCGACGAGCAGCCCGCTGTCGCGCGCGGCGATGATCGCCGCCCCGAGATCGACGCCGGCGATCGAGCGCCCGGAGCCCTTGCCTTCGGCGCCGTCCTCGGCGAGCGCGACCACCAGCGCCGGCTTGCCGGTCTTCTCCTTGATCCGCCCGGCGACGATGCCGATCACGCCCGGGTGCCAGCCGCACCCCGACAGCACGTGCACCGCTCGGTTGTGTTGCGTCGCGAGCTGGGCCTCGGCCGCCTCCTGGACCGCCGCCTCGATCGCGCGCCGCTCCTCGTTGAGCTGCGACAGCTGTGCGGCGATCGCGCGCGCTTCGTCGGGGTCCTCGGTCGTCAGCAGCCGTACGCCGAGCGTCGCCTCGCCGACGCGCCCGCCGGCGTTGATCCGCGGACCGAGCGCGAAGCCGCAGTCGCTGCAGCTCGGCGCGCGGGTCAGCCGGCTCGCGTCGATCAGCGCGGCGAGCCCGGTGTTGCCGCGCCGCGCCATGACTTTGAGCCCTTGTGCGACGAAGGCGCGGTTGAGGCCGTGCAGCGCGGCGACGTCGGCCACGGTGCCGAGCGCGACAAGGTCGAGCAGCGACATCAGGTCGGGCTCGGCGCGGTCGGCGAAGTAGCCCCGCTGACGCAGCGTGCGGACCACCGCCACTGCCAGCAGGAAAGCGACGCCGACCGCGGCGAGGTGGCCGTGCCCGGCAGCCTCGTCGCCTTCGTCGAGCCGGTTGGGGTTGACCAGCGCCAGCGCTCGCGGGAGCTCGGGCGCGCACTTGTGGTGATCGACCACGATCACGTCGATCCCGGCCGCGTGCGCTGCAGCGAGTGCTTCGAAGGCCATCGCCCCGCAATCGACGGTCACGACCAGGCTCGAGCCCTCTGCGCCGAGCCGCACCAACGCCTCGCCGCTCGGCCCGTAGCCTTCGAGCAGCCGGTCCGGAATGTAGGGGCGGGCCTCGTGCCCGAGCAGGCGCAGCAGCCGGATCAGCAGCGCTGCGCTGGTCGCGCCGTCGACGTCGTAGTCGCCGTAGACGGTCACCGTCTCCTTCGCCAGCACCGCCTCGGCGAGGCGCTCGGCGGCGAGGTCCATGTCCTGGAAGATCGACGGATCGGGCAGGAAGCTGCGCAGGCTCGGGCTGCGGTGCCGTGCGAGGTCGTCACGGGCGACGCCGCGCGCGAGCAGCATCTGGGTCACGATGTCGTCCTCGAGCCCTCCGGCGCCGCCGGCAAGCTCCATGTTGCCGCCGCGCCAGCGCCACGCCTTGCCGGTGAGCGAGCGCTCGACGCCGAAGACTGCGGGGCGGGTGGCCATGGGCCTGACCTAGACCAGCGACGGTCGGCTGCAAAGGCGCTCGCCAGTGAACTCGACAGCCGCGCCACGTTGCGGCAATCGTTGGCGATGGACGGAACCGTCGTCGCGGTAGCGAGCGATCCCGAACACCGGTTTGGCAAGCCGCTGCGCGACCGCCTCACGCTCCTGCCCGGGCTCGGCGTAGCCGGCGACGCCCATTGCGGGCCGACGGTCCGCCATCGTTCGCGTCTTAGGGGGACGCCGGCAGCGCCGAACCTGCGCCAGGTTCACCTGCTTCACACCGAACTGTTCGAGGACCTCGCGCGGGCCGGATTTACGGTCAGTCC
Organism: Pseudomonadota bacterium; assembly: GCA_023432995.1. GTDB lineage: Bacteria > Pseudomonadota > Alphaproteobacteria > Sphingomonadales > Sphingomonadaceae > Croceibacterium_A. The sequence goes on from JAEZES010000192.1 coordinate 1,925, forward strand.
GGGCGATCTGGGCGAGAACGTGACGACGCGCGGCATCGGCCTGCTGGATCTGCCCCGAGGCACGCGGCTGCGGGTCGGTACCGCGCTGATCGAGTTGACGGGCCTGCGCAATCCGTGCCGGCAGATCGACGACAACATCGGCGCGGGCGCGATGCGCGCGGTCCTGTCGAGGGACGCCGACGGCAATCTCGTCCGCAAGGCGGGCGTCATGGCCATCGTTGTCGAAGGCGGCGAAGTTCGTCCGAACGACGCGATCCTCGTCGAACTCGTCCCGCAGGCGTTCGTGCCGCTGGCGCCCGTCTAGCCCTGCGCCATCGCTGCGTTGGCCGCGCTGAGGATGGCGCGCACGCTGGCGGTAGCGACGTCCTCGTCGATGCCGATGCCCCACACGGTGCGCCCGTCGGGCAGCAGGCATTCGAGGTAGGCCGCGGCGCGGGCGTCGCTGCCCTTGCCGAGCGCGTGCTCGAAATAGTCGGCCACTTCGATGTCGAGCCCGAAGGTCTGCCGCAGCGTCGCCAGCACCGAGGAGACCAGGCCCTTGCCGCGGCCGCTGACCTGCTGGTGCTTGCCGCCGACCGAGATCGTCCCGGCGAACAGCCGCGCGCCGTCGCTCGCGCGCGTCTCCTCGTAGTCGACCAGTTCGAACGTCGCGCCCGTCTCGCCGAGGTAATACGAATCGCGAAAGGTCTGCCAGATGTCGTCGGCATTGAGCTCGCGGCCGAGCTCGTCGGCGACGCGCTGGACATGGCGCGAGAAATCGACCTGCAGCTTCTTCGGCAGTTTGAGTCCCTGGCTCTGCTCGAGCACCCAGGCGAAGCCGCCCTTGCCGCTCTGCGAGTTGACCCGGATCACCGCCTCGTAGGTCCGGCCGAGATCGGCCGGGTCGATCGGCAGGTACGGCACGCGCCACTGCTCGTCGTTGCGCGTCTCCTGCGCTTCGAAACCCTTCTTGATGGCGTCCTGGTGGCTGCCCGAGAAGGCGGTGAAGACCAGCTCGCCGCCATAGGGATGGCGCGGGTGCACGGGGATCTGGTTGCAGTACTCGACGGTCTCGATGATCCGGTCGATGTCCGAGAAATCAAGGCCTGGATCAACGCCTTGCGTGTACATGTTGAGAGCGACAGTGACCAAGCAGCAGTTGCCGGTCCGTTCGCCATTGCCGAACAGGCAGCCCTCGACCCGGTCGGCGCCCGCCATCAGCCCGAGCTCCGCCGCGGCCACGCCGGTGCCGCGATCGTTGTGCGTGTGCAGGCTGACGCAGGCCGCCTCGCGGTTCGGCAGGTTGCGGCAGAAGTACTCGATCTGGTCGGCGTAGACGTTCGGCGTCGCCGCCTCGACCGTCGCCGGCAGGTTGAGGATCAGCGGCCGATCGCGGGTCGGCTGCAGCACGCCCATCACCGCCTCGCAGACCTCGAGGCTGAAATCGAGCTCGGCGGTCGAGAAGGTCTCGGGCGAGTACTCGAAATACCAGTCGGTGTCCGGGCGCTTGGCCGCCTCGTCGCGCAGCAGCTTGGCGGCGTTGACCGCGATCTGCTTGACCTCCTCGCGACTCATCCGGAACACGATCTCGCGCCACGCGGGGCTGAGCGCGTTGTAGACGTGGACGATCGCGGCGCGCGCGCCCTCGAGGCTCTCGAACGAGCGTTGGATCAGGTCCTTGCGCGCCTGGGTCAGCACCTGCACCGTGACGTCGTCGGGGATCGTGCCCGAGCGGACCAGGCCCTGGATGAAGTCGAACTCGGTCTGCCCGGCGGCCGGGAAGCCGATCTCGATTTCCTTGACGCCGATCTCGACCAGCAGGTCGAAGAACCGCTGTTTCTTCACCGCGTCCATCGGATCGACGATCGCCTGGTTGCCGTCGCGCAGGTCGGTCGACAGCCAACGCGGAGGATGGGTGATCGTCCGTCCTGGCCATTGCCGGTCGGGCAGGTCTATCGGCGGAAAGTGCCGGTACTTTCGGCCCGGCTCGGAGAGCATCGTCATGGCAAGCGCCTTATCGCCTGGGCGCCGCGCGGCAAGGCTTGTCCACAGCCATGCCGGAAGATCCGCGGCGCGGTTTCGACTGGAATTGAATGGCCCTTAGGCGAGGCGCCGGCGCGGTGCGCACGGCAGGGTAACGCGCCTAAGGGCGCGTAAGTCGAAGCAGCGAAAGGAGCTCGCGGCGGTTCATGCGGCAAGCATATGGGAGAAGGGTTACGATTTGTCCAGCGTGCCACGATCCTCCCCGAGGGACGCCCGGGGAGGATCGCTGCGCTTATTGCTTCTCGCCGGCGACGGTGATCTGCAGATCGACTTCGTCGGCCAGACCGAACGGAATGCCGAAGCTGACACCCCAGTCGGAACGCTTGATGGTCGCGGTTCCGTGGAAGCCGACGGTCTTGGCCCGGCTCATCGGGTTGTTGCCGGCGCCGGCGAGTTCCGCGGCGATCGTCACCGGCTTGGTCTGGCCGTTCATGGTCAGGTTGCCGGTGATCGTGGCCTTGGTGCCGCCGGCCGGCTGAACGCTGGTCGAAACGAAGTGGGCCGCTGCCGGGTCGGGCCCGAAGAAATCGGCCGGGGCGCCGTCGCGGCCGGCACGCAGCAGGTGATCCTTGAGACCCGCGCTGGGAACGACGACCGACGCGATCGGGATCGTCACGTCCACCTTGGAGGCCGACGGATTGGCCGGGTCGAGCGTGATCGTCCCCGAGACGTCTCCGAAGATGCCGAAATAGTCGTTGAATCCGAAATGGCTGACGCTCCAGCCGACCATCGAGTGCGCTGCGTCGACCTTGTACGTGCCCGCCTCGACCCGGCTTGCGTCGGCCACACCCGGAGGGCCGCCCTGCTGGGCATGCAACGTGCCGATCGAGAGCGCGGCAAGGCCGGCGGCTGCGGCAAGAGTCAGGGTCAGTTTGCGCATGAGGGGTCTCCCGGTGAAATGGTAGGCCGGTAGTCTGGCGCGCCAATTTGACAATGTCCACCGCCAAGCGGCGGGCCGGTCAGCCGCAGCGGAACCGTTTGATGCGCCCGTCCTCTCCCAGTTCGCCGTTGAGGCGCTGCGGGTTGAAGTCCATCGTGATGGCGTCGTTCGGCCCGTAATAGCGGAACGGCCGGTTGCCGACTGCCGCCGCTATCTCGGCCTGGACGTCGTCGGTCGGCAGGACGTTGAGCCAGCGGCCGAGCTTGTCGGCACCGCAGGCCGCGTCGTCGGCATCTGCACTGGCGGGCGGCGTGTCGGTGCCGGTCGGCGATGGGCTCGGGTTGGCCATGGCGGCGGTCTCCTCGGGAGGCGCCGGGTCGGGAGCGGCCGCGTCGTTGGCGGTGCCGGCCTCGCAAGCGCCGAGGGCCAGCGGGGCGGCGAGGGCGAGAACTAGCGAGCGGCGCGGCATGCATCCTCCGGCGGGTTGCTGCAAGCAACGGCCCGGCCGGAGTGCGGTTCCGCCGCGCCGCGGCGCTCAGTTCTTCTCCTGGTCGACCAGCTTGTTGGCCCCGATCCACGGCATCATTGCCCGCAGGCTGGCGCCGACCTGCTCGATCGGGTGCGCCGCGGCGGCCTTGCGCGCGGCCTTGAGCTCGGGCTGGCCGGCGCGGTTGTCGAGGACGAAGTTCTTGACGAAGCGGCCCGACTGGATGTCGGCCAGCACGCGCTTCATCTCCCGCTTGGTCTCCTCGGTGATGATCCGCGGGCCGGTGGTGATGTCGCCGTATTCGGCGGTGTTGGAGATCGAGTAGCGCATGTTGGCGATCCCGCCCTCGTAGAGCAGGTCGACGATCAGCTTGGTCTCGTGGAGGCACTCGAAGTAGGCCATCTCGGGCGCGTAGCCCGCCTCGACCAGCGTCTCGAACCCGGCCTGGATCAGGTGGGTGATGCCGCCGCACAGCACCGCCTGCTCGCCGAACAGGTCGGTCTCGCATTCCTCGCGGAAGTTGGTCTCGATGATCCCCGAGCGGCCGCCGCCGACGCCCGAGGCATAGGCGAGGGCGACGTCGTGGGCGTTGCCGCTGGCGTCCTGGTGGACCGCGATCAGGCACGGCACCCCGCCGCCCTTGAGGTACTCGCTGCGCACCGTGTGGCCGGGGCCCTTGGGGGCGATCATGATCACGTCGATGTCGGCCGGCGCCTCGATCAGGCCGAAGTGGACGTTGAGCCCGTGCGCGAAGGCGAGCGCCGAGCCGGGGCGCATGTTGCCCTTGAGGTCGTTCTCCCAGATCGCCGCCTGGTGCTCGTCCGGGGCGAGGATCATCAGGATGTCGGCCCACTGCGCCGCGTCCTTGTTCGCCAGCACCTTGAACCCCGCGCCTTCGGCTTTCCTCGCCGAAGCCGAACCCGGACGAAGCGCGATCGCCACTTCCTTGACCCCGCTGTCGCGCAGGTTCTGCGCGTGGGCGTGGCCCTGGCTGCCGTAGCCGATGACGGCGATCCTCTTGTCGGTGATCAGGTTGAGATCGGCGTCGGCGTCGTAGTAGACTTTCACGGTTCTTTCCTTCTCTCGGCGCGTCGCGCCCTTACCCAGTTCGTCATCCCGGCGAAAGCCGGGAGCGCTTCCGTCTTCCATCCGTCATCCCGGCGAAAGCCGGGATCGCATGCCGACAGCTCGGCGCTTGCGGAACGCGGTCCCGGCTTGCGCCGGGAGGACGGCGTTGTCCTGTTTCCTCGAGGCCAGTCTAGGCCTCCTCGGCCCCGCGCATCATCCCGACGATGCCGGTCCGCCCGACCTCGACCAGGCCGAGTTCGCGCATCAGCGCGACGAAGCTGTCGAGCTTGGTCGGATCGCCGGTCAGCTCGAAGATGAAGCTCGAGGTCGTGGTGTCGACCACCTTGGCCCGGAACACCTCGGCGAGGCGCAGCGCCTCGACGCGGTTGTCGCCCTTGCCGGCGACCTTGACCAGCGCCAGCTCGCGCTCGACGTGCGGGCCGGCCTGGGTCAGGTCGACCACCCGATGGACCGGGACCAGCCGCTCGAGCTGGGCCTCGATCTGGTCGATCACCTGCGGCGGACCGTTGGTGACGATGGTGATGCGGCTGACCGCGTGGTTCTCGCTGATGTCGGCCACCGTCAGGCTGTCGATGTTGTAGCCCCGCGCGGTGAACAGCCCGGCGATCTTGGCCAGGATGCCCGCCTCGTTGTCGACGGTGATCGCGAGCACGTGGCGCTCTGAATGGCGATGCTGGATTTTCATCACACCAGCGCCTTCGCTTCGTCGTCCATCGTTCCGGCGACCATGTCGCCGTAGAGCAGCATCTCCGTATGCGCCGCGCCGCTCGGGATCATCGGGAAGCAGTTGGCTTCCTTCGACACCAGGCAGTCGACCATCACCGGCCCGTCGTGCTCGATCATCGCCCTGATGCCGGCGTCGAGGTCGGCCTCGGACTCGATGCGAATACCCTTCCAGCCGTAGGCCTCGGCCATCTTCACGAAGTCGGGCAGGCTGTCGGAGTACGAGTTCGAGTAGCGGCTCTCGTAGGTCAGCTCCTGCCACTGGCGGACCATCCCCATGTACTCGTTGTTGAGGATGAACACCTTGATCGGCAGGCGGAACTGGCTGGCGGTGCCCATCTCCTGGATGTTCATCTGGATCGAGGCTTCGCCGGCGATGTCGATCACCAGCGTGCCGGGATTGCCGAGCTGGGCACCGATCGCGGCCGGCATGCCGTAGCCCATCGTGCCAAGCCCGCCGCTGGTCAGCCACTTGTTGGGCTTGTCGAACCCGAAATACTGCGCCGCCCACATCTGGTGCTGGCCGACTTCGGTGGTGATGACCGGGTCGTGCTCGCGGGTCAGCGCGAACAGCCGCTCGACCGCGAGCTGCGGCATGATCGCGCCGTCCCTGCGCCGGGGATAGGCGAGGCTGTCGCGCGAGCGCCACCCGGCGATGCGCGTCTTCCACTCGCCGAGCTCGAGCGGCTTGCGGCCACCCCAGGCCTCGATCAGCTGGTCGAGCACCGTCGCGCAATCGCCGACGATGCCGAGATCGACCGGGATCACCTTGTTGATCGACGCGCGGTCGATATCGATGTGGATCTTTTTCGACCCCGGCGAGAACGCGTCGAGCCGCCCGGTCACGCGGTCGTCGAACCGCGCGCCGATGCAGACCATCACGTCGCACTCGTTCATCGCCAGGTTGGCTTCGTAAGTTCCGTGCATGCCGAGCATGCCGAGCCAGTCGGGGTGGTCGGCCGGGAACGCGCCGAGGCCCATCAGGGTCGAGGTCAGCGGCGCGCCGGTCAGCTTCTGGAACTCGCGCAGCAGCTCGCTCGCCCGCGGGCCGGAGTTGATCACCCCGCCGCCGGTGTAGAGCACCGGTCGCTCGGCGCGCTCGATCAGCTCGATCGCCTCGGCGATCTCGTCGGGCGCGGCGACCATCCGCGGCAGGTAGCGCTTGGGGCGCTGCGGCGCGCCGCTGAACATCGGCGCGGTTGCGACCTGGACGTTCTTCGGGATGTCGACCACGACCGGCCCGGGGCGCCCGGTGGTGGCGATCTCGAACGCCTCGTCGATCGTCGCGGCGAGGTCGGCCGGGTCCTTCACCAGGTAGTTGTGCTTGGTGCAGTGCCGCGTCAGGCCGACCGTGTCGGCTTCCTGGAACGCGTCGGTGCCGATCAGGTTGGTCGCCACCTGGCCGGTCAGCACCACCAGCGGGATCGAATCCATGAACGCGTCGGCAATGCCGGTGATCGCGTTGGTCGCGCCGGGGCCCGAGGTCACGAGCACCACGCCCGGCTTGCCGGTCGAGCGCGCGTAGCCCTCCGCGGCATGCGCCGCGCCGGCCTCGTGCCGCACGAGGATGTGGCGAATGCGATGATCGCCGAACAGCTCGTCGTAGATCGGCAGCACCGCGCCGCCGGGATAGCCGAACACGAACTCGACTCCCTGTCGAACCAGGCTCTCCACCAATATCGCAGCGCCGCTGCGTTCCTCGGACACGGTCGTCACCTCCTGAAAAAGACGGACCCGGCGCGATTGCCTCGCGCCGGGCCGCTTCCTCTCCAAAAACTCGCCAGCCCCGTGGCCCGGTCGGAGTGCGCGTAAGCGACAGGATATGTCATGTCAACCCTAAATGACAGAATAAAATTTCAAAGAGATTGCGTGCGTCGTAACTTTGCAACGCCTCTCTTGGCCAATGTTCCGGGGGCTGGCGACGGAACCAGGTGTACTGGCGCTTGGCGTAGTTGCGCGTCGCCTGCTGTCCGCGCGCCAGCGCCTCGTCGCGCGACCAGTCGCCGCGCAGCCAGCCGGCGACCTCGGGCACGCCGATCGCGCGCATGACGGGGAGGGCGGGATCGAGCCCGCGGCCGAGCAGCGCCGCGACCTCCTCAGCCGCTCCGCTGTCGAGCATCCGCTCGAATCGCCGGTCGCAACGGGCATAGAGTTCCTCCCGTTCGGGCAGCAGCACCAGCGGGAACAGCTCGATCGCCGGGCCGATGCCGCCAGTGCGCTCAGCCTGCCAGGCGGCGAGCGGCCTGCCGGTCGAACGCACGACTTCGAGCGCGCGGGCGATTCGCGAGGTGTCGCCCGGATTGAGCGCGGCGGCCCTGTCCGGATCCTCGACCTGCAGCGCGGCGTAGCCTTCGGCCACCGGCAGCGCGCGCACGGCGGCACGGATCGCCGGGTCGATCGGCGGCACCGGTGCGATCCCGTCGAGCAGCGTGCGCAGATAGAGCCCTGTCCCGCCGACGAGGATCGGCACCGCGCCCGCCCGCTGCGCCGTCTCGATCTCGCGCTTCGCTGCCGCAGCCCAGTCGGCCGCCGAGCAAGCTACTGCGCCATCCCAGGTCCCGAACAGCCGGTGTTCGACGCCGTGCATCTCCGCCTCGTTCGGCCTGGCGCTCAGCACCCTGAGGTCGCGGTAGACCTGGGCGCTGTCGGCGTTGATCACCACGCCGCGCGATCCGCGCCGCGCCAGCTCGAGCGCCAGCTCGACCGCCAGATCGCTCTTGCCGCTCGCGGTCGGCCCTGCAATGAGCGCGACCGCTCTCGAGCTCGTCGAGAGGTGATCCGGAGATTGCCCGTTGCTCATCGCGCGGTTGATAGCAGACCCCGCCACGCTGGAAACGCGCGTCGAGGCCGCGACGGGCGCGCTCGCGGCGGCCGGGATGCCGGTCGCCTCCGCGGTGCTGCTCGACCACTGCGGCGACGTGCTCCACCTGGCGCTGCCGCACGGCGACCCGGCCGAGTTGCGGCGCATGATCGACACGCACTTCGCCCCGAGCGACGCGCTCATCGCCGGGGGCGAGCTGCGCCTGCCGGACGTGTTCGTGTCCGACATGGATTCGACGATGATCGGGCAGGAGTGCATCGACGAGCTGGCCGACTACGCCGGCATCAAGACCGAGATCGCCGCCATCACCGAGCGGGCCATGCTCGGCGAGCTCGATTTCGAAGCGGCGCTGCGCGAGCGGGTCGCGCTGCTCGAAGGGCTCGAGGAAGCCGCCATCGACACCTGTCTCGCCGAGCGCATCCGCCCGATGGAGGGCGCGCGCACGCTCGTCGCCACGCTCCGCCACCACGGCTGCCGCAGCGTACTGGTGACCGGCGGGTTCCACCACTTCGCCGACCCGGTGGCCGAGGCGATCGGCTTCGAGCGCGTGGTCGCCAACCGGCTTGCGGTCGAGCGCGCGCGGCTGAGCGGCGCGCTCCATGGCCCGATCATGGACGCGAGCGGCAAGGAGCGGGTGCTGCGCGAAGAAATGGCGCGCGTCGGCGAGAACGCGGTCAGCCTCGCCACCGGCGATGGCGCCAACGACATCCCGATGCTCGCGGCCGCGACTTACGGCATCGCCTACCGCGCCAAGCCCAAGGCCCGCGCCGCGGCCAACGGCTGGATCGACCGCGGCGACCTCACCGCCATCCTCAAGCTGCTCGGAATACCCGAGCGCGACTGGGTCTCGGGGTAGGGCCTACGCGGCCAGGGCCGCCACCGGCCCTCTTCGCATCGGCTCCCACTGCCACCGCGCGAGGCAGCGCCAGGCCCATTCGAACGGGCCGTAGCGGTAGCGGTCGAGCCACCACTTCGACCACAGCAGCATCAGCGCCCAAACCGGCGGCACGATCAGCCACGCCTCGCCGCGCGACAGTTCGCCGTAAAGCCCCAGGAAGGTGCCCGAGAACAGCAGCGTACCGATCACCGTCGCGCCGAGGTAGTTGGTGAACGCCGCGCGGCCGACCGCGGCCAGGCGCTCGGCCAGCGCGCCGCGGCTGCTGAACAGGAGGATGAACAGCGCCGCATAGCCGAGCGCGCCCACCGGGTGCAGCGGCGAGGCGAGGGTGAAGATCCACAGGTAGTAGACCTCGGGGGCAAAGTCGGCCCGCAGCGTCAGGTAGGCGCCGATCGCGTGCACCGTGAGGTCGAGCCCAAGGCAGGCCGCGGCGACGATCGCGTAGCGACGCCGGCTCCAGGCCCCGGTCAGGAAGCCGCTCTTGTACGCGGCGATGCCGATCACCATCAGCATCAGCGTCTCAGGCCCGTAACCGAGCAATCCCTGCCACGGCCGCCAGGCGGCGTCGCCGGTGAGCTGGCCGCGCAAATGCGCCGCGACGCTGGCGTGCTTGGCCTTGTCGCGCGCGATCACCTCCTGCTGTTCGGCCGGGCTCGGTTCCTCGAGCAGTTCCGCGACCGCCTTACGCTCCTCGGCGGTGGCTTCGGGCGCGCGGCCGGCCTCGAGCTTGGCCAGTTGCTCGTAGGTCTGGACGAACCCCGGCACCTGCTGGAACGCCAGCAGGCCCAGCGCGATCAGCAGCAGCCATTTCTCGCGCAGCCGCCAGAACACGAACGCGACCATTCCGACGACCGCGTAGTTCACCAGGATGTCGCCCCACCACAGCAGGTAATAGTGGATCACGCCGAACAGCAGCAGCACGATCATCCGCGGGTAATGCACCTTCCATCCGGCCCGCCCGGCGGCGACCGCGCGCTCGACCACGAGCGTCAGCGAGGCTCCGAACAGGATCGAGAACAGGCTGCGGAAACGGCCATCGACGAAGATCGAGTTGAGCGTCCACATGACTCGGTCGCCGAGGCCGTCGAAGCCGTACTCCGGAGGGTAGAAATAGGCCTGCTCGAGCATCGCCATGCCGACGACGTTGACCGAGAAGATGCCCATCACCGCGATCCCGCGGATCAGGTCGAGCGAAAAGATCCGCTCCGCCGAAGTCGTTGCCATGCGCAGTCCCCCCTTCGGCCGCGAAGCCTAGACACCCGCGGGCGCCGGCGCGAGGGGGGCCGAACGCCGTTCGACGATTTCAATTGAAACTTGGTCGGACGATGCCGCGCCGGGCGATCCAGGCGATCGGCAGACCGACGCACAGGCAATGCGAGAACAGCTGCCGCGCAATCGGCATGAACTCGCTCGGCGTCCGGTAGGAGTCCCAGCGCAGCGGGAGCACGATCCAGTACATCACCAGCCACAGGGCCACGCCGTAGAGTAGCCCGGCGACCGGCCAGTAGCGGTTGAGCGCGGGAATGCGGACCGCGGCTGTCACGTAAGCCGACACCATCGCGGCCATGAGGGCAAAGTGCGTCAACAGCCCGAGCGCCGGACCGGCCGGGCCTTGCGCCAGGGTGTCGCCGAACGGGCCGCTGGCGACGGTGCGCAGGACCAGCCCGACGGTGCCGGTGAACACGAACGCGGAGACGATGTCGAGCGTGCCGGCGACCAGCGTCGCCCAGGCGATGGTCCGTCCCGTCATGGCCGGCTCTCCCTCGGACAAGACAGGACTTTGGCGCACGACGGGTGGCGAAACAAGTTGCGCCAGGCGAGGAGGACGGGACCCCGGGAATTCAGCGCAGGGCCTTGCGGATGACCAGTTTCAGTTCGGACCAGACCGCGTGACCTCGCGGATCACCGCCTCGGTGATGTCGGTCGGAAGCTTGGCGGCCTTCTTCGGCCAGCCGGCCCAGACCACGCCGTCGGGTGCCAGCCTCGTCCGCAAGTCCGTCAGCAGACGCTCCAGCTCGGCGCATCGGTCACGAACAGCAGCGCGGCCTCGTGTCCGGCTGTGGGCGAACCCTGCTCCACCACGCCGGCTCCGCCGATCTCGGCGCGCACGCTGTCGGGCATCGCGTGGAACCAGGCCGACTGCCCGGCCGTGAGCCCCGCGCTTCGTCACCAGCGGCGTGCGGAGTAGCCCGCCGCCGCCGCCACGCTCAGGCTTCCATCCAGTCGCGAAAGAAGCTCTCGTACGCGTCCCGCAGCGCGCTCAGCCTGACGCCGAACAGGCTGTCGCCACCGACCGTGCCCACGCGGCGCACGCCCGACGAGGCGGTGTCGGCATTGCGGGTGCCCTTGGCGAGCTGGGCCTGGAACGCGGCCACGTCGGGAACGGTCACGAGGTAGCGGCCCTGGTCTTCGCCGAACCACCAGGCGGCAGGCGAATAGTCGGGATGCGCCTCGACTTCGGCGCCGAGCCCGCCGGCCAGCGCCATCTCGGCCAGCGCCACCGCGAGGCCGCCGTCCGACACGTCGTGCACCGCGCTGACCAGCCCGGCCGCGATCAGCTCGCGGACGAATTCGCCCGAGTTCTTCTCAAGGGTCAGGTCGACCGGCGGCGCGTCGCCGGCCTCGCGGCCGTGGATCTCGCGCAGCCACAGCGACTGGCCGAGGTGGCCGCGCTGGCCGACCGGGGTCGCCCACGGCTCGGAACCGATCAGGTAGATCGCCTCGCCCGCGGCCTTGAAGCCGATCGTCGCCATCCGGCCGTAATCGCTCATCAGCCCGACGCCGCCGATCGCCGGGGTCGGCAGGATCGCCGAGCCGCCGCCGGTCGCCTTGCTCTCGTTGTAGAGCGAGACGTTGCCCGAGACGATCGGGTAGTCGAGCACCTGGCAGGCGGCGGCCATGCCCTCGAGGCAGCCGACGATCTGGGCCATGATTTCGGGTCGCTGCGGGTTGGCGAAATTGAGGCAATTGGTGATCGCCAGCGGCTTGGCGCCGACAGCTGAGATGTTGCGGTAGGTTTCGGCGACCGCCTGCTTGCCGCCCTCGTAGGGGTCAGCGTAGCAGTAGCGCGGGGTGCAGTCGGTGCTCATGGCGAGCGCCTTGCGGGTGCCGTGGACGCGCACGACCGCGGCATCGCCGCCCGACAGCTGCAGCGTGTCGGCGCCGACCTGGCTGTCGTACTGCTGCCAGATCCACGCCCGGCTGGCGAGGTCGGGCACAGCCAGCAGCTTCAGCAGGTCGGACCCGACGTCGGCCGTGTCGGGCACTTCGCCGAGCGGTTCGACCTTCGCCCACGCCTTGTACGCCTCGCGATCGACGTGCGGCCGGTCGTACAGCGGGGCTTCGTCGGCGAGGGGGGCGAGGGGGATGTCGGCGACGACTTCGCCGTTCCACTCGAGCACCATGTGCCCGGTGTCGGTCACTTCGCCGATCACCGCGAAGTCGAGCTCCCACTTGCGGAAGATCGCCTCGGCCTCGGCCTCGCGGCCGGGCTTGAGCACCATCAGCATCCGCTCCTGGCTCTCGGAGAGCATCATCTCGTAGGGCGTCATGCCTTCCTCGCGGCACGGCACCTTGTTCATGTCGAGGCGGATACCCGCGCCCCCCTTCGAGGCCATCTCGACCGACGATGAGGTCAGGCCGGCGGCACCCATGTCCTGGATGGCCACGATCGCGTCGGTCGCCATCAGTTCGAGGCAGGCCTCGATCAGCAGCTTCTCGGTGAAGGGGTCGCCGACCTGCACGGTCGGGCGTTTCTCCTCGGAGTCTTCGGCGAAATCGGCGCTGGCCATCGTCGCGCCGTGGATGCCGTCGCGGCCGGTCTTGGAGCCGACGTAGACGATCGGATTGCCGACGCCGGTCGCGGCGGAATAGAAGATCTTGTCCTGCTCAGCGACGCCGACGGTCATCGCGTTGACGAGGATGTTGCCGTCGTAGGCCTTGTGAAAGTTGGTCTCGCCGCCGACCGTGGGCACGCCGACGCAGTTGCCGTAGCCGCCGATGCCTGCGACCACACCCTGCACGAGATGTTTCATCTTCGGGTGCTCGGGGCGGCCGAAGCGCAGCGCGTTGAGGTTGGCCACCGGACGCGCGCCCATCGTGAACACGTCGCGCAGAATCCCGCCGACCCCGGTCGCGGCACCCTGATAGGGCTCGATGTAGCTCGGGTGGTTGTGGCTCTCCATCTTGAAGATCGCTGCCTGCCCGTCACCGATGTCGATCACCCCGGCGTTCTCGCCCGGGCCCTGGATCACCCACGGGGCCGAGGTCGGCAGCTTCTTCAGGTGCACGCGGCTCGACTTGTACGAGCAATGCTCGGACCACATGACCGAGAAAATGCCGAGCTCGACCAGGTTGGGCTCGCGTCCCATTGCCTTGAGGACGTGCTCGTATTCCTCGGGGCTGAGGCCGTGCTGCTCGACGATTTCGGGAGTGATCTCGGACATGGCTGGCCCGTTAGCGTTGGCGGGCGCCGAGCGCCAGCCTGCTTGGATTCGGTGCGAAGCAGCAGGAATATTTTCGCACGAAGACACGAAGGCACGTAGATGGCCCTGAGCCGTCGGACTCTGCGGGCGGGGCTTTTGGCGTCTTTGTGTCTTTGTGCGAAAACCTTGCGGCTTTGCCGCGGGAGTGGATGGCCGCGGCTCGCGGCAGCCAATCCAACCAAGGCGCCGCGCTTGACCCTCGCGCGCATCACCGCCACACCGCGTGCATGGACGAGACAGGCCCCGACCTTGCCGCGATGACTTTCGAGCAGGCGTTGCGCGCGCTCGAGGACGTGGTGCGCCGGCTCGAGAGCGGCGAAGTGCCGCTCGAGGAATCGATCGGGCTTTACGAACGAGGCGAAGCGCTACGGCGGCACTGCCAGTCGCGGCTCGACGCGGCACAGGCGCGGATCGACAAGATCGTCGCGGGGCCCGACGGCCAGGCCAGCGCGACCGTGCCGTTCGACGCCGGCTGAGAGCGGCCGCGATGGGCCTCGTCCTTGCCGACGACCTGCTCGGGCGCGCACTGCACCGAATTCAGGGCGAGGTCGACCAGATGTTCGACGCGATGCTGCCGGTGCCCGACGACGGTCGCCAACGCCTGGTCCTCGCGATGCGTCATGCGGCGATTGGCGGCGGCAAGCGCGTGCGCCCCCTGCTGCTGGTGACGACCGCCGAGATCTACGGTGCATCGCACAGCGCGGCGCTCAGGGCCGGCTGCGCGATCGAGGCGATCCACGCCTATTCGCTGGTCCACGACGATCTGCCGTGCATGGACGACGACGCGATGCGCCACGGCAAGCCGACCGTCCACCGCGCGTTCGACGTCGCCACCGCGGTCCTCGCCGGCGACGCATTGCACGCGCTGGCGTTCGAGATCCTGGCGATGCCCGAGGTCAGCGCGGACCCGTTCGTGCGCGCCGAACTGGTCAGCGCACTGGCCGCCGCCAGCGGGTGGAACGGCATGGCCGGCGGTCAGATGATGGACATCGCGGCCGAAGGGGCCGAGTCCGACGTGCACATGATCACGCGTCTGCAGCAGCTCAAGACCGGAGCGCTGCTCGGCGCCGCGGTCGAGATGGGCGCGATCCTCGGCAAGGTGCCCGACGAGGGGCGGAGCCACCTGCGCGCCTACGCGCGTGATATCGGCCTCGCGTTCCAGATCGCCGACGACCTGCTCGACCACGAGGGCGACGAGCGCAAGGCCGGCAAGGCGCTGCGCAAGGACGCCGGCAAGGGCAAGGCGACCTTCGTCTCGCTGATGGGCGCCGACCAGGCGCGGCAGCAGGCCCGCGCGCTGAGCGACCAGGCGATCGGCCACCTCAAGGGCCACGGCGAGGAAGCCGACGTCCTGCGCGCGCTGGCGCGGTTCGTGGTGGAGCGGGAGAGTTGATCGGACTGCGCACGTCTTGCGCCGTAGCGCTTGCCATGGTGACGATCGCCGCATGCGACCGGTCCACGAGCACCAGTGAACGACTCGCGGACGCTGGCAAGCGATGGGCATCGCTGCCGGACTCGTGTCTGGATTCGCCGGTCACCCACTACGAGGAGGTGCAGACCGATGCGTTCAGCGACGGCGAATTCTTCAAGCTGACCGTCGACACCGTGTGCGGCGACGAGTGGCGGATGTTGCTTAGCCGGCGACGGGATCTAGATTGCAGTGAAGACATGCCGGGGCTCGTCGAAGCCAATTTCTATGACTGCCTCGATGATCTGGTTCCTGGAGGCAGCCATACCCGGATCGCATTCCGTGACCCTGCGCATGCCGAGTTCCTGTGGGTGAACGTGCGATGACCGAGCGCATCGGCCTCTACCCCGGCACGTTCGACCCGGTCACGCTCGGCCACGCCGACATCATCCGGCGCGGGGCCAAGCTGGTCGACCGGTTGATCATCGGGGTCACCACCAACCCCTCGAAGGACCCGATGTTCGCGCCCGACGAGCGGATCGAGATGGTCCGCGCCGAGGTCGCGCGCCAGGGGCTCGACAACGTCGAGGTCAGGGGGTTCGACGCATTGCTGATGAAGTTCGCCGAGAGCGTCGGTGCGAGCATGATCGTGCGCGGGCTGCGCGCGGTCGCCGACTTCGAGTACGAGTACCAGATGGCCGGGATGAACCAGCGGCTCAACGACCGGATCGAGACCGTCTTCCTGATGGCCGACGTCTCGCTGCAGCCGATCGCCGCCAGGCTGGTCAAGGAGATCGCGCTGTTCGGCGGCGACATCGGCCCGTTCGTCAGCCCCGCGGTGCGCGAGCAGGTCCTCGCCCGCGTCGCCGAAATCGGCAGGCGCGGCGAGCTGTAACCGTTCATTGAACTGTCAGCGCCTTGCCGGTAGGGGCATCGGCGCATTTCGAGGATTTGCCCTTCCGATGACCTTTCGCCTGATTGCCGCGGCGCTTGCGCTTTCCCTTGTCGTGACTCCAGCCTCAGCCCAGGAAGACGCGACGGCCCCTGCGCCGGCGCCGATCCCGCTCGCGGTCAACGCCGACGTGACGCAGGACCTCGACAACATCCTCTACCTCGACTTGTCGAGCGGCCGGCGCGTCGCGATCCGGCTGATGCCGCAGTGGGCGCCGCAGCACGTCGAGCGGATCAAGACGCTGGCCCGCTCGGGGTTCTACGACGGGGTGATCTTCCACCGCGTGATCGACGGGTTCATGGCCCAGACGGGCGACCCGACCGGAACCGGCCGCGGCGGCTCGGAGCTGCCCGACCTCAACGCCGAGTTCAACGCCTTCCCGCACGTGCGCGGCACCGTGGCGATGGCCCGCGCGGCGGACGAGAACAGCGCCAACAGCCAGTTCTTCATCGTGTTCTACCCGCGCTTCTCGCTCGACCGGCGCTACACCAACTTCGGCCGCGTGATCGCCGGGATGGACGCGGTCGACGCGATCGAGCGCGGCGAACCGCCGGCCAACCCGACGCGGATCCTGCAGGCCTCGATCGCTGCCGACAACAAGCCGCAGCGGTTCCCGGCGCCCGAGGCGCCGGTGTCGCCGGTCTCGACCGAGATCACCCCGCTCGATCTCAGCAACCCGCTCGCCAACTGATCGGCGCGGCATACGTCGCTCACCCAGGTCATCCCGGCGAAAGCCGGGACCCCGCGCCACGAGCGCCGCGCCGGCCGAATGAGATGCCGGCTTTCGCCCGGATGACGTAGGAAGAGCCATGCGCGTCGACCTGTTCGACTTCGAGCTTCCGCCCGAGCGGATCGCGCTGCGCCCGGCACGGCCGCGCGACGCCGCGCGCTTGCTGGTGGTACGCGGTGACGGGCCGTTCGAGGACCTCTCGGTGCGCGACCTGCCCCGCCTGCTGCGCGCCGGCGACGTGCTGGTGTTCAACGATACGCGCGTCATCCCCGCGCAGCTCGAGGGCCGACGCGGCGAGGCGCGCGTTGGCGCGACGCTGCACAAGCGGATCGACCTCAGGCGCTGGCAGGCGTTCGTCCGCAACGCCAAGCGATTGCGCGAGGGCGATAGGGTGGAATTCCCTGCCGGGGTCACCGCCACTGCCGAGCAGCGCCACCCCGACGGCAGCTGGACGCTCGCTTTCGCCGGTGAAGAGCCGGTCGAGGTCCTGCTCGAGCGCGCCGGCCGCATGCCGCTGCCGCCGTACATCGCCGGCAAGCGCCCGGCCGACGAGGCCGACCGGGAGGATTACCAGACGATCTTCGCGCGTGAGGACGGCGCGGTCGCCGCGCCGACCGCGGCGCTGCATTTCACGCCCGGGCTGCTGGCTGCGCTCGACGAGGCGGGGATCGGCCGCGAAACGCTGACGCTGCACGTCGGCGCCGGGACGTTCCTGCCGGTCAAGGCCGACGACACGGCCGACCACGCGATGCACGCCGAATGGGGGCGGATCGACCCCGCCACCGCCGACCGGCTCAACGCCGCGCGGGCGCGGGGAGGGCGGCTGATCGCGGTCGGCACGACCAGCTTGCGCCTGCTCGAGAGCGCCGCGACGGAGGACGGCCAGGTCCGCTCCTTCGCCGGCGACACGGCGATCTTCATCACTCCCGGCCACCGGTTCCGCGCGGTCGACGGGTTGATGACCAACTTCCACCTCCCGCGCTCGACGCTGTTCATGCTGGTCAGCGCGCTGATGGGTCTCGAGCGGATGCAGGCGGCCTACGCGCACGCGATCGCGCACCATTACCGTTTCTACAGCTACGGTGACGCATCGCTGCTGCTGCCGTGAAGCGGGCAGCACGCGGCCTCCGACCTTGCAATCCCTTCGCACGCCGCCATGTTGCGCCGCGGTGAGCGACGAGATTCTCGACATCCGCAACCTGTCGAAGACCTACAAGGGCGGTACCGTCGCCCTCGCGGGCGTCGACCTGTCGATCCGCAAGGGCGAGATTTTCGCCCTGCTCGGGCCCAACGGCGCCGGCAAGACGACCCTGATCGGCGCGGTGTGCGGCCTGCTCAAGCCGAGCGGCGGAACGATCGAGGCTTTTGGGCTCGACGTCGAACGCCACTGGCGGCAGGTCCGCCGCCGGATCGGCCTCGTGCCGCAGGAGCTGGCGTTCGACATGTTCGCCCGGGTCGAACACGCGGTGAACTATTCGCGCGGCATGTTCGGCTGCGCGCCCGATCCTGCGCGGATCGAGGAAGTGCTGCGCTCGCTGAGCCTGTGGGAAAAGCGCTCCTCCAAGATCATGGAGCTGTCCGGGGGCATGAAGCGCCGGGTGATGATCGCCAAGGCGCTCAGTCACGATCCTGAGCTGCTGTTCCTCGACGAGCCGACCGCCGGCGTCGACGTCGAACTGCGCCGCGACATGTGGAAGCAGATCGGCGCGCTGCGCGACAGGGGCACGACGGTCATCCTCACCACCCACTACATCGAGGAGGCGCAGGAGATGGCGGACCGGGTGGGGGTGATCAACAAGGGCAAGTTGCTGCTGGTCGACGACAAGGCCGCGATCATGGCCAAGCTCGGCAGCACCGAGGCGCGCATCACCCTTTCGCAGCCTCTTGCCGAACTGCCACCCGCGTTGTCGCGCTTCCCCGTCGCGCTCGAGGACGACGGACGCCGCCTGGTCTACCGCGGTGGCGACGGTACCGGGAGGGGCAAGCGCGAGGCGGCCGACCTGATCAAGACCCTGGTCGCCGAGCGCATCGCCTTCGAAGAGATCGACACCCGCGAATCGAGCCTCGAGGACATCTTCGTCGACCTGGTCGAGCGCGGCGAGGTGCCGGCGTGAACGTCCCCGGGCTCAACCTGCGGGGCGCGATCGCGATCTTCCGCAACGAACTGGCGCGGTTCTTCCGCACCGTGTTCGGATCGATCCTGTCGCCGGTGCTGACGACCTCGCTCTATTTCATCGTATTCGGCGCCGCCATGGGCAGCCGGATCGATAATATCGACGGCGTGCCATATGGGGCTTTCATCGTGCCCGGCCTGCTGATGCTGACGCTGCTCGGCGAAAGCACCTCGAACTCGAGTTTCGGGATCTACATGCCGCGCTTCACCGGGGCGATCTACGAGCTGCTCAGCGCACCCGTGGGGACCGCGGAAACGCTGATCGGCTTCGTCGGCGCGGCGGCGATGAAGTCGCTGATCATCGCCGCGATCATCCTCGCCACGGCGCTGTTGTTCGTCGACTACACGATCGCCCATCCTCTGCTCGCTGTGGGTTACATCATCCTCGTCGCCACCGCGTTCTCGCTGTTCGGGTTCATCCTCGGGCTGTGGGCCGACAGTTTCGAGAAGCTGTCGATCATCCCGATGCTGGTGCTGACCCCGCTGACGTTCCTCGGCGGCACCTTTTATTCGATCCGCGATCTCGACGAGCCGTGGCAGACGCTCACCCAGTTCAACCCGGTGTTCTACCTGATCAACGGCCTGCGCTGGACCTTCACCGGCACGGCCGACGTGCCGATCGGACTCGCCTTCGGGATGACTCTGGGATTCGTCGCGCTGTGCATCGTGATCGTCGCGGTGATCTTCCGCACGGGGTGGCGGCTGCGCGGCTGACGCGTTAGCGTCGGCTCATGATCTTGAAATTGGGTCCCTCGGCGCTGCTGCTCGGCGCCTGCGCCACGCCTGCCGCTGCCGAGCTGCCACAGCCGGTCCGGGCGATGATCGACGCCGCGATCGCCACCGGCGATCCGGCCAAGGTCGCCACCGTGGTCGACCTCGCACGCCAGACCAATCCCGACGATGCCGCGGAAATCGACGCCCTGCACGAGTCGTTCCGGGCCAGGCAGCGCGAGATCGCGGCCGCCGAAAGGGCTCGCCGGCAGGAGGAGATCCGCACCGCAGGCCTGTTCGGGAACTGGAGCGGCCGAGGGCAGGTCGGCGCGTTCCTGTCGAGCGGCAACAGCGAGACGAGCGGCGTCACGCTGTCTCTGGCGCTCGAACGGACCGGGATCGACTGGCAGCACCGCCTGCGCGGCGGGATCGACTTCCAGCGCAGCAACGGCCGGACCTCGCGCGAACAGTACCTCGCAGCATGGGAGCCGCGTTACCAGGTCGGCAAGGCGATGTTCGCCTATGGCCTCGGGCAGTACGAAAGCGACCGCTTTCAGGGCTATTCCTCGCGCTACTCGGTGTCCGGCGGGGTCGGCTACAAGGTCATCGACGAGCCGACCGCGCAGCTCTCGCTCAAGGCCGGTCCGGCCTGGCGGCGGACCGAGTTTCTCGACGGCACCGACGACAGCAGCTTTGGGGGCCTCGCAGGGGTCGACTTCGACTGGCAGCTGGCCAAGGCGCTCAAGCTGACCCAGGACGCCAATCTGGTCGCCGACGCGGGCGGCCAGGCGACCGCGCTGGTGACCTCGAACAACGTCAGCGCGCTGCTGTCGACCGGGCTCGAAGCCCAGGTCAGCAGCAAGGTCTCGACCCGACTGTCGTACACGATCGACTACGACAGCAACCCGCCACCGGGCGCGGTCTCGACCGACACCATGACCCGCTTCACGCTCGTCTACGGCTTCTAACCTTCCCGCGGCGGCGAACCGGCCCTAAGCGACGCCGATGACTCGCTTCCGGTTCACCATCGACGCTCGCGACGGCAAGGCCCGCACCGGGCGCATCGTCATGCGCCGAGGGGGAATCCGCACGCCGGCGTTCATGCCGGTCGGCACGGCGGCGACGGTCAAGGCGATGAAGCCGGAGGCGGTGCGCGAGACCGGCGCCGACATCATCCTCGGCAACACCTATCACCTGATGCTGCGTCCGGGCGCCGAACGCATCGCCGGCCTCGGCGGCCTGCACGAATTCATGAACTGGCCGCACCCGATCCTGACCGACAGCGGCGGCTACCAGGTTATGAGCCTCAGCGAGCTGCGCAAGCTGAGCGAGGACGGGGTCGAGTTCCGCAGCCACTTGGACGGCTCGAAGCACCTGCTGACGCCCGAGCGTTCGATCGAGATCCAACGCCTGCTCGGCTCGGACATCGTCATGGCGTTCGACGAGTGCCCGCGTACCGACCGCCCGCGCGCCGAGATCGCCGCCTCGATGGAACTGTCGATGCGTTGGGCCGGGCGCAGCCGCCAGGCATTCGACGCCGGCGGCGAGCACGCCGCGAACGCCGCGCTGTTCGGCATCCAGCAAGGCGCGCTCGACGAAGCTTTGCGTGAGCGTAGCGCCGAGGCGCTGCAGGAGATCGGTTTCGACGGCTACGCCATCGGCGGACTCGCCGTCGGCGAGGGGCAGGAGGCGATGTTCGCCACGCTCGACTTCGCCCCCGGACAACTGCCCGACGACGCCCCGCGCTACTTGATGGGCGTCGGCAAGCCCGATGACCTCGTCGGCGCGGTCGAGCGCGGGGTCGACATGTTCGACTGCGTGCTGCCGACCCGCTCGGGGCGCAACGGCCAGGCGTTCACCTGGGGCGGCCCGCTGAACCTGCGCAACGCGCGCCACGCCGAGGACTCCGGCCCGCTCGACGAGCGCTGCGCCTGCCCTACCTGTGCCCACTATTCGCGGGCCTACCTCCACCACCTGCACAAGTCCGGCGAGATCCTCGGCGCGATGCTCGTGACCGAGCACAACCTGTCGTTCTACCAGCAGTTGATGCAGGCGATGCGCGAGGCGATCGGGGCCGGGCGCTTCGCCGCGTTCGCGGCCGAGTTCCGCGGTGACTACCTGTCGCGCTGAACGGGCACCACGGCGGTCTCAAGCCGCGTGCCGCGATAGGCCACGAAGCGGCCGCTGCGGGAGTCGAGGAAGCCGGCTCCGATGGCATTCGCGAAGCGCTGCGCGAGCCGCAGGTCGGTGTACCACTTGCCGACGCGATGGCGGGTCACGAAGCGGAATTTGGTCATTGCGAGCGGTGAATGCAGGCAAGCGCCGGCGGTTCCGCGGGACTGCATTTCGTCGCGCAGTGGCGCCTTGCTTACATCTGTTACGACTTGCATTCGCAGGCGGCGGGGGCCACTCTCCTGCGCACAGGGACTGAGGGACTGCTACCAATGACGTTGCATCGTTACGCCGCCCGCGCGGGCGCGCTGGCCCTGGCGCTGTCGGCCGTTTCGGCCGGCGCCCAATCGACCGATCCGCTGGCGGCCAAGTTCGGCGCTCGCGAATCCGTCCGCGACATCGCCATTTCGCCCGAGGGCAAGCAGGTCATCATCGTCGCGCCGCGGCCGGACGGCGGCGAAAGTGCCGTGGTGGTCTCGCTCGCCGACGGCACCGCGGTTCCCGTGCTCGGGGCCAACGGCACGACCGAGCAGATCACCGACTGCTACTTCGTGATCGAGACCCATGTCGTCTGCGAGCTCTACTTGCGCAAGGGCACCGGCCTCGACGTCGAGACCGCGACGCGCCTGGTGTCGGTCAGCGCCGACGGCAAGACGATGGAGCAGCTGACGGCCGAGATGCGCTCGAATGCGTTGTGGGACAGCTATTCGGGCGGGACAATCGTCGATCTCAACGTCCCGGGTAAACCCAACTCGATCCTGCTGACGCGCTACTTCGCGCCAGAAGTGCAGTCGGGCCGGATCACGGCCAACGCCTCGTCCGGCCTCGCCGTCGAGGAAGTGGACATCGTCACGCTCGCGCGGCGCCGGGTCGAGGTCCCGCGCGAGACCGCGTTCGGCTACTATTCCGACGGTCACGGCAACATTCGCCTGATGGGCACGCAGCCGACGCGCGAGAGCGGCTACGCCAAGCGCGAGCTGACCTATTCGTACCGGCCGGTCGGCGGCAGCTGGACGCCGCTCAGCACGGTGACCCTCGATGCGGGCATTTCGACCGGCTTCGAACCGGTCGCGATCGACCCGGCCGAAAACGTTGCGCTCGGCTTCGCCTCGCACAACGGGTTCCAGGGGCTGTTCCGCATGGCCCTCGACGGCAGCGGGACGACCTCGCTCGTGCTCGGCCGCAACGACACCGATGTCGACGGGCTGCTGCGCATCGGCCGCAACCAGCGGATCGTCGGCGCGACCTTTGCCACCGAGCGGCGCGAGTTCGAGTATTTCGACCCCGAGTTGAAGCGCCTGTCGGCCTCGCTCGCCCGCGCGCTCGGCGGCAACAAGATCGTCAGCATCGTCGATTCGACCGCGGACGAAGGCAAGCTGGTGATCTTCGGCGGCAGCGACACCGATCCCGGCGCCTACTATCTCTATGACAAGGGCACCCGGCAGCTCGCCCAGTTGTTCCCGGCGCGGCCGGAACTCGCCGGCGTCGCGCTCGGCGAGATGCGAGCGGTCCAGTATCCGGCATCGGACGGCACGATGGTCCCGGCCTACCTGACGCTGCCCGCCGGGAGCGACGGCAAGAACCTCCCCGCGATCGTCATGCCGCACGGCGGCCCACAGGCACGCGACTACTGGGGGTTCGACTGGCTGTCGCAGTACTTCGCGTCGAAGGGATACGCCGTGCTGCAACCGAACTTCCGCGGCTCCGCCGGCATGGGCACCGCCTGGTTCGACAAGAACGGCTGGCAGGCCTGGGAAACCGCGGTCGGGGACGTCAACTCGGCCGGGCGTTGGCTGCAGGACCAGGGCATCGCGGCGCCGGGCAAGCTGGCCATCGTCGGCTGGTCGTACGGCGGCTACGCCGCCCTGCAGTCGCAGGTGCTCGATCCCGACCTGTTCAAGGCGGTGGTGGCAATCGCCCCGGTGACCGACCTCGAGCGCTGGCGCGAGGAGTTCCGCAACCAGGCCAACTACCTGGTGATGGACAATTTCATCGGCCGCGGCCCGCACATCGCCGCCGGCTCGCCGGCGCGCCACGCGGCCTCGTTCAAGGCGCCGGTCCTGCTGTTCCACGGCGACGCCGACATCAACGTCGGGATGAGCGCCTCGCGGCTGATGGAATCCCGGCTCAAGGAAGCCGGCAAGCCGGTGACATACGTCGAGTTCCGCAATCTCGACCACCAGCTAGACAGCGCCGAAGCGCGCGGCCGGCTGCTGACCGAGAGCGACCGGTTCCTGCGTCGCGCGCTGGGGCTTTGAATCAGAACGGGCGGCCCAGCCGGGCGGCCCTTCTTTCGTGGCCGATAGCGTCTGGCCTCAGCGCGAGTAGAACTCGACCACCAGGTTGGGCTCCATCGTCACCGGATAAGGCACCTCGTCGAGCTTCGGCACGCGGGTGAAGGTGACCTTGTCGGTGCCGTCGGGCACGACATAATCGGGAATCTCGCGCTCGGGCAGGCTCTGCGCCTCGATCACCAGCGCCATTTCCTTGGCCTTGTCGCCGAGGCTGACGACGTCGCCCGGCATGACCTTGCGACTGGCGATGTTGCACTTCACGCCGTTGACGCGGATGTGCCCGTGGCTGACGATCTGGCGCGCGGCGAAGATCGTCGGCGCGAACTTGGCCCGATAGACGACCATGTCGAGCCGCTGCTCGAGCAGACCGATCAGGTTCTGGCCGGTGTCGCCCTTCATCCGGTCGGCGGCCTTGTAGGTCGCCTTGAACTGCTTCTCGGTGACATCGCCGTAGTAGCCCTTGAGCTTCTGCTTGGCGCGCAGCTGCAGGCCGAAGTCGCTCATCTTGCCCTTGCGGCGCTGGCCGTGCTGGCCGGGACCGTAGGAACGGCGGTTCACGGGGCTGTGCGGACGGCCCCAGATGTTCTCGCCCATGCGGCGGTCGAGTTTATGCTTGGCGCTCTTGCGCTTCGACATGCGTCGATACTCCAATTTGCTGTCGCTGCCCCTGTGGCAGCGCTTCTCCCGGCATCGCACCGACGGACCTTACATCCGCCGCGGCCGCCGCTTCACCGGGGTGCGGGGCCAATCGCGAAGGGCGCGCCGATACCGGCACGCCCTCCTCATGTCAACGGCTGGCAGCCGGCTTAGCCGGCATGGTGTCAGCCGCCTTGGCCGGCCGCGTTGGGGTTATTGACGATCGCCTGGCTGCCGCTGGAATCGCCCTGCATCTCGCCGACGCCGCGTCTTGTCCGGTCATGTACCTCGCGCCACTGCGCAGCGGTCAGGCAAACCCGCGTGCGGCGGGTTAGCGAGCCGGTGGCGCGTTCGGTGCGGCAGATTTTCTTCTCTTCTTGCGGCTCCTCTCCGGTGCTCGTCGCGGTCGACGCTTGCTCCGCCGGCGCTGCCGTCGCAACGCCCTCGTCGTCGGACGCCGGAGGAGCGGCGATCGCGCCGGTTGCGGCGATGAGCGCCGCCGCTGCAAAGAAACCGATCTTCATGGGCAACCTATCCACTGGTTTGGCCGGGCGCGGAGCGTAACCTCCCCCGGTCCCCAGGGGAACCGCCCGTCGGCGAATGTTACAAATTAATACAGGCTTTTCCGACCCCAACATCGTTTGGAGCGGGATCACGAACACCCTTGGAACGGATCTCCGGGATTGGGCACGCACATCTTGCCGCCCGACGCGTTGCTGCTCATTTCATCCACACCCCGCCGGGTCCGGTCATTCACCTCGCGCCATTGCGCCGCGGTCAGGCAGATGCGCGTGCGGCGGGTCAGCGAGCCGGTGGCCCTTTCGGTCCTGCAGATCTTTCGCTCTTCTTGCGGTTCAGCCTCAGCTGCGGCTGCCCGAGTCTGCTCGGCAGGGGCGGCGTTCGCCGCGCGTTCCGCGTTATCGTCGTCGTGCGGAGGGGCGGCCAGGGTGACCGATGCGCTGAACAACGCTGCCGCTACTGGAATGCAGATCTTCATGCTTGTGCTGTCCGATGACTTAGCCATTGATTACTATAAGTGCTTCGGAGTGTTTCAGCAAATAGGGTTGTGGCCGCTGCCACCAACCACTCGCCCGCACTCGACTCGGGGATTCAAAGTGAGACCGGTGACAGCTCGGCGATCGGCAGATTCGGTCAGCGACAACCACCTGCGGGGTCGATCACGCATTCCTTTCCGCCCGACGCCACGCTGGTCATCTCGTCGACGCCCCGGCGGGTCCGGTCATTCACCTCGCGCCATTGCGCCGCAGTCAGGCAGATGCGCGTGCGGCGGGTCAGCGAACCGGTGGCTTCTCGGTGCGACAGATCTTCCGCTCGTCGGCGAGCGTCGCCTCGGAATCCGCGTTTGCGGTTGAAGGTTGCGCTCCGGAGGCGGTTCTGGCGCTCTGCCCGGGCGGCACTTGGTTCACTGCGGCGGCCCCGGCGCCGGCGGCCGTCAATAAAGCAGTCGCGGCGAAAGTGAGGAGTTTCATGATCGTCCTGTCTCCTGCTGCGCGCGAGTTCTGACCGTCCTCGGCGATTGGCAAATGGCGGGAGCGCACCTGGCCCCTTCGCACAAGGCGTGCCTCGCTCGGGTTCGTGTCGCCAGCCGCGCGGCGGGGGTGACCCAGTCAGCAATCCACCCCTTGGCCGAGGCACTTGGGCGCACCGGAGGCGGAGGAGACGAATTCGTCGAGGCCCCGTCTGGTCCGATTGTGGACCTCCCGCCACTCCGCTTCGGTCAGGCACACCCTCGAGCGCCGGGTGAGCGAGCCTGTCACCCGCTGCGTATGACAGATTTTCTTTCCGAATTATCACCTTTAGGACTTGACGGGAGTCCTGCGCGGGTATAACACCTCCCTATACCAAGGGAGCGATGCCGTGAATATCATCGAGATCATGAAGCGCTGGCCCACGCAGGAAGCGGCGATTGCGCATCTTGAGCAGGTCCGTTGGGCTGGGCGCCCAGTTTGCCCCTACTGCAACAGCGACAAGACCTGCGTCCATGCGAGCAAGGATAAGAAGCTCCCCCGCTGGCAGTGCCAAGATTGCCACCGCGCTTTCAGCGTCACCGTGGGCACCATCTTCCACCACTCGCACCTGCCGCTTCAGACTTGGTTTCTTGCCATCGCGATCATGCTGAATGCCAAGAAGGGTGTTTCGAATGCACAACTCGCTCGTGACCTCGACCTTCCTTACAAGACAGCGTGGAGCCTGGCGCTGCGCATTCGCACGGCCATGGCGACGGACCCCGAGCAAAACCGTCTGTTCCACGGGATTGTCGAGGTCGACGAAACCTATGTCGGCGGCAAGCCGCGCAAGGGCAACTTGAAGGGCGACCGCACGGGTAAGGCCCCGCGTGGCCGTGCCACAAAGAAGCTGCCCATTGTCGGCATCGTGGAGCGCCACGGTCGCGCCGTTGCGAAGGCGTTCGATGGTGTTCCGCTCAACTACAAAAACCTGAGCAAGTTCATTCGCGAGCGGGTCGACCTCCGCAACGCGATGGTCATGACCGACGAATATCCGGCCTACAGCCCCCTGCGTCGCGAGACACAGCATTTCGCTGTCGATCACCGCGCAGCCTACGCCGTGGGCGACACACACACCAACACCGTCGAGGGCTTCTGGGCGCTGATTAAGCGCTCTTGGTATGGGCAGCACCACCACTACAGCCGCAAGTATGCGGACCTGTATGTGTCGGAAACCGCCTTCAAGTATAACAACCGCAGCAACCCTGGGGTGTTCGGCGATCTCGTGCGCCACATGGTGCGAGCGCCCGCATGAGCGACCTTTACGAAAGCCTAGAGCAGCCGAAGAGGTTGGCCCGGAACCACCTCTACTACGGCGATAATCTCACCATCATGCGGGACATGCCGTCCAACATCGTTGACCTGATTTATCTGGACCCTCCGTTCAACAGCGATCGCACCTACAACCTGATCTATCGCCAGCTGACGGGGCTCCCGCTTCCCGAGCAGGAAGAGGCGTTCGTCGACACCTGGACGATGGACCCTGAGAAGGAAGAGATGGTCCGCAACATGCCGATGGTGCTGCGGCAATACGACTGTGACGAAGAGCTGGTGAAGTTCTGGGATGCGTGGATCAAGGCGCTCCGAACCACCAACTCCCGGCTGCTGGCCTACCTCGTCTACATGACCTACCGGATGTTTGAGATGCGGCGCATCTTGAAGCCGACCGGCTCGATATTCCTTCACTGCGATTCTAACGCGAGCCATTACATCAAGATCATGATGGACAGCATCTTTGGTGCGTCCAACTTCCGGAACGAAATCATCTGGAAGCGCCAGAGCGCCCACAGCGACGCGAAGTCCAAGTTCCCGGTGGTGAGTGACACCATCCTTTTCTATGTGAACGGCAAGAGCGGCAAGTTCAGCCCTCAGTATGGGGAGCATGACCCGCAATACGTCGACAAGTTCTACCGGCACGACGATAACGACGGACGCGGTCGTTACCGGCTTGGCGACATGTCCGCCCCGAAGGGCGGTGGCATGGCGGCAATCAACAAGACGACCGGAAAGCCGAACGGATGGTATATCTACAAGGGATACGAGCCCCCGGCTCAGGGCTGGCGTTACAGCCCGGAAACAATGGCGCGGCTCGACGCAGAGGGCCGCATTTACTTCCCGACGCACAAGGATGGCACGCCCGACTATACCAAGCGGCTCGCGTTGAAGCGCTACCTAGAAGAACAGGAAGGTAGCATCATCACGAACATTTGGAGCGACATTTCCCCGCTCGGCGGGATGGCGTCGCAGAAGGGCGAAGCGCTTGGCTACCCCACACAAAAGCCAATAGCGCTTCTCAGGCGGATAATCGAAGCCACTACCGAAGAGGATCAGGTGGTTTTCGATCCGTTTTGCGGCTGCGGAACCTCGATATACGCGGCGCACCTCACCAACCGCCGTTGGATCGGTTGCGATATTGCAATCCTGTCGATCCGTATCGTGCAGGACGTGTTGGAGAAGCGCTATGGCCTCGTAGAAGGGCGGGACTACACCGTGAGCGGTGTCCCGGTTACGGTAGAGGGCGCGAACGATCTCTTCAGCCGCGATCCGCGCCAGTTTGAGCATTGGTCGGTCGAGCTGGTCGGCGGGTTCGCCACAAAGAAGCACTCGGGCGACCGCGGCATTGATGGGCGCATCTACTTCGAAACCATCAACGAGGACGGAAAGCCCGAACTGAAGAGCATGGTCATCTCGGTGAAGGGCGGCAAGCTGACCCCGGCGTTCACGCGCGAATTGATCGGCACGATGGACCGCGACGATAATGCTGCGATGGCTGGCCTAATCTGCCTTCAGGAGCCAACCAAGGGTATGCTGAAGGACGTAGCAGACGCCGGCATGTTCAATTATGCTGGCGTCAGTTATCCGCGCCTGCAAATCCGAACCGTCGAAGATTTGATGGCTGGGCGAATGTTCGATACGCCCACGCGCGTCGGGTCGCTGCACAAGGAACGGCAAGGCGCGCTCCCGCTCTACGGCGGGCACAGAGAAAAGCGTTCACAAGACGCCTGAGAAGCGCTATATCCTTTTCCGCCTGTAGCGGGGTTGGTGAGCGCCTGCCCGGACTCGAACCGGGGACCTGGGGGTACGAACCACACGCTCTATCCAACTGAGCTACAGGCGCTTGCCCGATGATATGCCATAGGTGGGAGAAAGGCGCAAGAGAGTGCCTTCCGCGAGCATATGCGCTTGTATCTATTGGACTATTTAAGCGAGTAGCCCCTGCGACTCGGGCTAAATAGTCCTAAAGGTGATAATCCCGTTTTCTTTTCCTGCTTGGCTTCCGTCTCAGCTGCGGCGGGCGTGACGGGAGCTTCGCGGGTTTCATCCTCGGCGCCTCCGGCAACTCGTGGCGCAGCTCCATAAGCGACGGCCGCGCCCGACAGGGCGACGGCTGCCAGCAGGCTTTTTGCGATCACGGGTACGGCATCCTCTCACGTGCTTGCGCCGCTGAGCGGCTGGGGGGCGCCCGATTATCACCGGCCAAGGTAACCCAAGCGAAGGCCTGGGTAAACGTCGCCGGCGCGCTCCCCTCAACCCTCCCGCGGAGGCTTCTCGAGTGCGCTCAGCACGCCGCGCATTGTGCGCACCTCGAGGTGGTTCCAGCCCGGCTTGGTCAGCATCGTTCGCAGGGTCCGGCGGGTCGCCGCGGTGCGGCTCGGCGGCTCGAAATAGCCGCGCGGCGCGAGCAGGCGCTCGAGGTGTCCGATCATCGCATCGAGTTCCTCCTGCGGAGCAGGCGGCAGCAGGTCCTCAGCGGTCGGCTGCGCGAGCGCCTCGCCCTTCGACCATTCGTAGGCGCACAGGATCACCGCCTGCGCCAGGTTGAGCGAGGCGAACGCCGCGTTGACGGGTACGGTGACGATCGCGCGCGCCAGCGCCACGTCGTCGGTCTCGAGTCCCGATCGCTCGGGTCCGAACAGGATCGCGCTGCGCCCCGCTTGACCTCGCATCTCGCGCGCAGCGGCCTCGGGTGTCAGCACGGGCTTGGTCACCCCGCGCTTGCGCACGGTGGTCGCGTAGACGTGCGCGCAATCGGCGACGGCTTCGGCCACGCTGTCGAACACCCGCGCCGCAGCCAGCACCTCGTCGGCGCCCGAAGCCGCCGGACCGGCAGCGGGATTGGGCCAGCCGTCACGTGGCGCCACCAGGCGCATCTCGGCCAGCCCGAAATTGAGCATCGCCCGCGCCGCCTTGCCGATGTTCTCGCCGAGCTGCGGGCGGACGAGGACGATGAGCGGGGCGTCAGCTGCCACCGACATCGCGCACGTTGCTGGCAAACTCCTCGAAGTCCTTGGCCTCGGAGAAATCGCGGTAGACCGAGGCGAACCGGATGTACGCCACCGAGTCGAGCTGGCGCAGCCCTTCCATCACCATCTCGCCGATCCGCGACGAGGGCACTTCGCCTTCGCCGGCGGTCTCGACCTGGCGCTGGATGCCCGAGACCAGCTGGTCGAGCCGTTCCTGGGCAATGCCGCGCTTGCGGCAGGCGAGGGTGACCGACTGCTCGAGCTTGGCGCGGTCGAACGGCTCGCGCCGGTCGCCGCTCTTGACCACGGTGACCTCGCGCAGCTGCACCCGCTCGAAGGTGGTGAAGCGTCCGCCGCAGCTCTCGCACTGGCGTCGCCGGCGGATCGAGGTGTTGTCCTCGGTCGGCCGCGAATCCTTTACCTGGCTGTCGTCGTGGGCGCAGAACGGGCAGCGCAAGTTAGGGGCGCAGCCTCTTGTACAGCATGAACCCGGCGCCGGCGACGAGCCCGATCGGCCAGGTCACGACCGGAAGCAGCGCGCCGGCGAGCGCGCCGACGCCGGCCCCGACCAGCACGGGCTTGGTCGACGGATGCGCCGCCCCTTCCTTGGCCATGCTCTTGATCTCGGCCGCCGCGTCGGACAGCAGGTCGTCGCCTCGACGGGGTTCGTTGGGATCGGTCATCGCTTACCTCCCGGGATAGACGGGGAACGCCTCGCAAAGTTCCGCGACCCGCCGGCGAACGCTTTCCTCGACTTGCGCGTCGCCTTCGTCGCCGTTGCGGCGCAGGCCCTCGAGCACTTCGGCGATCAGCCCGCCGACCTTGCGGAACTCGGCCGGGCCGAACCCGCGCGTCGTCGCTGCGGGCGTGCCGAGGCGGATGCCCGAGGTCTTCGTCGGCGGCAGCGGATCAAACGGGATCGCGTTCTTGTTGCAGGTCAGGAACGCGCGGTCGAGGCCGACCTCGGCCGCCTTGCCGGTCACGTCCTTCGGCGACAGGTCGACCAGCATCAGGTGGTTGTCGGTCCCGCCGGAGACGATCTTGAGGCCGTGCTCCTCGAGGCTCGCGGCGAGCGCCTTGGCGTTCTCGACCACCGAGTGCGCGTAGACCTTGAACTCGGGTCGCAGCGCTTCGCCGAAAGCCACCGCCTTGGCGGCGATCACGTGCACCAGCGGGCCGCCCTGCATGCCGGGGAACACGGCGGTGTTGAACTTCTTCGCCAGCGCCTCGTCGTTGGTCAGGATCACGCCGGAGCGCGGGCCGCGCAGGCTCTTGTGCGTCGTGGTGGTCACCACGTGCGCGTGGGGGAACGGCGAGGGATGCGCGCCGCCGGCGACGAGGCCGGAGAAGTGCGACATGTCGGCCAGCAGGTATGCGCCGACCTCGTCGGCGATCGCGCGGAACGCGGCAAAGTCCCAGTGCCGCGGATAGGCGGTCGCCCCGGCGATGATCAGCTTCGGCCTGTGCTCGAGCGCCAGCCGGCGGATCTCGTCCATGTCGAGGCGCTGGTCTTCGCGCCGGACACCATAGGGCACCGCGTTGAACCACTTGCCGCTCATGTTGACCGGCGAACCGTGAGTCAGGTGGCCGCCCGCGGCAAGGTCGAGCCCCATGAAGGTGTCGCCCGGGGTCAGCAGCGCAAGGAACACCGCCTGGTTCATCTGGCTGCCCGAATTGGGCTGGACGTTCGCGAACTCGCAGCCGAACAGCTTCTTCGCGCGCTCGATCGCCAGCGTCTCGACCTGATCGGCGTATTCGCACCCGCCGTAGTAACGCCGGCCCGGGTAGCCTTCGGCATACTTGTTGGTGAATACCGAGCCGGTCGCTTCGAGCACCGCCGGGCTGGCGATGTTTTCGCTCGCGATCAATTCGATCCGGTCGCGCTGGCGTCCAAGCTCGCGGCCGATGATCGCCGCGACCTCGGGATCGGCCTCGGCGAGGCTGTCGTGCCAGAAGCGCTGCAGCGGATCGTCGGCCGTCACGGGTGCGGTCTCATGGGCGGCTTCCTGGGTAAGCGAACTCATGTCTCAGGCGTCCTGCGGCATCTTGGAAAGCTTCTCGACCCGGGGGGTGTGGCGCCCGCCGGAAAACTCGGCGTCGAGGAACGCCTCGACGCAGGCCCTCGCCATGTCCGCGCCGATCACGCGCGAGCCGAGCGCGATGGCGTTGGCGTCGTTGTGGGTCCGCGCGAGCCCTGCCGACAAGGGCTCCGAGACCTGAGCGCAGCGCACCGCCGGGTTGCGGTTCATGGCAATGGCGATGCCGATGCCGCTGCCGCACAGGGCGATCCCGCGCTCGGCCTCGCCCGCGGCGAGATGCGCGGCGAGCCGGTAGCCGTAGTCGGGATAGTCGACCGAACCCTCGCCGTGCGTGCCGAGGTCGGCGACTTCGTGCCCGAGGCCGGCCAGCCATTCGGCCAGCTCGGTCTTGAGCGCCAGCGCGGCGTGGTCGGAGGCGAGGGCGATCTTCATGCGGCGCACATAGGGCCTGCCCGCGCGCCGTGCCACCGCAATTCACCTTTTTTCCCCGCGAGCGTGGCTATAGGCTCGCAGGTGGAGGACGAGGGGGCATGGCATTGTCGGCGGAACAGGCGATCGCGCGCATCTTCGCCGACGCGGAACCGCGGCGGTTCGGCACCGGCTGGATCAGCGGCGTGCTCGCGGTCGTGCTCGGAATCCTTTCGGTCTCGGCCGTGCTGTGCCTGCACTTCCCGCAATGGCTGACCCTTCCCGAGCTGCGCTCGCGCTATCCGCTCGAGCTGGTGCGCCTGGCCATCGACCTCGCGATCCTGACGACGCTGGCGCTCGCCGGGCTGTCGCTGCTCCTCCGCCGGAGGAAGGCGCTCGGGATCGGCGGGCTGGCGCTCGCGTCCGCCGCGCTGGCGCTCGGCGCGGGCGGCGTCGAGATCGACCGGGCGGGCGAGAGCGCGGTATACATCGGGCTCGACTGGTTCGTGCTCGGCGTGCTGGCGACCGCGGCGCTGTTCGTGCCGCTCGAGCGCGCCTTCGCGCTCCGCCGCGAACAGGGCCCGTTCCGCCGGGGGTGGCTGACCGACACCCAGTACTTCTTTATGAGCCACGCGCTGGTCCAGTTGATGAGCGTGCTGGTGCTGGCGCCGGCCGTGGCCATCGGCGACGTACTGGCCGTGCCGACGCTCCAGCGCGCCGTGCAGGCGCTGCCGCTGCTGGTGCAGTTCGCGCTCTGCGTGCTGCTTGCCGATCTCGCCCAGTATTGGGTCCACCGCGCGTTCCACGCAGTGCCCTGGCTATGGCGGTTCCACGAAGTGCACCACTCGGCTGAGCAAATGGACTGGATCGCCGGCTCGCGGCTGCACCTGATCGATGTCGTCCTGACGCGCGGCCTCGTGCTCCTGCCGCTGGTGGTCGCCGGCTTCGACGAGCGCGCGGTTTACGCCTACCTTGCGTTGGTCTCGTTCCACGCGGTGTTCATCCACGCCAACTTCGCGCCGCGCGCGCGCTGGCTCGAGCGGTGGATAGCCATGCCGCGCTTCCATCACTGGCATCACGCGCTCGACGAGAACGCGATCGACCGGAACTTCGCTGTCCACCTGCCGATGCTCGATCGCTGGTTCGGGACGCACTACCTGCCGGGCGATGCGTGGCCGCAAGGGTACGGCGTTCCCGGCGTGAGCGCACCCGACGGCTATTTCAGTCAGCTGGTGTGGCCGCTGCGCCGGCGGGCGGCATCGCCCGGCCGCGAATGAGGTCGGCCGCCTTCTCGCCGATCATCATACAGGCGAGGTTGGGGTTGCCGCGGGGCAGCGCAGGCATGATCGAGGCGTCCGCGACACGCAGGCCGTCGAGTCCGCGGACCCGCAGCGCGGCATCGACCACCGCTCCCTCGTCGACGCCCATCCGGCAGGTGCCCGCCGGGTGCGCGCGATGCGTCGCATGGCGGCGGACGTGCTCGGCCAGCTCGGCGTCGCTTAGCAGCGCTTCGCCCGGCCGCGTTTCGCGCGCGATCAGCGCCCGCAGCGGCGGCTGCGCGTAGATCTGCCGGGTCAGCCGCAGCGAGCGCACCATGCCGTCGAGGTCGCCGGGCTCGGCGAACAGGTTCAGGAAGATCCGCGGAGCATCGCGCGGGTCGGCCGAGCGCAGCCGCACCCACCCGCGCGACTTGAGCGGCAGGTAGCCGGTTCGCACCGACAGCATCGCCGGTGGCCGGCGCTGGACCCCGAGGAGCCACAGGCGCGCGTCGCCGCTGAGCGGGAGACACATCATCTGGATGTCGGGCCGGTCGAGTCCTTCGCTCGAGCGGACGAAGATGTTGGCGACCGTGCCGGTGTACGCGAACGGCCCCCGGCCGCCCGCGAACCAGCGCGCCGCGGCCCATGCCGCGCGGTCGGCGCGCAGGTGCCGGGTCAGCCCGAGGTCTTCCTTGAGTTCGAACTCGGCGATCACCACCGGGTGATCGGCGAGCTCGCGGCCCACGCCGGGCAAGTCGTGCAGCGGCTCGATCCCCGTCGCGCGCAGTTCGTCGGCGGGGCCGATCCCCGACAGCATCAGCAACTGCGGTGAGCCGTAAGCGCCCGCGGCGAGGACGACCTCGCTCGCCGCGCGCACGCTGTGGTGCCGGCCGGCCCGAGCGTATTCCACGCCGACCGCGCGTCCGCCGCGGACGGCGATGCGCGTAACGAGCGCGCCGGTCGCGACGGTCAGGTTGGCCCGGCGCAGCGCCGGATAAAGGTAGGCCCGCGCCGAGCTCGAGCGCCGCCCGTCGCCGACGGTCGATTCCATGCGCGAGATGCCGTCCTGCTCCGCCGCGTTGGGATCTTCGCGATAGACAATGCCCGCCGCCTCGGCGGCCGCACGGAGCGGCTCCCACAGGAGATCGGGGCCGTCCATCCGCGAGATCCGCACCGGCCCGTCGCCGCCGTGCCACTCGCTGTCCCCGCGCCAGTGCGCCTCGAGCCGCCGGAAGTACGGCAGGACCTCGGCGAAGCTCCATCCCTCGAGCCCGAGCGCCGCCCAGTCGTCGTAGTCGCGGCGGTTGCCGCGCACGGCGATCATCGCGTTGACCGACGAGGTCCCGCCGAGCGTGCGGCCGCGCGGGATCGCCAGCCGCCGGCCGTGCAGCGCCGGCTCGGGTTCGGACTCGAACTGCCAGGTGCCGATCCGTCCGAGCGCGACGCGCGGGAACGCCAGTGGCATCAGCTGCAGCGGATGGCGGTCGCGTGGGCCGGCTTCGAGCAGCAGGACCGACACGGCCGGATCCTCGCTCAGCCGCGCGGCGATCACCGCGCCCGCCGAACCCGAGCCGATCACGATGTAGTCGTACCCCGCTCCCATCGGCGGCGATCCTGCCCGTTCGGGCGGCAAAGCAAAAGCCCCGGCGGCGCAAGGCCGTCGGGGCTCCTGAAAACATCTTCGATCTCTCGAAGTTGTCTCATAACCGAAGGATTTTCATCATTCGGTATGACTGTAACGGCCGAGGCGCGGGTCGGTTCCCGGACGTCCGAAAAGAAATTGCGGCGCCGGCGATTCCGGCGGTCAGAGGACCGATTGCCCGACCACGTTGCCGGGCTGGAGGTAGCGACAGACCAGCACGTCTTCGCGCTCGCCCCGCGCCAGCGCGCAGCCGACGTCGGTCGTCCGGCGCCAGATCACCTGCGTGTAGTGGCTGACGTCGCGCGCGTCGCCGCTGGTGCTGTTCTGCGGGTACGCGCCCGGCTTGAAGTGACGGCGTTCGGCCAGCCACAGGCCGACCATCCGCTCGGGGGTGAACCGTCCCGGCGTGCCGCCCCACAGGTTCTCCCCCGTGCGGCCGCGCTCTGCCAGCGGCGCGTGCTCGAACCGGCCGGTTTCGGCGAGGTGTCCGGCCCACCGGCCGGCCTCCGCGGCGAGCTGAGCGTTCCACCGCAGCGGCGTCAGCCCGAGCGCGGCGCGCTCCTCGTTATGGCTCGCAAGCAGTCGCTGGTCGAACTCGTGAATCCCGTCCGCCGCGCCGACGAGCGCCGGCGTGGCAGCGAACAGAAGGACGGCGGCGGCGCGTCGCAGGTTGGCTCGTGGCATGGACAAATCTCCCGCGTCTCGGCGGGTTTGCCCTTGAATGACCAACAAATGGTGAAGGCGAGCTCAGCTCGCTGCGCGGGCCTGCCGCTCCGTTGACCGGACGATCCGCACCGTGTCGCCGACTTGCGCAGCCGTGAACAGCCGCTCGGCGAAGGCCTCGGGCACGCCGATGCAGCCGTGGGTGGCGCGTCCGCGGCGCACGTCGCTGGCATGGATCGCCACGCCGTCGCCGGTCAGCCACAGCGTGTAGGGCATCGGCGCGTCGTAGGCCTGCGAGTGATGGTGCCGCGCCTTGGCCCGGATCGGGTGCTCGCCGAGCGGCGTCTCGTAGGCGTCGGCGCCGTACAGCACCACCGTGCTGGCGATCTCGTGGCCCGAGCGGAACACCGACAACACCTGGGTGCGCAAGTCGACGACGATCTCGACCGGTCCCTCGGGCACGCCGCGGTCGCGCCAGACGAACTGGCCGTAACGCAGCGGCCCGTCGATCCGCAGCAGCGAGCGCGTCCCGGTCGGGACCAGCCCCGCCGCCGTCGCTTGGGCCAGTGCGGCCGGCTGCAGGACGATGCGGTCGCGGGGGGCCTCGGTGCGTTTTGGAGCTTCGGCGCCAGGTGCAGGAGCAGTCCCCCGCGCGGTCAGCGCGGCGGCCACCAGCGCCACGGCCGCGAGCGCGGCCGCTAGCAGGAAGCGCATCGCGTTCCCGGGTGTGCAGCCGGGCGGCGCTTGCGCCGTCTCAGCCCGAAGCCGACCAGCCCCATGCCGATGAGCATCGTCGCCCAGGTGCCCGGCTCGGGGACCGCCCCCGGTCCCGGCGGAATGATCGTTTCACCGGTGTCGTCTTCGCCACCGGGTCCGCCCGGACCGCCTCCGCCGCCTGGCCCACCAC
>JAEZES010000112.1 GCA_023432995.1 Pseudomonadota bacterium
GTCCGACCCGATCGCCCGCGCGGCGCTGGCCAACCTCCACCGCCCCGGCGCGGCGACCGGCGCGCTGGTCACCGCGCTCGGCTTCGGGCTGGCCGCGTTCGTCGTGCTCGCCGCGGTGCAGACCAGCCTCGACGGCAACATCCGCCGCAGCGTGCCGAGCCGCGCGCCCGATTATTTCGTGCTCGACATTCCGCGCGACCGGCTGGCGGAGTTTCGCGCGATCGTCATCCAGCAGGCGTCCGGGGCGAAGATCGAGGCCGTGCCGACGCTGCGCGGCGCGATCCTGTCGTACGGGCCGCAGGACCGGCCGACGGTGGTCGGCGAGCTCGACGAGCTGCCCGACGGCGCCTGGGCGCTGCGCGGCGAGCGCGGGCTGACTTATGCCGAGACCCTGCCCGAGGGGAACTCGCTGGTCGCCGGCGAATGGTGGCCGGCCGGGTACTCCGGCGAGCCGCTGGTCTCGGTCGACGCCGACCTCGCGCGGGCGGCCGGGCTGCGGATCGGCGACTACCTGACGGTCGGCCTGCTCGGGGTCGAGCGGCGCGCGCGGATCGCCAACTTCCGCCGGATCGACTGGGAGAGCATGGGCTTCAACTACGTGCTGGTGTTCTCGCCCAACGCCCTGCAGGACGCCCCGCACAACTTCGCCGCGACGGTCGAGCTGCCGCCGGGTCCCGCTGCCGGCGGCCTGCTGCGCGATCTCGTGCGCGGCTTCCCGTCGAGCTCGGTGATCGAGGTCGGCCCGCTGCTGACCCAGGCCCGGACGATCCTCGAGCAGGTCTCGCTGGCGATCCTCGCGGCCGCTTCGGTGGCGGTGCTGGCGGGCATTGCCGTGCTGCTCGGGGCGATCGCCGCGGCTCGCGCGGCGCGGGTCTACGACACGGTGATCCTGCGCGTGCTCGGCGCCAGCACGCGCCAGCTGCTGATGCTCCAGCTGGCCGAGTTCGGCCTGCTCGCCGCGGTCCTCGCGCTGGTCGCGCTCGCGCTCGGCGGGACGACCGCGTGGCTGGTCATCGTCCAGATGTTCGAGTTCGAATGGCTGCCCGACTGGCCGCGCGTGTTCGCGGTGCTCGGCGCCGGCATCGCGCTGGTGCTGGCGTTCGCGCTCGGGGCGTCGCTGCCGCTGCTGCGCGCGAAGCCGGCGGGAGTGCTGCGTTCGCTCTGAACCCGCGCCCGCTCAGGCGAAGGCTGCGGCGGTCCCTTCGCCTGCAGCATTCGACAGCGTGCCGTGAATCACCGCCAGGAACGCGCAGTAGCAGACGTTGAACAGCGCGCTCATGACCAGCAGGCTGAGCAGGAAAAGCCCCATGCCGCCCAGCGCCGTCCCGACTCCCGGATCGGCCATTGCCGTCGGATCCCCGAGCGTCCTCAGCACACCGATCGACGGCAGCAACGCCAGGCCGCAGAGCACCGCGAGGATCAGCAGGAAGACCAGGGACGCGAGAAAGATCGTCAGCGCGTGCCCGCGGGTCAGGTGCCACGCGCGGGCGATGGCCGTGAACGGGTTGCGCACGCCGTCCACCGCGACCACCGCGAACAGCGGGGACAGCCGGCAGCCGAGCCAGACCAGCACCGGCAGCAGCACGAGCGCAAGCAGGCCGGGACCCCCTTCCCCCATCGCCGAGAACGCCGCGCCGGCCGCGGCTGCGACCATCGCCACGGCGAAGTACGCGATCAGCAGCAAGGCCATCAGCAGCAGCAGCGCCGGCGCCGAGCGCCATCCCGAAGCGAGCGCCTCATTTACGGTCGTCTGCCTGACCGGCGAGGCCAGCGTGATCATCGACGCGTACTGCGCCATCGCGACCAGCAGGTAGCCGACGTAGAACAGGATCATGAACACGATCATGCCGCCGAGCGCCGCGAACGAGCCGCCCTCGGGCGCCTCGCCCGTTCCCATCGAGGCCAGCCCGGCGATGGCGGCTGTCCCGACGCCGAGCGTCAGCGCGAAGAACAGCACGATGGTGATCCCGAGAAAGAGCGCCCACAGCACCAGCAGCGAGCCCAGATTCTGCTTTACCGTCCGGAACGTGTCCGTGATGACCTGACCGACACCCATGGTCCATCCCCCCTGTCGCCGGCATCGTCCGCGCCGGGAACGGCAAGGGATCACGAATCGCTCGTCGCGACAAACAAAAAGGGGGCCGAGCGGCCCCCTATCGGTCGCCGGAGGAAGCGGTCAGCTGGCCTTGGCGACCTGCTGCTCGTCGAGCAGCTGCTGCAGTTCGCCGGCCTGGTACATCTCCATCATGATGTCGCTGCCGCCGACGAACTCGCCCTTGACGTAGAGCTGCGGGATCGTCGGCCAGTCGGAGAACGCCTTGATGCCCTGGCGGATGTCCATGTCCTGCAGCACGTCGACGCTCTCGTAGGCGACGCCGCAATGGTCGAGGATCGCCACCGCGCGGCTCGAGAAGCCGCACTGCGGGAACAGCGGCGTGCCCTTCATGAACAACACCACGTCGTTGTTGCTGACGATCTGGGAAATACGCTCGTGGGTGTCGGACATCGGGTTAAGCCTGCTGATGGGGGTGGGGATCAGTTGGGAACGGCGGTGACCAGTTGCAAGGCGTGGAGCTCACCGCCCATCCGGCCGCCGAGCGCGTCGTAGACCAGCTTGTGCTGCTGCACGCGGTTCTTGCCGGCGAAGGCGGCCGAGACCACGCGGGCGCGGTAGTGATCGCCGTCGTCGACCAGCGCCTCGATCTCGACCTCGGCGTCGGGCAACGCGGCCCTGATCAGCGCTTCGATCTCGGCGGCGGGCATGGCCATCGCTCGAGGTCCTAGATGCCCGCCATCAGCTGGCGCTTGGCCTCGACCATCTTCTCCTCGACCGCGGCGCGGACCCCGGCCTCGTCGATGTCGCACCCGGCGGCGGTCAGATCGCCGAGGACCTTGCGGATCACGTCCTCGTCGCCGGCTTCCTCGAAATCGGACTGGATGACTTCCTTGGCGTAGACCTGCGCTTCCTCGGCGGTCAGCCCCATTTTCTCGGCGGCCCAGCCGGCGAGCAGGCGGTTGCGGCGGGCGGCGACGCGGAACGCGGTGTCGGCGTCCATCGCGAACTTGGCTTCCTCGGCACGCTTGCGATCATTGAAGTCGGTCATCGTCAGGCATTCCCTTGAATCGGTTTCGCAGCTCAATAGCGCCCCGTCTCGTCAGGCGGCAATCCCGGTGCCGCGCGCGACCCAGGGGCGCGTCGCCGACATGCGTTGCTCGTACTCGGTGATCGCCTCGCTGCGCTGCAGCGTCAGCGCCACTTCGTCGAGGCCGCCCTGCAGGCAATATTTGCGGAACGGGTCGATCTCGAACGTGAAGCGGTCCTGGAACGGCGTGGTCACCGTCTGGTGCTCGAGGTCGATCGAGATCGGGTCGGTCTCGGCCACTTCCAGCAGCCGGTCGACCTGTTCCTGCGGCAGCGCCACGGTGAGGATGCCGTTCTTGAACGCGTTGCCGGAGAAGATGTCGGAGAAGCTCGGCGCGATCACCGCCTTCACCCCCATGTCGAGCAGCGCCCAGGCGGCGTGCTCGCGGCTCGAGCCGCAGCCGAAGTTGTCGCCCGCGATGAGGATCGGCGCGCCCTTGAACTCGGGCCGGTCGAACACGTTGTCGGGATCGGCGCGCAACGCCTCGAACGCGCCGCGGCCGAGCCCCTCGCGCGTCACGGTCTTGAGCCAGCGCGCGGGGATGATGATGTCGGTGTCGGCGTTCTTGAGGCCGAACGGGATCGCCCGGCCCTCGACCCGGTCGACGGGCTCCATCAGTCGGTCTCCGGCGGCTCGCCGCTCGGGATCGGGCCCGGCTGGGTCGGCTTGTTCTTCTTGTCCTTGCGCCGGTTGACGTAGAGCAGGGCGGCGGCGACGGCCGCCGAGCCGATCGCGCCGGCGATCGCGGCCTTGCCGGTATTGCTGAGGCGTTTGGTCATGTCTTCCTCAATGGGGAGCCGGGCGCGTTCAGGCAAGGAATTCGCGCAATCGGCCCCACAGCTTTTCCTTTTCGGCGAGCGGCATCGCGGCATGGGCGGGGCTGGACGAGGGGAGGGGGACCAGGGCGAGGCTCGTGTGGGCGAGTTGCGGCATGCCGATCCGGGCCGAGGTCTTGCCGTTGAATCCGACCGCGCGCAGCTCGGGCAGCGAAGCGGCGAGATCGGACAGCGGGTTGTGCTCGGCCTCGCGGATCGAGGCATCGAGGCTGCCGGTGCGGTGCGCCGAGGCGACGGTATCCCACAGTCCTACCTTGGCTGCGAGCAGAGCCTCGAGACGGTCTTCGTAGTCGAGCGGCCCCAGCTCGGTGCCGATGACTGTGCCGATCAGGTGCCAGAAGCGGTTTTGCGGGTGGGCGTAGTAGCGCTGCGCGGCGAGCGACTTCTCGCCCGGCAGGCTGCCGAGGACGAGCACGCGCGTGTCGGGCGCGGCGACTGGCGGGAACGACGCTTTCCGCACCGGCTACTTGGTGGTCGGCGGTTGTGACGGATTGTGCACGCGAAGACGCGAAGACGCGAAAGTCACCGTTCTCTCCCGATTCTCCCGTCACCCTGAACTTGTTTCAGGGCCCATTTCTCCTCACGCTCTGAGCCTTCGTTCAATCGCGGCGCTGTCCGCAAGGTTGCCGGCAGCCCTGCTTCAGCGCGATCGCTCGGCGCGTGCGGCACGATGGGCCCAGAAACAAGTTCAGGGTGACAAGGCGGGGAGTGGGGAGCGGGCAAGATCGGGTGGCCGAGAAGGCGCGTGTCTGACGGTTCAGACCAATTCCCGCACGTCGGTCAGCTTGCCGGTCACCGCCGCCGCCGCGGCCATCGCCGGGCTGACGAGGTGCGTCCGCGCGCCCGGGCCCTGCCTTCCTACGAAGTTGCGGTTGCTGGTCGAGGCGCAGCGCTCGCCGGGAGGGACCTTGTCGGGGTTCATGCCGAGGCACGCCGAGCAGCCGGGCTCGCGCCACTCGAGGCCGGCGTCGGTGAACACCTTGTCGAGCCCCTCGGCTTCGGCCTGTTCCTTGACGAGACCCGAGCCGGGAACGACGATCGCCCACTTGACGTTCGGGGCCTTGCGCCGGCCCCGGAGCACCGCGGCTGCCGCGCGCAGGTCCTCGATGCGGCTGTTGGTGCACGAGCCGATGAACACGTTC
The DNA here is from genome assembly GCA_023432995.1 of Pseudomonadota bacterium. Taxonomy (GTDB): domain Bacteria; phylum Pseudomonadota; class Alphaproteobacteria; order Sphingomonadales; family Sphingomonadaceae; genus Croceibacterium_A. Next base: position 5,122 of record JAEZES010000112.1, read on the forward strand.
TGCACCTCCACCTCGGCCATCCGCTGGCCCGGCTCGAGGCCCATGTAGTCGAGGCTGGCGCGCGCGGCCTTCTGCTTCGAGGGGTCGGCGAAGCTTGCCGGGTCCGGCACCACGCCGCCGATCGCCACCGTGTCCTCGGGGCTGGTGCCCCAGGTCACGGTCGGCTCCACCTTGCTCGCATCGATCACCACCGACTTGTCGAACGTCGCGCCCTCGTCGGTCTTGAGCGTCCGCCAATAAGCGACGGCGCGGTCCCATTCCTCCCCCTTCGGCGCGAACGGGCGGCCTTTGAGGTAGGCGAAGGTCGTCTCGTCGGGCGCGATCAGGCCGACGCGCGCGCCGCCCTCGATGCTCATGTTGCACACCGTCAGGCGGCTCTCGATGCTCATGTCCTCGAACACCTTGCCGCGGTACTCGATCGCGTGGCCGGTGCCGCCGGCGGTGCCGATGACCCCGGTGATGTGCAGGATCAGGTCCTTGGCGGTGACGCCCGGGCCGAGCTCGCCCTCGACCCGCACTTCCATCGTCTTCCACGAGCGCAGCAGCAGCGTCTGCGTCGCCAGCACGTGCTCGACTTCGCTCGTGCCGATGCCGAAGGCGAGCGCGCCGAGCGCGCCGTGGGCGGCGGTGTGGCTGTCGCCGCAGACCAGCGTCGTGCCGGGAAGGGTGAAGCCCTGCTCGGGGCCGACGACGTGGACGATGCCCTGGTCGCGGCTGGTCGCGTCGAAGTAACGCACGCCGAACTCGGGCGCGTTGCGCTCGAGCGCGGCGAGCTGGTCGCGGCTCTCGGGATCGGCGATCGGCACGCGGTTGCCGGCGGCGTCGATCCGCGCCGTGGTCGGCAGGTTGTGGTCGGGCACCGCCAGCGTCAGTTCGGGGTGACGCACCTTGCGGCCGCTCATCCGCAGCGCTTCGAACGCCTGCGGGCTGGTCACCTCGTGCACCAGGTGGCGGTCGATGAAGACCAGGCAGGTGCCGTCGTCACGCCGTTCGATGACGTGCTCGTCCCAGATCTTCTCGTAAAGCGTGCGCGGTTTGCTGGCCATGCGGGGCACTTACGCGCGCCGCGCTACATTTCAAGCGGGGCTGTCTTTGCCCCGGAGAAGCGCCTATTTAGGCGGCATGGACTGGCTCGTGCCCGCGCTGATCGTGATCGCCACCGTGGCGGCGATGGAATGGGTCGCGTGGGCGAGCCACAAGTACGTCATGCACGGCTTCGGTTGGGCCTGGCACCGCGACCACCACGAGCCGCACGACGGGCGGCTCGAGAAGAACGACCGGTTCGCGCTGGTCGGCGCCGCGATGAGCATGGCGATGTTCGCGCTCGGGTCCGGGTGGGTCCTCGGCGAGCGCGCCTGGTGGCCCGGCACCTGGATCGGCCTCGGCATTCTCGGCTACGGGATCATCTATACGCTGGTCCATGACGGCCTCGTCCACCAGCGCTGGTTCCGCTACGTGCCGCGGCGCGGATATCTCAAGCGGCTGGTGCAGGCGCACAACCTCCACCACGCGGCGGTCGGCAAGGAGGGCGGGGTCAGCTTCGGCTTCGTCTGGGCGCGCGATCCGGCGGCGCTCAAGGAAGACCTTCGGCGGCAGCGCGCGGCGGGCAGGGTGGCGCTGCGCGAAAACGCCACGACCTAGTTCGGACGGCTCGCGATCCAGGCGCCGGCGACGGCAGTTGCCAGGGCAGGGAGCAGGAACAGCGGCCAGCTCATCGTCCACCACGCCAAGGCGGCGCTAAGCGTTAGCGTGACCAGCGCGGCGGCCTTGGCGCGGCGCGAAATCGCCCCGCGCTCGCGCCAGTCGCGGATCGCAGGCCCCCAGCGCGGGTGCGCGAGCAGGCTGTGCTCCCAATCCGGGTTGCCGCGCGCGAAGCAGAAGGCGGCCACGAGCAGGAAGGGGACCGTGGGCAATCCCGGCACCACCACGCCCATCGCGCCGATGCCAAGGGCTACAAGGCCGGCCGCCAGGTAGAGCGGCCGCCGCACTCAGGCCGAGGCCAGCCGCGCCGCGTGCTCTTTCACCAGCGCGATCATGTTGGGGACGCCCTGGGTGCGGTTCGAGCTGAGCTGGTTCCTGAGGTCGAACGGTTCGAGCGCCGCCGCCACGTCCATTGCGGCGACTTCGGCCGCCGGCCTGTCCTGCACCGCGGCTAGCACCAGCGCGACGATGCCCTTGGTGATCGCCGCGTTGCTGTCGGCGAGGAAGTGAAGCCGGCCGCCCGCCTCGGTCGGGTAGACCCACACGCTGGCCGAGCAGCCGCGCACCAGCGTGGCGTCGGTCTTGAGCGCCTGCGGCATCTCGTCGAGCTCGCGGCCGAGCTCGATCAGCAGGCGATAGCGTTCGTCGGCGTCGAGGAAGGTGTACTCCTCGAGGATGTCGGCAAGGGAGCGCGGGGCATTGGCCATGGGGCGGGCGTCTAGCGAACGCGCGGGCAAGCGCAATACGGCCGTGATCCGCGACCGGTCGGGCTTGCCAATTGAAGCGCCGGGTGCGGATGCTAAGGAAACCCGGTGGATCGTTCGCGGTGACAGGGATGAAGCAGGCTGGGTCCGGAACGAGCGCGCTCACCCATCT
>JAEZES010000118.1 GCA_023432995.1 Pseudomonadota bacterium
GGCGCCCGCTGGGGGGCCCCGCGCGGGCGCGCGCCCACCCCTCGCCTCCTGCCGCGGACGGCAGGAGAAAGGCTCAGTAGCGGTAGTGCTCGGCCTTGAACGGACCGTTGACCGGCACGCCGATGTAGTCGGCCTGGCGCTGGCTGAGCTTGGTCAGCTTGGCCCCGAGCTTGTCGAGGTGCAGCGCGGCGACCTTCTCGTCGAGGTGCTTGGGCAGCACGTAGACGTCGTTGTTGTACTGGTCGCCCTTGGTGAACAGCTCGATCTGCGCCAGCACCTGGTTGGTGAAGCTGCAGCTCATCACGAAGCTCGGATGGCCGGTGGCGCAGCCGAGGTTCACCAGCCGCCCCTTGGCGAGGATGATGATCTTCTTGCCGTCGGGGAAAGTGACGATGTCGGTCCCCGGCTTGACCTCGGCCCAGTCGTAGTTGTCGAGCGCGGCGATCTGGATCTCGCTGTCGAAGTGGCCGATGTTGCAGACGATGCTCATCGGCTTCATCGCCTTCATGTGCTCGGCGGTGATCACGTCCTCGTTGCCGGTCGCGGTGACGAAGATGTCGCAGCGCTTGACCGCCTCTTCCATCGTCACGACCTCGTAGCCTTCCATCGCCGCCTGCAGCGCGCAGATCGGGTCGATCTCGGTCACCATCACCCGCGCGCCGCCGTTGCGCAGCGAGTCCGCCGAGCCCTTGCCGACGTCACCGAACCCGGCAACGCAGGCGACCTTGCCGGCGAGCATCACGTCGGTCGCGCGGCGGATCGCGTCGACCAGCGACTCCTTGCAGCCGTAGAGGTTGTCGAACTTCGACTTGGTCACGCTGTCGTTCACGTTGATCGCCGGGAACGGCAGCTTGCCCTGCTTGGCGAGGCTGTAGAGCCGGTGCACGCCGGTAGTGGTCTCCTCGGAGACGCCCTTGATCGTCTGCACCGCCTTGGTCAGGTAGCCGGGCTTGCGCTGGAGGAATCCCTTGAGCGCGCGGCAGAACTCGACCTCCTCGGCGTTCGACGGCTCGAACAGCGCTTCGCCGGCCTCGACCCGGGCGCCCCACAGCGCGAACATCGTCGCGTCGCCGCCGTCATCGAGGATCATGTTGCAGGTCGTGTCGTCGCCCCAGTCGAAGATGCGGCCGACGTAGTCCCAGTACTCGGCGAGGCTCTCGCCCTTGATCGCGAACACCGGGATGCCCTGCGCGGCGATCGCCGCCGCGGCGTGATCCTGGGTCGAGAAGATATTGCAGGTCGCCCAGCGCACTTCGGCGCCGAGTGCGACAAGCGTCTCGATCAGAACCGCGGTCTGGATCGTCATGTGCAGCGAGCCGGTGATCCGCGCGCCCTTGAGCGGCTGGCTCGCGCCGTATTCCTCGCGCAGCGCCATCAGGCCGGGCATTTCGGTCTCGGCGATGGCGATCTCCGCCCGGCCATACTCGGCCAGGGCGATGTCCTTGACGATGTAATCGTTCTCGACGACGGCAGCAGTGGCCACGTGCAACTCCTCTGTGGTTGTCGGATGAGGGCGCAGCCGGGGCTCCATGCGAACGCCAGTTATCGGGTCAGGCCCATAGCCCGCCCGGGCGCCCAAGGTAAAGCCCGCAAAGCAAGCGGGCAGCGCCGTTGCCGGCGCTGCCCGAGGGAGTTTGCGGGCCGAATCGATCGAGGAGTCGCGCGCTCAGCGGCGTGCGAGGAGGAACACGCTGTCCTGCGACGGCTCGATGAGCCGGTCCGCGGCCGCCACCAGCGCGGCGGGATTGCCGTCGCTGGCGAGGTCGCGCGTCGTCCGTTTGAGATCGGCGCACTCGAGCTGCGGGTGCCCCATCCCGTAGCCGTTGGCGATGCCGGTGCTCATCCGGTCGAGCGCGCGCCGCGCCCCCTGGCTCCCGTGGCGGCGCGAGAGCTCGGCCGTCAGCGTGCGCGCGGCCCCGTTCAGGGTTCGCAGGTGACGCGTCGCAAACGCGTCGTAGTCAGCCTGGAAGTTGTGTTCGCCGAAGCGGCACCGCAGCGCCGTGACCATCAGCATGATGTCGAGCCGGCGCAGCTTTTCCGCCGTCTCGAGGTCGGTTTGCGCCGCTGCCGGATGGCCGGCGACCAGGGCTGCGGCGGCCAGTGCCGAAAGCCCCTTTCTTGCGTACCCCATGTCCCAAGTCCCCCGCGGGCGAGTCCCGCGAGGACGGAGGCTGCGCCCCGGCGTTTACCGCTTCTTCAACATAGAGGGTAAAGCGAAATTAACCCTGTCCGGCGAGGCGAGGTTAACCATGCGGTGGCCGCGCAAAGCGGGTTGCATGCCCCGGGCGCGCGACTATCTGGGAGGACGGACGAGGGACAGGAAGGATTTCCATCATGACGATTGCGAAGGGCGACAGGATTCCGGACGTCACGCTGGTCAAGGCGACCGAAGCCGGTCCCGAGAAGGTCCAGAGCGGCGAGTATTTCGCCGGCAAGAAAGTGGCGCTGTTCTCGGTCCCCGGCGCCTTTACCCCGACCTGCTCCGCCAAGCACCTACCCGGCTTCGTCGAGAACGCTGATGCGCTCAGGGCCAAAGGCGTCGACGAGATCGTCGCCACCGCGGTCAACGACGCGTTCGTGCTCGGCGCGTGGAACAAGGCCTCCGGCTCACCCGACATCACCATGCTGGCCGACGGCAACGGCGAGTTTGTCGAGGCGCTCGGCCTGACGATGGACGGCAGCGGGTTCGGCATGGGCAAGCGCGGCCAGCGCTTCTCGGCGATCCTCGACGACGGCGTGATCACCGAGCTCAATGTCGAGGCGCCCGGCGACTTCAGGGTCAGCAGCGCCGAGCACATGCTCGGCCAGCTCTAGACGAGGACTAGGCGCCGCCCTTCGCGCGCGTGCAAGCCCTAGCCCCAGTCTCGCTGGGGAAGGAAGAAGGGGCGCCCTCGGACGCCCCTTCTCCTCGGCGGGGGGAACCGATCCGCCTCGGCCTTGTCCGGGACTGGTGGACGGCCGCCACAGGCATTTGAGCGTGGTCGTGCGGTGAAAGTTCGCTCCCGTTCGGCGAACGGCGCGAATTGCCCGACGAACGGCGATCAGTGCGCCATCTGGTGCTTCATCGCGCTGGCCCGGTCGTGGCCCTTGCGGACTGAAGCGTAGGCCTGCTGGATCACTTCGCGGGTCTCCGGCGTCAGGTCCGAATCCTGCAGCGCCGCTTCGTACTTGCCCTTGATGTAGTCCTCGCCGCGTTCAACTTCCTCGATCACCGCCCGCTCGTCGCGGCCCATGATCGTCTCCTTGAGATTCATGAATCCGCGATGCGCCGCGGCCGTGTAGCTGCTGTGCTCTTCCGGATCGCCGCCGAGCGCGGTCACCCGCGCCTGCAACTGGCTGGCGCAGGCGCTGCGCTCGCCGGCCATCTCGCGGAAGAACGCCGTCTGCGTGCCGTTGCCGTCCTCGGCGGCCTCGTTGAAGCCCTTCATGCTGTCGAGCGTGGTCTCGATCAGCGAGTTGAGCACGGAAATGTCGTGACTGGTGTTCATTGGAAGCTCCTCGATCGGGTTGGGATGCTTCCGGCTAACGTGCAGGCGGCTCCGGCGTTGCGCGCGCCGCGCCGCTGTTC
>JAEZES010000036.1 GCA_023432995.1 Pseudomonadota bacterium
CGAACTCAAGGACACCATCAACACGATGGTGGACCAGCTAAACGGCTTCGCCGCGGAAGTCACGCGCGTGGCGCGCGAGGTGGGCACCGAAGGCAAGCTCGGCGGCCAGGCGATCGTGCCCGGCGTCGCCGGCACCTGGAAGGACCTGACCGACTCGGTCAACGCGATGGCCTCCAACCTCACCAGCCAGGTGCGCAACATCGCCGAGGTGACCACGGCCGTTGCGCGGGGCGACCTGTCGCGCAAGATCACCGTGGACGTGCGCGGCGAGATCGCCGAACTCAAGGACACCATCAACACGATGGTGGACCAGCTAAACGGCTTCGCCGCGGAAGTCACGCGCGTGGCGCGCGAGGTGGGCACGGAAGGCAAGCTCGGTGGGCAGGCACAGGTGCCCGACGTCGCGGGCACGTGGAAGGACCTCACCGACCACGTCAACTCGATGGCGTCCAACCTCACCAGCCAGGTGCGCAACATCGCCGAGGTGACGACCGCGGTGGCGCGGGGCGACCTGTCGCGCAAGATCACCGTGGACGTGCGCGGCGAGATCGCCGAACTCAAGGACACCATCAACACGATGGTGGACCAGCTCAACGGCTTCGCCGCGGAAGTCACCCGCGTGGCGCGCGAGGTCGGCACCGAAGGCAAGCTCGGCGGACAGGCGCAGGTCCCGGACGTCGCCGGCACCTGGAAGGACCTGACCGACCACGTCAACTCGATGGCGTCCAACCTGACGAGCCAGGTGCGCAATATCGCCGAGGTGACCACCGCGGTGGCGCGCGGCGACCTGTCCCGCAAGATCACGGTGGACGTGCGCGGCGAGATCGCCGAACTCAAGGACACCATCAACGTGATGGTGGACCAGCTCAACAGCTTCGCCGCGGAAGTCACGCGCGTGGCGCGCGAGGTGGGCACCGAAGGCAAGCTCGGCGGGCAGGCGCAGGTTCCGGGCGTCGACGGCACCTGGGCCGACCTGACCGACTCGGTCAACGCCATGGCCTCGAACCTGACCAGCCAGGTGCGCAACATCGCCGAGGTGACCACCGCGGTCGCCAGGGGCGACCTGTCGCGCAAGATCGCGGTGGATGCGCAGGGAGAGATCCTGCAGCCCAAGGACACCATCAACACGATGGTGGACCAGCTCAACGGCTTCGCGGCGGAAGTGACCCGCGTGGCGCGCGAGGTGGGCACCGAGGGCAAGCTGGGGGGCCAGGCGCAGGTGCCCGATGTCGCCGGCACCTGGAAGGACCTGACCGACCACGTCAACTCGATGGCGTCCAACCTGACCAGCCAGGTGCGCAACATCGCCGAGGTGACGACCGCGGTCGCGCGCGGCGACCTGTCGCGCAAGATCACGGTGGACGTGCGCGGCGAGATCGCCGAGCTCAAGGACACCATCAACGTGATGGTGGACCAGCTCAACAGCTTCGCCGCCGAAGTCACCCGCGTGGCGCGCGAGGTCGGCACCGAGGGCAAGCTCGGCGGCCAGGCGCAAGTGCCGGGCGTCGCCGGGACCTGGGCCGACCTGACCGAGAACGTCAACCTGATGGCGGCCAACCTGACCGGCCAGGTGCGCAACATCGCCGAGGTGACCACCGCCGTCGCCCGGGGGGACCTGTCGAAGAAGATCACCGTGGAGGTCCGCGGCGAGATCCTCGAGCTCAAGAACACCATCAACACGATGGTCGACCAGCTCAACTCGTTCGCCAGCGAGGTCACGCGCGTGGCGCGCGAGGTCGGCACCGAGGGCAAGCTCGGCGGCCAGGCGCAGGTCCCCGGGGTCGGCGGCACGTGGAAGGACCTGACCGACAACGTCAACCTGATGGCCTACAACCTGACCAACCAGGTGCGCGGCATCGCCGACGTCGTCACCGCGGTTGCTCAGGGCAACCTCAAGCGCAAGCTGACCTTCGACGCCAAGGGCGAGATCGCCGCGCTGGCCGAGACGATCAACGGCATGATCGAGACGCTGTCGACGTTCGGCGACCAGGTGACCAACATGGCCTACGAAGTCGGCGTCGAGGGCCGGCTCGGCGGCCAGGCGCGCGTGCCCGGTGCCGCCGGCTTGTGGCGCGCCCTGACCGACAACGTGAACGCGATGGCCGCCAACCTGACCAACCAGGTGCGCTCGATCGCCGAAGTGGCGACCGCGGTGACCAAGGGCGACCTGACGCGCTCGATCGCGGTCGAAGCCTCGGGCGAAATGGCGGCGCTCAAGGACAACATCAACGAGATGATCCTCAACCTGAAGGATCAGACGCTCAAGAACGCCGAGCAGGACTGGCTCAAGACCAACCTCGCCCGCTTCAGCCGCATGCTGCAGGGCGAGCGCGACCTGACGACGATCTCCAACCTGATCATGAGCGAGCTCGCGCCGCTGGTGAACGCCCAGTACGGCGTGTTCTACGTCGCCAACGAGAACGACGGCGAGCCGTCGCTCGACCTGGTCGCGACCTACGGCGCCGACCGGCGCGACGAGCTCAAGGACAAGTTCGCGCTGCGCGAGGGCCTGATCGGCCAGGCCGCCGCCGACAAGCGGTCGATGCGGCTCAACCAGGTGCCCGGCGATTTCATCAGGATCGGCTCGGGCCTCGGCGCGGCGCCGCCGGCCAACATCAACATCCTCCCGGCGCTGTTCGAGGACGAGGTCAAGGCGGTCATCGAGCTGGCCTCGTTCGAAGAGTTCAACGAGACCCACCACACCTTCCTGACCCAGCTGATGGAGACCGTCGGCATCGTGCTCAACACGATCGCCGCGACGATGCGCACCGAGGAGCTGCTCAAGGAATCGCAGCTGCTGACGCAGGAGCTGCAGAGCCGCCAGACCGAACTGACGCGCAAGCAGGAGGAGCTCCACGCGACCAACGAGGAGCTGCAGGAAAAGGCCCAGCTGCTCGAGAACGAGAAGAAGCAGGTCGAAGCGAAGAACTTCGAAATCGAGATGGCGCGCCGCGCGGTCGAGGAGAAGGCCGAGCAGCTGGCGCTGACCTCTAAGTACAAGTCCGAGTTCCTCGCCAACATGAGCCACGAGCTGCGCACGCCGCTCAACTCGCTGCTGATCCTGTCGAAAATGCTGGCCGACAACCAGCAGGGCAACCTCAACGAGAAGCAGACCGAGTTCGCCCGCACGATCCACTCAGCCGGGACCGACCTGCTCAACCTGATCAACGACATCCTCGACCTGTCGAAGATCGAATCCGGCACGGTGGCGATCGAGATCGGCGACATGTCGCTGGCGGCGCTCAAGCTGCACATGGAGCGCACCTTCGGCCAACTCGCCTCGGAGAAGCAGCTGGCGTTCGAGGTCGAGTTCGCGCCCGACCTGCCGGAGACCATCCGCACCGACGAGAAGCGACTGCAGCAGGTGGTGCTCAACCTGCTGTCGAACGCGTTCAAGTTCACCTCCGAGGGCAGCGTGACGCTGGCGGTGCGGCTGGCCCGCGACGGCTGGACGCCGACGCACCCGGTGCTCGGCGACGTCGACTCGGCGATCGAGATCGCGGTCAGCGATACCGGCATCGGCATCCCCGAAAACAAGCAGCGGCTGATCTTCGAGGCGTTCCAGCAGGCCGACGGGACCACCAGCCGCAAGTACGGCGGCACGGGGCTCGGCCTGTCGATCAGCCGCGAGATCGCCAGCCTGCTCGGCGGCGAGATCCAGGTGCGCTCGACGCCGGGCAAGGGGTCGACCTTCACGCTCTACGTGCCGACCAAGTCGCCCGGCGTGGCCCCGGCGCTGGCCCTGCCCGAGTCGGTGATCGAGGGATCGGACGCGGCGAGCGAGCGCGAAGTCGAGGACGATCGCGACAACCTCGCCGACCAGCCATTCGTGCTGATCGTCGAGGACGACCCGACGTTCGCCCGGATCCTGCTCGACGTGGCGCACGAGGCCTCGCTCAAGGGAGTCATCTCGTCGGCCGGCTCGGGAACGCTGGCGATGGTGCGCAAGCTGCGGCCGAGCGCGATCACGCTCGATCTCGGGCTCAGCGACATCGACGGATTCGTGCTGCTCGACCTGCTGCGGCACGACCCGGAGAGCAGCGCGATTCCGGTCCACGTCATCTCGGGCGCCGAGCAGGCGGCCCATGCGCTGACGCTCGGCGCGACTCAGGTGATCGAGAAACCTGCGGCCCGCGACGAGCTGGCGCGGCTGTTCGATTCGATCGCCGAATCGCTCAGCGGCAAGCGCCGGCGGCGGCAATCCGCCAAGCGCGAGGTCGACGCCGCGGCACCGCGCGAGGCGCTGCTCGAACTGGCCGGAACGCGGCTGCTGATCGTCGACGACGACATCCGCAACATCTACTCGCTGGCCAGCGTGCTCGAAGCGCACGGCGCCGAAGTGCTGCACGCCGAGCGGGGCGCCGAAGGTATCGCCATCCTCGAGCGGAACCCCGACATCGCCGTGGCGCTGATCGACATCATGATGCCCGAGATGGACGGCTACGAGACCGTCCAGCGGATCCGCTCGAACCCGCAGCTGGCCGGCCTCCCGCTGATCGCGGTCACGGCCAAGGCGATGAAAGGCGACCGGCAGAAGTGCCTCGACGCCGGCGCCTCGGACTACATTTCGAAGCCGGTCGACATCGACCTCCTGCTGGCCCTGCTCAGGGTGTGGATCGGGCGGGCCAGGGCCGGCGCGGACTCCGCCCGGAATACCGGCGTGCCGAACGCGGCGTGAGCGACGAACCGGCCATGGGCGTCCTTCCGATTGCGAACCGGCCAGCCGGGGCCGCCAGCGCGGGCACCCGCGCGCGGGTGCTGATCGTCGACGACGACGAGCGCAACCTGCTGGCGCTGTCCGAAGTGCTCGAACCGCTGGCCGACGTGGTCACCGCCACTTCCGGGCGCACCGCGCTGCGCGAGCTGCTCAAGGGCGAATTCGCGGTCATCCTGCTCGACGTGTTCATGCCCGAGATGGACGGCTACGAGACCGCGGCGTTGGTCCGCCAGCGGTGGCAGACGGCGCGCATTCCGATCATCTTCCTGTCGGCGGTCAACAAGGAAACCGAGCACCTGATGCGCGGCTACGCGATGGGTGCGGTCGACTACGTGTTCAAACCGGTCGACCCGGTGGTGCTGCGCTCGAAAGTCGCGGTGTTCGTCGACCTCTACCTGCTGCGCCAGCAGATCGCCGAACAGGCGGCGGCCGAGCAGGAACTGCGCGAGGCCAAGCTGCACGCGGAGACCGAACGGCTCGCGGTCGAACGCGAGCTGCAGCAGACGCGGCTGCGGCAGGCGGCGATTCTCGATGCCCTGCCGCTGGCGATGTACGAGGCGAGCTTCGATGCCAACGGGCGGCTCAACCGGCGCTTCATCGGCGGCGACCTCGGCCAGTTCGCGGGCGCCGACGCGGAAGCGCTGAACGCGGGCGAGCTGCGCTGGTGCGACCGGATCGTCGGCTCCGATGCCGACGCGCTCGAGAAGCGGCTGGCCAGCAGCGAAGGGCCGATGGTCACCTCGAACTATCGCTGGGCGCGCAGCGACGGATCGGTGATCCACGTCATCGACCAGAGCGTGAAGTCGGCCGAAGCCGAGGGCGTGTGGGTCGGAACGATGATCGACGTGACCGCCCAGCGCGAGCTCGAGCAGCAGCTCGTCCAGTCGCGCAAGTCCGAGGCGCTCGGCCAGCTGACCGGGGGCGTGGCGCACGACTTCAACAACCTGCTCGCGGCGGTCCTGGGCGGCCTCAGGCTGCTCGAGGCGCGGCTGGCGCTCGGCGAGCGCGAGCGGAAGATCGTCGAGCACATGCGCTATGCCGCCGAAAGCGGCGCCGAGCTCGTCCGCCGGTTGATGGCGTTCGCCCGCAAGCAGGAGCTCAGCCCGTCGAGCCTGGCCCCGGCGAGGCTGCGCGACACGGTCTCGGGCCTGATCGCGCATGCGATGGGCGACCGCGTCGCGGTCGAGTGGCGGCTGCCCGAGACCGACCTGCAGCTTTATGTCGACGGCGCCCAGCTCGAGCTGGCGCTGGTCAACCTGCTGATCAACGCGCGCGACGCGATGCCCGACGGCGGCACCGTCCGCGTGACCATCGAGGAGGCCGCGCCCCCGGGCGGAGCGAAGGGCGACTTCCTGCGCATCCGCGTCGAGGACGAAGGCGAAGGGATTCCGGGCGAACTGCTCGAGCGGGTGACCGAACCGTTCTTCACCACCAAGTCGGCCGGCAAGGGCACCGGGCTCGGGCTGTCGATGGTGGCCGGGTTCGTCCAGCAGTCGGGCGGCGAGTTCGCGATCGAGAGCGAGAGCGGCCGCGGGACGCGCATCGCCATGGTCCTGCCGGCAACCCACGCCGAAGCCGCCGGCGACGCCGCGGCCGATACCGAACACGCGTCGGACATCGCCATCGGTTCGGTGCTGGTAGTCGACGACGACGAGAGCGTGCGGCTGATCCTGTCCGAGCAGCTGCGCGACCTGGGGCTGGTGGTCAGCGTGGCCGAGGACGGCCGCGACGCGCTCGAGCAGATCGAGCGGGGCCCCGAGCGGCCCGAGTTCGTGCTGACCGACTTCTCGATGCCGCGGCTCGACGGGATCGGCCTGCTCGAGGCGGTCCGCGGCAAATGGCCGTGCATCAAGGGTGCGATCATGACCGGCAACCCGCAGGAAAGCCTGGCCAGCTGCGACCCGCGGATCTCGATCATCCGCAAGCCGATCGACCCGAACGAACTGAAACGCCTGCTCGCCGAGGCGTGAACCGCCGCTTCAGGCGTGGACCATCGCCTCGAACTGCGCCGGATCGAAACGGTCGGCGAAGCGCGGATCGAGCACCACCGGCGGCGGCGGCCAGGCCATCACCGTGGTCCGGCGCATGTCGCGGCGCTGGTTGACGTCGTCGTACTCGCCGCCGCGGTGCATCGTCGCGAAGTTGTCCCAGATCACGAGGTCGCCGGGCTTCCACGTGTGAGCGAAAGTGAATCGCGGCTGGGTGGCGAATGCGATCAGCTCATCGAGCAGCGCCCGCCCCTGCGCGCGGTCCATGCCGACGATCTCGCGCGCGTGCGAGGCGAGGTAGAGGCTCTTGCGGCCCGAGCCCGGATGGACGTGGACCAGCGGGTGAATCGCCTGCGGCGGGCGGTTCTCGATCTCCTCCTCGCTGACCGGGTAGCCGGCGGCGCGACGCGAGTGCCACCAGGAATGCAGCGCCGCGAGCCCCTCGATGCGCGCCTTCGTCGCCTCGGGCAGCGCCTCGTAGGCCGCACGCATGTCGGCAAAGTGGGTCTGCCCGCCCTCGCGCGGGACCTCGTGCGCGAGCAGCAGCGAATAGGTCGTGCGATCCTTCGTGAACGAGGAATCGGTGGGCCACAGCCGGGCTCCCGCGCGCCGATGGCGCGCCAGCTCGTCGTCGCTGATGCGCCCGTCGGGGGTCAGGTTGCCGGCGTCGAACAGGTGCGGGTAGGCGAACCGCGGCTGCGCCGTGGCCGAGGCCGGCGTGGTCCACAGATTGCCGAATATCCGGCTGAACCAGACGTGCGTTTCGTCGGTCAGCCCGCTGTCGGGGAACACCAGCACGCCGTAGGTGGCGATGGCCGTGACCAGGTCAGCCTCGGTCTCGGGCGCGAGCGGGCCGGCGAGGTCGAGACCGCTGATCTCGGCCCCGAAGCCGGGTGTGATTTCCCTGAGCTCCATCGCGCACCCTTCTCGCCACCGCCGGCGTCTGCGGCCGGCTCCGCCCAAGGCTATTACAACTTTGCGGTTGCGTGAAGCGGGCGGGGATCGGAAGACTTGGCCGGCGGGAGAGAACTTGCCGATGGGCCGTTTCGCGGGTCTGCCTCAACGGATGCGGATGGTCGCGCTGGGGCTGGCGCTCGCGCTGCTCGGGCCGAAGGCGGCAGCGCTGACCGCCAGCCCGGGCGTCACCACGGCGCACGGCTACGCGGTCTTGGGCGAGCTCAAGTACGGTCCTCACTTTGAGCATTTCGACTACGTCAACCCGGACGCGCCGAAGGGTGGCAGCTATCGCTACGCTTCGCAGGGGGCGAGCTTCGACAGCCTCAACCAGATCGCCCTGCTCGGCACGATCCCGCCGGCGCTGATGTTCATGACCGACAGCCTGATGAAGCAGAGCCGCGACGAACCGGCGTCGTTCTACTGCCTCGTGTGCACGACGGTGACCTGGCCCGACGACCTGTCATGGGCCGAGTTCGAGCTCGACCCGCGGGCGCGGTTCGACGACGGCACGCCGGTGACGCCGGAGGACGTGATCTATTCGGCCGAACTCGGGCACGGGCTGAGCCTGCCCGCCTTCACCCGCGTCGTGCAGACGATGGCCAAGATCGAGAAGACCGGCCCGCGCCAGGTGCGGATCACCTTCACGATGAAGCACAACCCGACGCTGCCGACGGTGATCGGGGCCATGCCGATCGTGCCCAAGCACTACTGGGAGAAGCGCGACCCGTTCAAGCCGTCGATGGAGATCCCGGTCGGCCTCGGGCCCTACCGGCTGGCCGAGGCCGAGGCCGGCCACTCGGTCGTGTTCCGGCGCGACCCGGACTATTGGGCGATCGACCACCCGGTGAACCGCGGGCGCAACAACTTCGACCTCGTGCGCAACGACTATTACCGCGACGCGCAGCTGCTCAACGAGGCGTTCCGCGTCGGGCTGTCGGACCTCAGGCTCGACATGAACGCCTCGGACCTGCGGCAGGAGGCAAGCCTGCCGGCGGTGCTCGAAGGCGACATCCGCCGCGACCGGCTGCGCTACGACAACGGCGCGATCTACAACTCGATCACCTTCAACGCGCGGCGCAAGTTCCTGTCGGACGTGCGCGTGCGCAAGGCGCTGTGGCTCGCCTACGACTTCGAGTGGGTCAAGCGGGCCGTGCTCGGCGGCGAATACGGGCGGCTGGCGAGCTACATCCCGAACATGGAGTTCGAGGCGACCGGCCTGCCAAGCCCGGGCGAGCTCGAATTCCTCGAGCCCTACCGCGACAGCCTGCCGAGCGAGCTGTTCACCGAGCCGCCGTCGCTGCCGGTCGGCGGCAGCCGCGCGCGGATGCGGGCCAACCTGATCGAAGCGCGCGACCTGCTGGCCGAGGCCGGCTATCGCGTGCAGGACGGCCGGCTGGTCGATCCGGCGTCCGGCGAACCGGTCCGGCTCGAGCTGCTGGCCTACTCGCCGCTGCTGATCAACCAGGTCTCGCTGTTCATCCGCAACGCCGAGAAGCTCGGCATCCGGATCGAGTTCCGCTCGGTCGACGCCGCGCAGATGCGCCACCTGACCCGCAACTTCGACTTCGACCTGGTCTATTACCGCGAGGTCTTCGCCCCGTTGCCTTCGCCCGGCGCCGGAATGGCGCTGCTCTACAGCTCGCAGGCGGCGGACACGCCCTCGAGCTTCAACCGCGCGGGGATCAAAGAGCCGGCGATCGACAACGCGGTTGCGCGGCTGATCGCCGCGACCGACCGCAGGACGGTGGTGGATTCGCTGCGCGCGGTCGATCGCGTGCTGCGCTTCAAATACTACTCGATCCCGCTGCACCACCTCTACGCGGCACCGGTCGGCGAACTGCCGATCTCGTACTGGGACAAGTTCGGCCGGCCCGCGATCGAGCAGACCTGGAACTTCCCGTACTGGTCGGCCGACACCTGGTGGATCGAGGCACGGAAGCAGGCCGCGCTGTCGCACGGGGTCTACCGGTGAGCGGGATGGCCGCCTACGTGCTGCGGCGCGTGCTGCTGATGGTGCCGACGCTGGTCGGCATCGTCACCGTCAGCTTCGCGATCATCCAGTTCGTCCCCGGCGGCCCGATCGAGCAACTCGCGGCCAAGGTCGCCGGCGCCAACGTCGCGGCCACGGCGACGATCGGCGGCGGCGTGGGCGATGCCGGCGGGCTGATGCCGACCGGCGAGCTCGAGCCGGAAATGGTCGCCGAGCTCGAGAAGCTCTACGGCTTCGACCGCCCGGTGCACGAGCGCTACTTCAAGATGCTGTGGGATTTCGCCCGGCTCGACTTCGGCAACTCGTACTACCAGGACCGGCCGGTGATCGAGATGATCGGCGAGCGCCTGCCGGTGTCGATCTCGCTCGGACTGTGGACCACGCTGCTGACCTACCTCGTCTCGATCCCGCTCGGGATTCGCAAGGCGGTGCGCAGCGGCACGCGGTTCGACGCCTGGACGAGCGTCGCAATCACCGTCGGCTATGCGGTGCCGGGGTTCCTGTTCGCGGTGCTGCTGGTGGTGGTGTTCGCCGGCGGGCAGTTCTTCAGCTGGTTCCCGACGCAGGGGCTGGTGTCGGAGAACTGGGCCGAGCTCTCGTGGCCGGCGCGCGTGGCCGACTACTTCTGGCACATGGCGCTGCCGGTCGCGGCGATGGTGATCGGCGCGTTCGCCTCGCTGACCATGCTGACGCGCAACTCGATCCTCGACGAGATCGGCAAGCAGTACGTCGTCACCGCGCGCGCCAAGGGGCTCAGCGAGCGCGGGGTGCTCTACGGCCACGTGTTCCGCAACGCGATGCTGATCGTCATCGCCGGCTTCCCGGCGGCGTTCATCGGCGTGCTGTTCACCTCCTCGCTGCTGATCGAGGTGATCTTCTCGCTCGACGGGCTCGGGCTGCTCGGGTTCGAGGCGACGATCAACCGCGATTACCCGGTGATGCTCGGCGCGCTGTTCATCTTCTCGCTGCTCGGGCTCGTCGCCAACCTGCTCGGCGACATCACGTACACGCTGGTCGACCCGCGGATCGACTTCGAGCGGAGGGACGTCTGAACGCGGAGGCGCCCCTCGTCGAAGCGCCGCCGCCGAAGCGCGGCAGCCTGTCGCGCCGGCTCGGGCCGCTCGGACGGCGGCGCTGGGCCGCGTTCAAGGCCAACCGGCGCGGCTACCTGAGCCTGTGGATCTTCGTCGCGCTCTACGCGCTGTCGCTCGGCGCCGAGCTGATCGCCAACGACAAGCCGATCCTGATGACCTACCGCGGCGAGCTCTACGCCCCGGTGCTGTTCGAGTATCCCGAGACGGCGTTCGGCGGCGATTTCGCGACCGAGGCCGATTACCGCGATCCGCACGTGCAGCGGCTGATCCGCGAGGGCGGCGGCTGGGCGCTGTGGCCGCCGGTGCCGTTCGCCTACGACACGATCGACTACGAGATCGACTCCCCGGCGCCGACGGCGCCGTCATGGCGCCACCCGATGGGCACCGACACGCAGGCGCGCGACGTGTTCGCGCTGACGCTCTACGGCTTCCGCCTGTCGATCACCTTCGGGCTGCTGCTGACCCTGCTCAGCTCGACGATCGGGGTCGTCGCCGGGGCGATCCAGGGCTACTTCGGCGGGTGGACCGACCTCGCCTTCCAGCGGGTCATCGAAGTGCTGCAGTCGCTGCCGATCCTGTACCTGCTGATCATCCTCGCGAGCTTCGTCCAGCCGGGCTTCTTCACCCTGCTCGGGGTGCTGCTGCTGGTGACGTGGATGACGCTGGTCGGCGTGGTCCGCGCCGAGTTCCTGCGCGCGCGCAACCTCGATTACGTGCGCGCCGCGCGCGCGCTCGGGCTCGGCGACCGGGCGATCATGTTCCGCCACATCCTGCCCAACGCGATGGTCGCGACGCTGACCTTCCTGCCGTTCATCGTCTCGACCTCGATCGTGCTGCTGACCGCGCTCGACTTCCTCGGCTTCGGCCTGCCGCGCGGCTCGCCGTCGATCGGCGAGCTGCTCAACCAGGCCAAGAACAACCTCTACGCCCCGTGGCTCGGCCTCGCCGGGTTCGCGGTGATGACGACCATGCTGACGCTGCTGATCTTCATCGGCGAGGCGGCGAGGGACGCGTTCGACCCGCGGAAGGCGCTTTGAGCCAGGCGCCCCTGCTCCAGGTCCGCGACCTGTCGGTCTCGTTCCGCTCGGAAGGGCGCGAAGTCGAGGCCGTGCGCAACGTCTCGTTCGACCTCGCCAAGGGCGAGACCCTGGCGCTGGTCGGCGAGTCCGGCTCGGGCAAGTCGAGCGTGGCGATGGCCGTGCTGCAGCTGCTGCCCTACCCGACGGCGTTCCACCCCGCGGGCTCGATCCGGCTCGGCGGGCAGGAACTGGTCGGCGCGGGGGAGCCGGCGATGCAAGCCCTGCGCGGGAAGCGCATGGCGCTGATCCCGCAGGAGCCGCTGACCTCGCTCAACCCGCTGCACCGGGTCGAGCGGCAGATCGCCGAGGCGATGCGGCTGCACCGTCCGGGCATCGGCAAGGGCGAGTGCCGCGAGCGCGTGCTCGAGCTGCTGCGGCTGGTCGGCGTGCGCGATCCCGTGCGGCGCATGCGCAGCTATCCGCACGAGCTGTCGGGCGGACAGCGGCAGCGGGTGATGATCGCGATGGCGCTGGCCAACGACCCCGACCTGCTGATCGCCGACGAGCCGACCACCGCGCTCGACGTGACGATCCAGGCGCAAGTGCTCGAACTGCTGCGCGAATTGCGCGAGCGGCTCGGCATGGCGATGCTGCTGATCACCCACGACCTCGGAGTGGTCAGGAAGATGGCCGACCGGGTGTGCGTGATGTGCGAGGGCGAGGTGGTCGAGGCGGGCCATGCGGACGCGGTGTTCGAACGCCCGCAGCACGCGTATACCAAGAAGCTGCTCGGCGCGGTGCCCAAGGGCCGGCCCCTGTCCGTGCCCGCCGAGCGGGCGGCGCTGGTCGAGACCGCCGACCTCAGGGTGTGGTTCCCGGTCAAGCGCTGGCTCGGGCCGCCCAAGGAGCACGTCAAGGCGGTCGACGGGGTGACGATCTCGATCCCGCGCGGGCACACGCTCGGCGTGGTCGGCGAGTCCGGCTCGGGCAAGACCACGCTGGCCCTCGCGCTGCTGCGGGTCGCGCGCTCGCACGGCGCGATCGTGTTCGACGGCGAGCGGATCGACGCGCGCAACACGCGCGCCATGCGGCCGCTCAGGCGGCGGATGCAGATCGTGTTCCAGGACCCGTTCGCCTCGCTGAGCCCGAAGATGAGCGTGCGGCAGATCGTCGGCGAGGGCCTGCCGCTGCACCGGCCCGAGCTGTCGAAAGGCGAGCGGGCCGACGAGGTCGTGCGCATTCTCGACGAAGTCGGCCTCGGCGCCGCGGTGCTCGACCGCTATCCGCACGAGTTCTCGGGCGGCCAGCGCCAGCGGATCGCGATCGCCCGGGCGATGATCCTGCGGCCCGACCTCGTCGTGCTCGACGAGCCGACCAGCGCGCTCGACATGTCGGTCCAGGGCCAGATCATCGACCTGCTGCGCGAGCTGCAGGCGCGCCACGGGCTGACTTACGTGTTCATCAGCCACGATCTCAAGGTGGTCCGCGCGCTGGCCCACGAGCTGCTGGTGATGCAGGGCGGCAAAGTGGTCGAGCAGGGCCCGGCCGACCGGCTGTTCGCCGAACCTCAGTGCGCCTACACGCGCGAGCTGATCTCGGCCTCGCTCGACTTCGCGACTCCCCAACGCGCGGCGACTTCGGCGTAGATCCGCCTGAATTCGCGGCAGGTGCGATCGGCGTCGATCCGCAGCGCCCGCTGCTGCGCGGCCAGCGCGAGCCGGATCCTGCAAGGCTCGTCGCCGGCGAGCCGTTCGATCGCCCCGGCCAGCGCCGGCGGATCGGCGAAAGGCACGCAGACGGCGGCCTCGGGGGCGAAGTCGACCAGGTGGCCGACCGGCGTTCCGATCGTCGGCACGCCGGCGATCGCCGCCTCGAGCAGGACCAGCGGCCCGGCCTCGTGAAGCGACGAGACCAGCAGCAGGTCGGCCCGCTCGAACGCCGGGCGCAGACGGTCGTGCGGGAGGAACCCGCCGAACCGGACGGCGGAGCCGAGCCCGAGCTCGCCGGCGAGCCGCTCGATCTCGCCTCCGAGCGTGTCGAACCCGACGACCTCGAGCTCGAAGACGACGCCGCGCTGGCGCAGCAGTGCGAGCGCGCGCAACAGCGTCGGCTGGTCCTTGACCCGGTTGAGGCTGGCCACGTGCAGCAGCCGCAGCGGGGCGCCCGCGGCCCGCACG
>JAEZES010000048.1 GCA_023432995.1 Pseudomonadota bacterium
GCCCCTTTCGTTTGTCCGCGATCTACAGATTCAACCTGATGCGACGCGCGCGCGACCTGCGCTGTCTGAGGCCGCGCGCGCCATCGTCTCGGCAATGGGCGTCCGCCTGCTAGCGCGCACGTACCGCGATCGTCTTGCCGTTTCCGGCAGCTAGTGCTTGTTATGTTAGCGCGACCACGACCGAGGGGCGGGGCCGCGACAGATGGATGGACCTGGGCCGCACTTCGCATGGACGCCGAATTCACGACCGAGGTTCGGTTCTATCGCCTCTCCGAGGAACTCCAGCCCTATTTCACGGCGCTCTATGCGACGTCGATCGATTGCTCGCTCGACCTCTGGGTCAAGGACCGGCTGCATCCCGAATGGGCCGCGCTGCGCTTCACCGAGGGCCCGGCCCCGGTTGCCTGCGTCGGGGCCGGGGAGATGCTCCCGCAATGGCCGTTCGTCGCCAACGGCCCGACCAGCAAGGCGATCCAGTTCGGCGTAACCCGGTCACGCGTGTGGGGCCTCGGCCTGCAGCCCGCCGGTTGGGCCAAGTTCGTCGGAGTGCCGGCCAACAAGCTGAGCGATCGCACGGTCGACGGGTCGGCCCATCCCGCCTTCGCGCTGTTCCGTCCGATCCACGACATCGTCCAGGGATCGGGCGGCGATGGCGAGCGCATCGCCCGCGGGATCAACGACTTCCTGATGCGCCATGTCGATCGTCCGGTGCCGCAGGAGGCCCAGATTCTGGCCTGTCAGCAGGCGCTGCGCGATCCCGATGTCGCCAATGTCAGCCAGCTCGGCGAGCGCCTCGAAATGAACCGGCGGTCGCTCGAACGGCTGTGCGGCCGCTACTTCGGGTTTCCGCCCAAGCTGCTGCTGCGGCGGCAGCGTTTTCTGCGCAGCCTCGCCCAGTTCATGCTGCACTCGGCAGGAAGCTGGAGCAAGGCGCTCGACTGGCAGTATTACGACCAGGCCCAGTTCGTGCGGGACTTCCGCTCGTTCATGGGCACCACGCCGAGCGAGTACGCCGACGCGCCCCACCCGATCCTCGAGAAGGTCATGGCCCAGCGGATGGCCGACCAGGGGGCGGCGCCGGAGACAGACCTGCCGACCATCCTGCGCTACGCTGCCGAACCGGAGGCGCCGCGCGATTAGGGACTTGGGCCCGGGCGTCGCGCCCGCTACAGGCGCCCGTTCATGACCGATTACGCCAGCCTCGAGCGCGAAGCGCGCGCCCGCATCGACGCCGCCCCCGATTTGGCGGCGCTCGAGGCGCTGCGCGTCGAATATCTGGGCAAGCAGGGCAGCGTCTCCACACTCCTGAAGACCCTCGGCGCGATGAGCGCGGCCGAGAGGCTCGACCAGGGTCCGAAGATCCAGGGCCTGCGCCAGTCGGTCGCCGACGCGCTTGGCGCCCGCAAGGCGGCGATGGAAGCCGCGGAGCTTGAGCGGCGGCTGGTTTCGGAGACGGTTGACCTGACGTTGCCCGCGCCGGCGACGCCCGCGGGCTCGGTCCACCCGGTCAGCCAGGTGATGGACGAACTGGCCGAAATCTTCGCCGATCTCGGCTTCTCGGTCGCCACCGGTCCCGAGATCGAAGGGGACTGGCACAACTTCACCGCGCTCAACATGCCCGAAAGCCATCCGGCAAGGGCGATGCACGACACCTTCTATTTCCCGGAGGAAGACGGCGCACAGGAAGGCCGCGGACCGGCACAGGGCGGGCGGATGCTGTTGCGGACGCACACCAGTCCGGTCCAGGTGCGCACGATGCTCGCCGACGGTGCGCCGCTGCGGATCATCGCGCCGGGCCGGGTCTATCGCTCCGATTCGGATGCGACCCACACGCCGATGTTTCACCAGGTGGAAGGGCTGGTGATCGACCGCGAGATCCACCTCGGCCATCTCAAGTGGACTCTCGAGACCTTCCTCAAGGCGTTCTTCGAGCGCGAGGACATCGTGCTGCGGCTGCGGCCGAGCTATTTCCCCTTCACCGAACCGTCGGTGGAAGTCGACGTCGGCTTCGCCCTCGAGAACGGCCGGCGCGTGCTCGGCGGTTCGGGCGACGCCCCTGGCCACGGCTGGATGGAGCTGCTCGGTTCGGGGATGGTCAATCGCCGGGTGATCGAGATGGGCGGGCTCGATCCCGACGAGTGGCAAGGGTTCGCGTTCGGCGTCGGAGTCGACCGGCTGGCCATGCTCAAGTACGGGATGGACGATCTCCGGGCGTTCTTCGACGGCGACATCCGCTGGCTCCGTCACTACGGCTTCTCGTTCCTTGACCAGCCGACGCTGAGCGCGGGCGTGGGGGCGCGCGCATGAAGTTCTCGCTCGACTGGCTGAAGCAGTACCTGGATACCGAGGCCACCGCGCAGGAGATCGCGGGCCGGCTCAACGCGCTCGGGATCGAGGTCGAGGCACTCGAGGATCCGGCCGACCGGCTCGCCGGCTTCAGGGTGGCCAAGGTCCTCACCGCGGCGCCGCACCCGAACGCCGACAAGCTGCAGGTGCTGACCGTCGACGCCGGCGAAGGCGAGCCGCTGCAGGGCGGGTGCGGCGCGCCGAACGCGCGCGGCGGGCTGGTCGGAGTGCGCGGCACGCCGGGTGCGGTGGTGCCGGCGGGCGGGTTCGAGCTCAGGAAGAGCGCGATCCGGGGAGTCGAGAGCCACGGCATGATGTGCGCGTCGCGCGAGCTCGAGCTCGGCGACGACCACGAAGGGATCATCGAACTGCCGGCGGACGCTCCGATTGGTCTGGCCTTCGCTGCCTATCGCGGGACCAGCCCGGTGTTCGACGTCGCGATCACGCCGAACCGGCCCGATTGCATGGGCGTTTACGGCATCGCCCGCGACCTTGCGGCCGCCGGAGTCGGAACGCTGCGACCGTTGCGGATCGAACCCGTGCCCGGGGCCTTTCCCTGTCCGGTCGAGATTCGCACCGACGATCCCGAGGGCTGCCCGGCGTTCTACGGCCGCGTCATCCGCGGGGTGCGCAACGGACCCTCGCCCGAGTGGCTGCAGCGCACGCTGCGCGATGCCGGGCAGCGGCCGATCTCGGCGCTGGTCGACCTGACCAACTACCTGATGCTCGGTTACGGCCGCCCGGCGCACGCCTACGACCTTGCGAAGCTGACCGGCGCGGTCGTCGCCCGGCGCGCGCGCGATGGCGAGCAGGTGCTCGCGCTCAACGAGAAGACCTACACGCTCGATTCGGGGATGACGGTGATCGCCGACGACAGCGGCGTGCACGACATCGCCGGGATCATGGGCGGCGAACATTCGGGCGTGGGCGAGACGACCACCGACGTGCTGCTCGAGATCGCGTACTTCGATCCGGAGCGGATCGGCGTCACCGGGCGCAAGCTCGGCCTGGCCTCGGATGCGCGGACGCGGTTCGAGCGCGGCGTCGACCCGGCGTTTCTCGATCAGGGCCTGGAGTTGCTGACCGCGCTCATTCTCGAGGCCTGCGGCGGTGAAGCCTCGGACGTCATCCGCGCCGGCACGCCTCCGGCCGGAGGCAAGACGGTCGCATTCGATCCGGATCTCACGCGACGTCTCGGCGGCGTCGATGTCGCGGCGGAGGCGCAGAAAGCGATCCTCGAACGACTGGGCTTCGTGGTTGCCGCCCACTGGACCGTCGCCGTGCCGAGCTGGCGGCCCGACGTCGATGGCGCGCCCGATCTGGTCGAGGAAGTGGTTCGCGTGCACGGGCTCGACAACGTCGCCAGCGCGCCGCTGCCGCGCGCCGACGGGGTCGCCCGCCCGACCGCCACCGAGGAGCAACGCCTCGAGCGGCGCTTGCGC
>JAEZES010000057.1 GCA_023432995.1 Pseudomonadota bacterium
AAGAACCGCGCCAAGGCGATGCAGGTGCTGCGCGCGCGCCTCTATGAGAAGCGCCGCGAGGAAGCGCACGGCGCCGAGGCCGAGGCGCGCAAGGCGATGGTCGGCTCGGGCGACCGCTCCGAGCGGATCCGCACCTACAATTTCCCGCAGGGCCGGGTGACCGACCACCGCATCGGGCTGACGCTGCACAAGCTCGACGAAGTGCTCGCCGGGCCGGGCCTCGGCGAGCTGATCGACGCGCTGATCGCCGAGGACGAGGCGAAGCGCCTGGCCGCGCTGGGGGAGTGAGCTGCCCCCTGTGGCTCTCTCGTTGCTCCGTTTGTCCCGAGCGAAGTCGAGGGGCCCCTTCGAGCGCGGCCAGCACAGTGGGGACCGGCCGTGAAGGTTTCGCAAGCCCTCCGCGAGGCTGCTGACCGGCTCGGCGCGACGTCCGACACGGCGCGTCTCGACGCGGAGCTGCTGATGGCGAGCGCGCTCGGCGTGTCGCGTTCGGACGTGCTGCTGCGGCACATGGACGACCCCGTGCCGCCCGGGTTCGGCGGGCTGGTCGAGCGGCGCGCCGCGCACGAGCCGGTCGCCTACATCCTCGGCCGCAAGGAGTTCTTCGGCCGCGAGTTCCTCGTCGCCCCGGGCGTGCTGATCCCGCGCATGGACAGCGAGGCGACCGTGGCCGCGGCGCTCGAAGCCGCGCCGGCGCCGCGCCGCGTGCTCGATTGCGGCGTCGGTTCGGGCGCGCTGCTGCTCACGGTGCTCGCGGAACGGCGTGAAGCCGAAGGCGTCGGGATCGACCGCTCGACCGAAGCCCTCATGATCGCCTCGGCCAACGCCGCGCAGCTCGGCCTTGCGCATCGCGCGCAGCTTCTGCGCCGCGACTGGACGGAGCCCGGCTGGGCCGAGGATCTCGGCCGCTTCGACCTCGTGCTGGCCAACCCGCCCTATGTCGAGGACGAGGCGCCGATTGCGCCCGACGTGCGCCGGTGGGAACCCGAAGGCGCGCTGTTCGCCGGCCCCGAGGGCCTCGACGACTATCGCCGGCTCCTGCCGCAGCTGCCGCAATGCCTCGCCGCGGGCGGCGTCGCAGTGGTGGAGATCGGCGCCACCCAGGCCGACGCGGTCGGCGCGATCGCGGCCGCCGCAGGCTTCGCGTCCGAAATCCGGCGTGACCTCGGCGGCAGGCCGCGCGCGCTGATCCTTCGGCGATCCGGCGATTAGGGCTTGGCAAGGCGCCGTTAAGCCATTACCTCTATCACCAGGCCAGCGGTGGAGTGGCGAAAGCCCGCGCCGCGCCTTTTAACTCCATCATTTGCTTGTAGACCCGCGGCCGGCAGACCGCAGATCGTGTAGGCAGATCACGCTGATGGGGGCCACGGAGCGTCAACGGGCGCCGTGGAGGGGGTCATGCGACCGGGTGGCCGGTCAAACAAGGCAAGGAAACGGATTTCCTTTGAACCAGAATCGCAACAACAATCGTCGGCGCGGCCGTGGCGGGAATCGCGGCGGCCAGGGCGGCGGCAACCAGGGCAACCGGATCGACAGCCGGGCCCGGGGCAACGCCCCGCAGATGCTCGAGAAGTATCGCAAGCTGGCGCACGACGCCTCGCTTAACGGCGATCGGGTGCAGACCGAGTACTACCTGCAGTTCGCCGACCACTATTTCCGCGTGATCGCCGACATGCGCGCGCAGAAGGAAGAGCAGCGTCCGCGGCGCGATCACGACCGCGACAGCGAGCGCGAGCAGGCGTTCGACGAGGCCGACGAGTTCGACGAGGTCGAGGAGAGCGGCCGCGGCCGTCCGTCGCGCGGCGAGCGCGACGAGCCGCCGGCGGAAGAAGGCCGGCGCGGCGCTGAGGGCGACGAGATCGAGACGATCGACGCCGACGACAACCCGTTCACGCGCGACGCACGCGACCGCGGCGGGCGCTCGCGCGGGCGCAACCGTCCGGCCAACGACGCCCCCGCAGCCGGCGGGGACGCCGGCTTCGATGCCGGGATCCTGCCGCCCTCGATTGCACGTGACGAGGACGCTCCGCGGCGTCCGGCCCGCGGCCGGCGTCGCCCTCGTCCCGACGAAGACGGCGAAGAGGCGCTCGAAGCGGTCAGCTGACCCTTGCGCGCTGCGTCGTGCCGCGCCACTGACGGGGCATGTCGCGCATCGTGGGCTTCTGGCAGCAGATGACCGGGCGCCCGCGCCTTAGTGCGCTGGCGCTCGGACTGCTTTCGGCCACTGGGTTTGAACCGCTCGGTCTGTGGCCCGTGGCGCTCGCCGCCATGGCCGCGTTTGCCGCGCTGGTCGCCGAAGCGGCAGACGCCCGGCGCGCAGCCTGGCTCGGCTGGTGGTTCGGCGTCGCCCACTTCACGGTGTCGAACAACTGGATCGCCGAGGCCTTCACGCACCAGGCCGAAATGCCCGCCGCGCTCGGCTGGATCGCCGTGCCGCTGCTGTCGCTGTACCTCGCGCTGTTCCCGGCCATCGCGGCGCTCGGAGCGCGCGCGATCGGCGGCGGATCGCTGGGTTGGCCGCTCGCCTTCGCTTTCGCGGCGAGCTGGACGATCTCCGAACTGCTCCGCGCGACGGTGTTCACCGGCTATGCGTGGAACCCGTTCGCGATGGTCCTGCTCGGGCCGTTCGACCGACCCGGCCTCGCCTTGCTGGCCCCTTGGATCGGCACCTACGCGCTATCGGGCCTGGCGGTGCTCGCAGCGAGCGCGCTGGCGATCCTGGTACGGGAACGGCACGTCTGGCCGGCTGGCCTCGCGGCCCTGCTGCTCGCGCTCGGGATGTACCTCCCGGGCCCGGCGCCGCGCGAAGGCCCGCTGCGGTTCACGCTCGTCCAGCCCAACCTGCCGCAGGCGCGGCTGACCGATCCGCGCTACTACGAGGCCAATTTCGTCCGCCTCGTCCGGCTCGGGGAGCCGCGCGCGGACGGGCCGCGGCTCCTTCTGTGGCCCGAGTCCGGGCTCGCCGACTACCTCCGGCCCGGCTATCCGCAACGCTACTACGACCGCACCACCGCGTTCGGCGACCCCGATTTCGCGCGCCGCCGGATCGGCCGCCTGATCGGCCCTGGAACCGTGCTGCTGACGGGCGCGGTCGATCTCGAGATCGGCGCCGGGGAGTTCGGTCCGCGCGCCGTTGCCGCCTACAACGCGGTTACCGCGCTCGATGACGAAGGCGCAATTCTCGGCGGCTACGCCAAGGCGCACCTCGTGCCTTACGGCGAGTACCTGCCGATGCGGCCGCTGCTCGAGCCGCTCGGCCTGTCGCGGCTGGTCGCCGGGACGATCGATTTCCGCCCGGGCCCAGGTCCGCGCACGCTCGACCTCGGGGCGCACGGGCGCGCCGGAATCCAGATCTGCTACGAGATCGTCTTCTCCGGGCAGGTGGTCGAGCGCGGCGACCGGCCCGACTACCTGTTCAACCCCTCCAACGACGGCTGGTTCGGCGCCTTCGGCCCGCCGCAGCATCTGGCTCAGGCCCGCCTCCGGGCGATCGAAGAGGGCCTGCCGGTACTGCGCGCCACGACCACCGGGATCAGCGCGGTGATCGACGCGCACGGTGTCGTCCGCCAGCACCTCCGGACGGGCGAGGCCGGACGGCTCGACGGGGTGGTGCCGCGCGCGCTGGCGCCGACCCCGTTCGCCCGCTGGGGCCACGGACTGACCCTGTTTTGGACGATAGTATTCCTTGCTCTCGCCGCCGTTGCCATGCGCAGGCGGCACGGTTAGGACCGCGCGAAATAGTTACCCGGGCCAAGGATTCACCTGCATGCGTCAGACCTACCTGTTCACGTCCGAAAGCGTTTCCGAAGGCCATCCGGACAAGGTGTCCGACCAGATTTCCGACGCGATCGTCGACCTGTTCCTGTCGAAGGATCCCGAGGCGCGCGTCGCCTGCGAGACGCTGACGACCACCCAGCTGGTCGTGCTGGCGGGTGAGATCCGCTGCAAGGGCGTGTACGAGGACGGCGAATGGGCGCCCGGCGCGCTCGAGGAGATCGAGAAGACCGTGCGCAACACCGTGCGCGAGATCGGCTACGAGCAGAGCGGGTTCCACTGGCAGACTCTGACCTTCGAGAACCACCTGCACGGCCAGTCGGCGCACATCGCCCAGGGCGTCGACGCCAGCGGCAACAAGGACGAAGGCGCCGGCGACCAGGGCATCATGTTCGGCTACGCCGCGAACGACACGCCCGACCTGATGCCGGCCACGCTCTATTACAGCCACAAGATCCTCGAGCGCATGGCCGCCGACCGCCACTCGGGCGCGGCGCCGTTCCTCGAGCCCGATTCGAAGAGCCAGGTCACGCTGCGCTACGAGGGCAGCAAGCCGGTGGCCGCGACCGCGATCGTCGTCTCGACCCAGCACGCCAGGGGCTACGACGAGGGCGACAAGCAGGCCGAGCTGCACGCCTATGTGAAGCGGGTGGTGGCCGACGTGATCCCGGCCGAGCTGCTGTCCGACGCGACCGAGTACCACATCAACCCGACCGGCTCGTTCGAGATCGGCGGGCCCGACGGCGACGCCGGCCTGACCGGCCGCAAGATCATTGTCGACACCTACGGCGGCGCGGCCCCGCACGGCGGCGGCGCCTTCTCGGGCAAGGACCCGACCAAGGTCGACCGCTCGGCCGCCTACGC
>JAEZES010000110.1 GCA_023432995.1 Pseudomonadota bacterium
GGGCGGACGGCTGCAGCAAGTGGATCACCGGGGAGGCCGCGCGCGCCCACGTTCACCGCGAGCGCGCGCGGCACGATGCGATTCTCGTCGGCGCCGGCACGCTGCGAAGCGACGCCCCCCGGCTCGATGTGCGGCTGCCGGGCCTCGAACAGCGCAGCCCGCGGCGGCTGGTGCTGACGGGCGGACAGGCGCCCGAGGGCTGGACGGCGCTCCGCGCGCCGAACGCCATCTGCGGGCTCGACGACGCCCAGTACCTGTTCGTCGAAGGCGGCGCGAATACCGCCGAGGCGTTCCTCGCGGTCGGCCTGGTGGACCGGCTGCTGCTCTATCGCTCGCCGACCGAATTCGGCGAAGGCATCCCGGCGTTCAGCGATCCCGGACCCCAAGGCGTGCCGCGCGGCTGGCGCCTCGCCGACCGGCGCGCGCTTGGCAGCGATACACTCGAAGTCTACTACCCGGGCGAACCCGAGGGAGCCTGAATGTTCACCGGCATCGTCACCGCCATCGGCACAATCGAGAGCGTCGAGCAGCGCGGCGACCTCAGGATCCGGATCGCCTGCCCATTCGATCCCGCGACGATCGCCATCGGCGGCTCGATCGCCTGCTCCGGCGTGTGCCTGACCGTGGTCGAGCGGGGCGGCGAGCCGGGGGCCGCATGGTTCGCGGTCGACGTCTCGGCCGAGACCGTGAGCCGCACGGCACAGGGGATGTGGCACGAGGGCCGGCGCGTGAACCTCGAGCTCTCGCTGCGCGTCGGCGACGAACTCGGCGGGCACATCGTCTCGGGGCACGTCGACGCGGTCGGCCGCATCGCCGACTGGCAGCCCGAGGGCGATTCGACGCGGCTGACCGTGCGCGCGCCGAAGGAGCTGGCCCCGTTCATCGCCCCCAAGGGCTCGATCGCCATCGACGGCGTCTCGCTGACGGTCAACGAAGTGGTCGACCGCGACGACGGTTCGGTCGACTTCGGCATCAACCTGATCCCGCATACTTCCGAGGTCACGACGCTCGGGGAGCTGGCGCAGGGGGCCGAGGTCAACCTCGAGATCGATACCGTGGCACGCTACCTGAAGCGGCTCGATAGCTTGCGAGCCTGATGCGCCCCCTCGAGCTTCGCCTCTCCGGGCGCCGTCAGCTCGCCAGCGGGCCGTTCGCAAACCCCTCGCGAGTGATCTCGTAGACCACATGCTCGACCGGGCGACCGGCGCGGTCCTCCCAGTATGACGCGCCGGTCAGGCGGCCGCCGATGTTGGCCATTGCCTTGCGCGAGATCACGTTGTCGGCGCCGACGCGGAACACTACGCGCTCGACGTGACGGAAGGCGTGCTCGAGCATCAGCCGCTTGAACTCGGCGTTGTAGCGCTTGCCCCAGTACGCGCGAGCGATGAAGCTCCAGCCGATCTCGAGCGCACCCTGCTCTTCCTCGCGGTCGCAGAACTGGAAGCGCGACGAGCCGATCACCTCGCCCGTCGCCTTGTCGACGATCGCCAGCGCCCCGCCCTTGGCCAGTGCGTCGTCGAAAAACGCGCGGAACACCGGCTCCTGCCAGCGGTCGTGCGACGGGTGCACGGCCCACAGCTCGCGGTCCGAGGCGACCGCGTAGAGCGCCTCCCAGTCGGCTTCGGTGAGCGGCCTCAGCAGCAGCCGCTCCCCTTCGAGGACCGGCTGGCGGTCCATCGTCAGGCTGCGACCGGCGCGGTCACGTCGGCGAGCGCGGCGACGAACTTGGGCAGGTTGCCCATCGTCAGCCCGGCGACGTTGATCCGGCCCGAGCCAGCCATGTAGATCGCATGGTCCTCGCGCAGCGCCTGGATCTGCTCCTTCGACAACGGCAGCATGGCGAACATGCCGTGCTGGCGGGCGAGCGGGGTGAGGTCGAGCGCGCCGGCCGTCGCCGCCTCGCCGAGCGCCGCGCGCACCTGGCGGATGCGGGCGCGCATCTGGTCGAGCTCGTCGAGCCACAGCGCGGTGAGCTTTCCGTCGGCCAGCACCAGCCGCACCGCGGCCGCGCCGTGATCGGGCGGCATCGACCACGCCGAACGCGCCAAGGTGTGGCCGTTCGACAGCGCGCGCGTCAGCTGCTCACCGTCCTGCGCGTAGATGTACAGCGCGCCGACCCGGTCGCGATAGAGCCCGAAGTTCTTGTCGCACGAGTAGGCGATGAGCGCCTCGGGGGCGGCAGCGACCACGGCACGGGCGCCGTAGGCGTCTTCCTCCATGCCGAGGCCGAGGCCCTGGTACGCGAGGTCGACGATCGGCAGCACCGGCTTGGCAGCCAGCAGCGCGGCGATCGCGTCCCACTGCGCGGTCGAGTAGTCGATTCCGGTCGGGTTGTGGCAGCAGCCGTGCAGCAGCACCGCGTCGCCCTCGCCCGCTCCGGCGAGGGCCGTTTCGAGCGCGGCGAGATCGGCCGAGCCGTCGGCGGTCGCGTGCGCGAAGGTGACCAGTTCGAGCTCGAGGTCGGCGACGATCTGCGCGTGGTTGGGCCAGCTCGGCACCCCCATCAGCACGCGCGTGACGCCGGCCTTCTTGGCCAGCGCCAGCGCCAGCCGCACCGCGCCGGTGCCGCCCGGGGTCTGCATGCCCTCGATGCGGCCGCCGCGCGTCGGGTCCTCCCCGCCGAACACGTAGGGCATCAGCGCATGGACGAAGCCCATGTCGCCCTCGGGGCCGAGATACGACTTCGAATCCTGCTCGTCGACGAGCTTCTGCTCGGCCGCCTTGATCGCGCCGAACACCGGCGTTTCGCCCTGGCCGGTGCGATAGACGCCGACCCCGAGGTCGATCTTGTCGCCGCGCGGATCCGCGTCGTGAAGCTTGATCAGCGCAAGCAGCGCGTCGGGCGGCTGTTGTTCAAGGCGTTCGAGCATGGCGGCGCGCCCATGCCAAGCGAGGGGCCCGCGGGCAAGGGGC
>JAEZES010000197.1 GCA_023432995.1 Pseudomonadota bacterium
GCGGATTCGCGCGCGTGGCCCCAGCGCACGACCGCCTGCCAGGTCTGGAACGAGGCCAGCCCGGTGAGCGCCTGGGCGAAGCTGACCGCGAGGATGAACTTGCCGAACCCCTCGAGCCCGAGCGCGCGCGTGGCCAGCGCCAGGTAACCGAGGCTGAGCACCGCGTTGACCCCGCGCGCGCCCATCAGCCAGCCGGTGTTCGTGAGAGCTCGGCGGATCATCGGCGCGCGCTTTGGCGCATGGCGGCGAGGATTGCAAAGCCGTGCGCGGTGCCGCACAGGCCGCGGGAGGGAGAGACGCATGACCGCACCGCCAGTCCGCCTCGGGTTCTTCAAGCTCAACGTCGCCGACATGGAGCCGGCGCTGGCCTTCTGGGAGGGGGCCTTCGGGTTCGAAGTGCGGGCGACGTTCGACGAGCCCGGGTTCTTCGAGCACGTGCTCGCGCTGCCCGGGCAGGACGACGGACCGAGCCTGATGCTGGTGCGCTACAAGGACGGGCGCGACGCCACCGTCGGGCCGGGTCACGGGCCGGTCGGGCTGATCTGCGAGGACATCCGCGCGAGCCACGACCGCGCGCTCGCCTGCGACGCCGAAAAGGTGACCGACGTGTTCGAGGCCGCGGGGGTCAAGATCGCCGTGCTGAAAAGCCCGCAGGGGCACGAAATCGAACTGATCGAGGTGTGATCCTCCCCTGGGGGGGACGGCTATTGCCCGAGCACCTCGGCCAGGGCCGCCGCGTGCAGCGCGTGTTCGAGTTGCTCCATCGTGCACTGCCGCGGCGCCTTGTCGGGGCGCCAGCGGAGGAAGGTGGTTCCGTGGCGGAAGCGCGATCCGGTGACCTGGTCGTAGAGCACTTCGGCGACCAGCTCGGGGCGTAGCGCGATCCATTCGCTGCTGCGGCCCCGGCTCCAGCGGCTCGCTCCGCCGGGCGAGCTGCCGGTGAACGCCGAGGGCCCGCGCAGCGGCGTCAATTTCGCCAGCAGCGCGCGACGCTCGGCGGCCGAAAACGCGCTGGTGAAGCCGACCGAATTGAGCCGCCCGGCCTCGTCGTAGAGCCCGAGCAGCAGCGAGCCGACGACCTCGCCCGACAGCCGGTAGCCGCCGACCACGCAATCGGCGGTCCGGTGCCGCTTGACCTTGACCATCGCCCGCTCGGCGGGCCGGTAAGGCGCGTCGAGGCGCTTGGCGACGATCCCGTCGAGCGCGCCGCCGGTGCGGGCGAACCACGCCTCGGCGGTCGCGCGTTCGGTGGTGGCCGGCGAGAGCAGCAATCGCGGTCCCGCCGCCCGGCGCATGAACCCCTCGAGCGCGGCGCGGCGTTCCGCCAGCGGGCGGCCCGACAGGTCGCGGCGACCGAGCTGGAGCGCGTCGAACAGGATCAGCTGGGCCGGCGTCTCGCGGGCCAGCCGGGCGATCCGCGAGGCGGCCGGATGCAGCCGCAGCTGCAGCGCCGCGAACGACAGCGTGTCGCCTTCCGGCAGGACCAGCTCGCCGTCGAGCACGAACCGGCGCTCGCCGATCGCGCCGAGCGCCTCGCCGATCTCGGGAAAGTAGCGCCCGAGCGGCTTGCCCGACTTCGACATCAGCTCGACCGAGGCGCCATCGCGGAACGCGAGGCAGCGGAACCCATCCCACTTGGGCTCGAACTGCCAGCCCTCCCCGCCCGGAATCGCTTCGGCCAGCCGCGCTTCCATCGGCGGGGTGTCGAGCGGGATCGCGAGGGCCATGACGGGGGAATGCGAGCCGCTGGACAGCGGTTCCGCGCGCTGCAACCCTCGCGCGCGCATGGCCGCGCAACCGCCGAGCATAGTCTTCATCATGGCCGACGACCTCGGCTATGCCGACCTCTCGTGCTACGGCCGGCGCGAGTACGCGACCCCGGCGATCGACCGGCTGGCGCGGCAGGGGGTGCGCTTCACCCACGCCTACGCCAACAGCGCCGTGTGCACCGCCACGCGCGTCGCGCTGATGACCGGGCGCTACCAGTACCGGCTGCCGATCGGGCTCGAGGAGCCGCTGCAGGGCCGCCCGGTGGGCCTGCCGCCCGAGCACCCGACCCTGCCCTCGCTGCTGCGCGAGTGCGGCTACCACACGGTGCTGGTCGGCAAGTGGCATCTCGGCGCGCTGCCGGCGTACTGTCCGCTGAAGAGCGGGTTCGACGAGTTCTGGGGCATTCGCGGCGGCGGGGTCGACTACTTCACGCACGAGCTCGACGGCGTGCCCGACCTGTGGGACGGCACGGAGACCATCCGCCGCACCGGCTACCTGACCGAGCTGCTCGGCGACCGCGCGGTCGCGGTGCTCGAGCAGCGGGCGCAGGCGCGGCGGCCGTTCCTGCTCAACCTCAACTTCACCGCGCCGCACTGGCCGTGGGAGGGGCCCGAGGACGAGGCGGAGTCGCAGCGGCTGGCGGCCAAGGGCGGGCCGATGCCGATCATCCACTGGGACGGCGGCAGCCTGGCGACTTACGCGGCGATGATGCGTTCGCTCGACGGCGAGGTCGACAAGGTCCTCGCCGCGCTCGACCGGCTCGGCCTGTCCGACAACACGATCGTGGTGTTCACCAGCGACAACGGCGGCGAGCGGTTCTCCGACAACTGGCCGTTCACCGGGCGCAAGACCGAACTGCTCGAAGGCGGGCTGCGGGTCCCGGCGATCGTCCGCTGGCCAGAGCGCGCGCGGCCCGGCGCGGTCAACGACACGCCGATCATGTCGATGGACTGGCTGCCGACGTTCGCCGGCGCCGCCGGGACCGGGCCGCACCCCGAGTGCCCGAGCGACGGGCTCGACATCCATCCCGCCATCGGCGGCCGCGCCCTGCCCGAACGGACGCTGTACTGGCGCTTCGCCCACCACCGGCAGCGCGCCGCGCGGCGCGGCCGGTTCAAGTTCCTCGAGATCGCCGGCAACGCGTTCCTGTTCGACGTCGTCGCCGACCCGATGGAGCGGGCCAACCTGCGCGAGCGCCAGCCGGCGATGTTCGCCGAGTTGTCGCAGGCGTGGGACCGCTGGAACGCCGGCATGCTGCCGCCCGATCCAGCCGCCGGGCAGCACGGCTTCTCGGGGCGCCACCTCGCCGAGTACTTCGGCGTCGACAGCTAGCGCTAGCCGGGCCCGTCGGCGAAAATCGAGATCGTGCGGTAGTGCGGATCCTGCAGCACGCTCGACATCAGGAACGCCTGCACCGCGTCGCAGCGCGGATCGCCGCCGGTATCCTTGCGGTACCACAGCAGGCGCCAGTTCTCGAGCGGGTAGAGCAGGATGACCTCGCCGCGCATCTCGGGCGGGAGGATCGAATCCGCGAACGAGGCCACGCCAACGCCGCGCTCGAGCATCGCCGCCATGACGTCGTAGTACTGGGTATGCCCGATCACCCGGCGCGGGCGGATGCCGTAGCGTTCGAGCAGGCGCAGGATTTCGCCTTCCTGCTGGCTCGCCGCCAGCGGCATGATGAACGGCATCGCGTTGAGCTCGTCGGCGCTCAGCGGCAGGTCGCGCCCTTCGGCGAACTTGCGGTGGCCGTAGATCCCGCCGCGGACCAGCGCGAGCTGGCGCAAGTG
The DNA here is from genome assembly GCA_023432995.1 of Pseudomonadota bacterium. GTDB lineage: Bacteria > Pseudomonadota > Alphaproteobacteria > Sphingomonadales > Sphingomonadaceae > Croceibacterium_A. The sequence goes on from JAEZES010000197.1 coordinate 3,561, forward strand.
CGGTTCGACCGGACGGTTGGCGCGCTGGTGGATCATCCCGAAGTCGAACTTGCCGTCCTCGAGATCGCGCGACAGCTGCCGGCTCGGCGGATGGGCTTCGAAAGCCAGCTCGATCTGCGGGTGGCTGGCGAACAGGCGATCGAGCTTCGGACGGATGTAGTGATCGAGCAGGCCCTGGCCGACGAGGACGCGGAAGCGGACCTGGCGGTCGGCCTCGGCGCTGCCGCGACGGTGCGCGGCGAGCGCCTCGCCCGCCGCCTGGAACGCGCGCATGTCTTCGAGGAAGGCCATGCCCTCGGGAGTCAGCGAAGGCCGCGCGCCGGGCCGCCGGGCGAACAGCACCAGCCCGAGCTGGTCCTCCAGCGCCTTCATCTGGTTGCTGACCGAGGCCTGCGAGATGCCGAGGCTTTCCGCCGTGCGCCGGAAGCTGCGCGTCGCGCACAGGCTGGCGAAGACCTCGAGCTGGCGGAGGGTGAAAGGAAAGTTGGCCATTATCGGTTTGCTGGCCGATCATAACCTCCAACCTATCACCTGTCATCACTTTGCGATTGGTTGCTTTCACGGCCCCGCCGGACGACCTCGACCCGCAAGAGAGAAACGGGGAGGGTATTCATGTCACCGATCGCCATCAGCACTCGCGCGCGCCTGCGCCCTTCGTTGATCGCGGGCGCCAGCGCCATCGCGCTGTGGGCCGGTCCCGGGTTGGCACAGGACACGGCAGCCGACGGGTCGGCCGAGCAGGACGTGCCGATCGTCGTCACCGGGTCGCGCCTGGTCACCAACAACATGACCTCGCCGGTGCCGACGACCGCCGTCCAGGCCGAGGAACTCGAGGCGATGGATCCGGGCGCGCTGATCAGCAGCGTCAGCCAGCTGCCGCAGTTCTACGGCAACACCACGCCCAACAGCAGCAACTTCTTCGTCCGCGGCGGCACCGGCAACCTCAACTTGCGCGGGCTCGGCCAGAACCGCACGCTGACGCTGCTCAACGGGCGCCGGGTTCCGTCCACCAGCGCCTTCGGCGGGGTCGACATCAACCTGTTCCCCGAGGCGATGATCAACGGACTCGAGACGGTCACCGGCGGCGCCTCGGCCGCGTACGGCACCGACGCCGTCGCCGGCGTGGTCAACTTCCTCCTCGACACCAACTTCGAAGGGCTCGAGGCCAACGCGCAATACGGCGTGACCGACCGCGGCGACGGCGACAGCTACGAGCTCAAGGCTGCCTACGGCATGGCGCTGGGCGAGCGCGGCCATGTCCTCGTCGCGGGCTCCTACGCCGATCAGAAGGGCATCCACGAGATCACCAGCCGCGACTGGTACACCAACACCGGCGCGGTGCAGGTCAACGGCATCTGGTACGATTTCGCCAACACCAGCACGATCAGCGGGTCGTTCGACGGCATCATCTCGTCGCCCAACGCGGCGATCAACGGGCTCGCCTTCAATCGCGACGGGTCTTTCGCCCCGTTCGTGGCCGGCTCGCCGACGATGGGTGCGATCGGCGGCGCCGGGCCGACCGCCGGGCGGACGGTCAACGGGCCGAGCGCGCAGGACCTCAACAGCGAGCTGTTCACGCTGTACCCGGATACCGACCGCTGGTCGGTGTTTGCCTACGGCGAGTACGACCTGACCGACAACGTCAAGGTCTTCGCCCAGTACATGCACGGGTACAACCACCAGTTCCAGTACAACAACCCGCGCAGCTCGCTGATCGGCTCACCGACGGCGATCACCATCTTCCAGGACAACGCGTTCCTGCCGACCGCGCTGCGCGACCTGATGGTCGCCAACAACATCGCCTCGTTCGCGCTGCGCCGGGTCGGCAGCATCGAGGACATCGGCGACGTGTGGTTCGAGGACAAGGTCAACCAGGACGTCGGCACGATCGGCTTCGAGACCGAGATCGAGACCGGCGGCCTGTTCGACGGCTGGCAGGTTGACGGCTACTACCAGTACGGCAAGAGCAAGCGCGTGTGGGACCAGTACACGCTGCGCGTCGACCGCATCTTCGCCGCGGTCGATGCGGTCCGCGACACCAACGGCAACATCGTCTGCCGGGTCTCGACCTTCGCCGCGGGCGCTGCGGCGTTTCCCGGGTGCCAGCCGCTGAACCTGTTCGGGCGCGGCAACGCCTCGGCCGAGGCCGTCGACTGGGTGCTCGGCAACGACGCAGGGGTCAGCGTCAACACGCCGCTGTACTTCGCCAACCTCGGCTTCACCGGCGAGACCTACCAGTACACTTCGGTCGATCCGAAGCGGAACATCACCACCTTCGACCAGCACTTCGCGGAAATCGCCGCGCGCGGCGAGGTGTGGGAAGGCTGGGGCGCCGGCCCGATCTCGCTGGCGTTCGGCGCGTCCTACCGCAACGAGTCGATCTACCAGGTCGTCCAGGACACGGCCAACCAGGCCTCGATCCACGACGTCGGCCCGGCCGGCAGCCCGATCCCCGGCGAGTACCATCCGTGCACGACCAACGCCGCGACCAACGCCGCGCTCGGCCTGCGCGGGGTGAGCCCGCCGGACTGCAACAACACGGTCGCGCACCAGTTCTCGAAGGTGTCGAACATCCAGGGCGAGGCCGAGGTCTGGGAAGCCTTCGCGGAAACGCTGATCCCGATCTTCGACACCGGCCGCGGGACCAGCCTGACCGGCAACCTCGCCGGCCGCTGGGCCGACTATTCCGGTTCGGGCACCATCTGGGCCTACAAGGGCGGACTCGACTTCTCGGTGATCGACGGCATCCGCCTGCGCGGCACTTATTCGCGCGACGTCCGCGCCGGCAACCTGTCGGAGCGGTTCGACAAGACCGGCGGCGTCGGCAACGTGCTCGACCCGCGCGACCCGACCGCCAACCCGACCTGGGGCGGACAGACCTACCAGGTGACGATCTTCTCGGGCGGCAACCCCAACATCGAACCGGAAAAGGCCGATACCTACACCGCCGGCGTGGTGGTGCAGCCGGCCTTCATCCCGGGCTTCTCGGCGTCGATCGACTGGTACCTGGTGCAGATCGAGGACGCGATCGCCACCGTCGGCACCAACGAGGTGGCGCGGCGCTGCTTCGAGGACGGGGAGCAGACGTTCTGCAGCCTGATCACGACCGACCCGACGCAGTCCGACAAGATCATCCTCGTCGGCAACCAGTTCGTCAACGTCGCCCAGTCCGAAGTCGAGGGTATCGACGCCGAGCTCGGCTACTCGACCGACATCAATGTGCTGGGCGGGGACGAGCGGCTCTCGGGCCGCGCGTTCTTCACCTGGCTGATCGATCGCGAGGACGTCGGCGCGACCGGCGCGGTCACGCGGTTCGACGACCTGACCGGCATCGCGCCCGACACCGGCGCCGCCGGGCAGTTCCCGAGCTTCAAGGCAACCGGCAACCTCAACTACACCAACGGTCCGTTCGGGCTGTTCGTCCAGGGCCGCTACATCGGCCAGGGCAAGCGCACCCACCGGATCGGCACCGCCGACGCCTCGCCGGCCAACATCGCCGACAACACGGTGCCGTCGGTGGTCTACGTCGACCTGCGGGCGAGCTACGAGTTCGAGGTCGCGGGGGCCGACCTCGAACTGTGGGGATCGGTCACCAACCTGTTCGACCGCGACCCGCCGGTGACGGGGACCTTCTCGACCTTCACCGGCTCGTCGACGCAGTTCAACGCCGGGCTCTTCGACGTGCTCGGGCGCCGCTATACCGCGGGCGTGAGGCTGCGCATGTAATTGGGGCTGGATGCGGAGGCGGGTGCCGGGCCATTGTGCTCCGGACCGGCATCCCCGAAGCAGGCGGCCCGTCTCGGCGTCCGGCGCCGAGGGGGGCCGCCCACAGGCAGCGACGATAAGAAGGAATCCCGAGATGACTGACGGCCGGCAGGGGCTGAAGATTTCCCGGCGGACCGCGCTCGCGGGCGCGCTCGGCACGGCGGCGCTGACCGCGGCCCGCCCCGCTCTCTCCCAGGTCGGCGCCGGAGGCCGCAAGCCCAACGTGCTTTACATCATGGCCGACGACCTCGGTTACGCCGACCTCAGCTGCTACGGCCGGCGTGACTACACGACGCCCGTGCTCGACAAGCTGGCGACCGAGGGCATGATGTTCATGCACGCCTACGCGAACAGCGCGGTGTGCACGGCCACCCGCGTGGGGCTGATCACCGGCCGCTACCAGTATCGCCTGCCGGTCGGGCTGCAGGAACCGCTCGGCGCTGCCGACGTCGGCCTGCCTTCGTCCGACGAGCAGCCCAACATGCCTTCGCTGATGCGCGACGCGGGCTACACCACGACGCTGGTCGGCAAATGGCATCTGGGCAGCCTGCCGAAGTACGGCCCGCTCAAGAGCGGCTACGACGAGTTCTGGGGCCTCTACGGCGGCGGGGTCGACTACTTCACCCAGGAGTTCGGCAACAATCACGACTTGTGGGACGGCGAGACGCGGATCGAAGCG
>JAEZES010000221.1 GCA_023432995.1 Pseudomonadota bacterium
AGTGAAGGGCGAGAAGGGCAGCGAGACGCTCACGGCAAAGCACATCATCGTCGCCACCGGCGCGCGGGCGCGCGACCTGCCGTTCGCGCCGGCAGACGGCAAGCGCGTATGGACCTATCGTCACGCGATGACCCCGCCCGAGATGCCCAAGAAGCTGCTGGTCATCGGCTCGGGCGCGATCGGCATCGAATTCGCCAGCTTCTACAACGACATGGGCGCGGACGTTACCGTCGTCGAGATGCTCGACCGGATCGTCCCGGTCGAGGATGCCGACGTCTCGGCGTTCCTCGAGAAGTCGCTCACGAAGCAGGGCATGACCATTCGCACCGGCGCCGCGCTCGAGGAGCTCAAGGTCTCCGACAAGGGCGTCACGGCGAAGATCAAGGGCAAGGACGGCAAGACCGAAACCGGCGAGTACAGCCACGTGATCGTCGCCATCGGCATCGTCCCCAACACCGAGAACATCGGCCTCGACAAGCTGGTCGAGATGGACCGCGGGTTCATCCGGATCGATCCCTACGGCCGCACCAAGACCAAGGGCCTGTGGGCGATCGGCGACTGCGTCCCGGGCCCGTGGCTGGCGCACAAGGCGAGCCACGAGGGCGTCACCGCCGCCGAGGCGATCGCGCAGGAGCTCGGCAATAGGCAGGTCCACCCGCACCCGCTCGACCGCAACGCGATCCCCGGCTGCACCTACTGCCGCCCGCAGGTCGCCAGCGTCGGCCTGACCGAGGCCAAGGCGAAGGAAGCCGGCCACGAGGTCAGGGTCGGCACCTTCCCGTTCATCGGCAACGGCAAGGCGATCGCGCTCGGCGAGCCCGAGGGGTTCGTGAAGACGGTGTTCGACGCCAGGACCGGCGAGCTGCTCGGCGCGCACATGATCGGCGCCGAAGTCACCGAGCTGATCCAGGGCTACACGGTCGGCAAGGTCCTCGAGACGACCGAGGCCGAGCTGATGCAGACGGTCTTCCCGCACCCGACGCTCAGCGAGATGATGCACGAGAGCGTGCTCGCCGCCTACGGCCGGCAGCTGCACATGTGAGCGCGGTAAACGGTTCGTCGCATTGACCTTTTGGGCCGGAACAGGCCGCTCGCCCTCGCGTTACCCTGGCGAGGAGTTCCGGCCATGGAATACGAGATCGAAGACGACGCGCTGCTGTTCGACGACAGCACCAACCCGAGCCTGAGACACGAGGACAACCCGCCGCCGCCCCAGCCGCGCCGGCCGGACCGGCGCCGGCTGCAGAAGGCCGAAGCGATCCCCGAGGAAGAGCGGGTTTGACCCGGGCGGACGCTCGCCCGCCCGGGCCCGCCCTCAGAACCGCAGTCCAAGCCCGGCGCTGAGCAGCCACGGATCGAGGTCATGCTCGGTCTCGATCACGGTGACCCCGCCGGCGTACCAGCGGGCCGTGGTGCCGATGAAATAACGCTTGGCGTCAACGCTCACGGCGAGCCCGCGGTCGTTGACCGGGATGTCGATCCCGGCCTGCAGCGCCAGTCCCAGTTCGTTGCTCAGCTCGAAGTCGTCGGCCCCGAGCGCGACCGCCGCAGCGCCCGGATCCTCGCCGAGGAACAGGAACAGCGTCGGGCCGAAGCCGACGTAGGGCGAAACGCCGCCGGTGTTGAAGTGGTACTTGAGCGTGACGGTGGCCGGGATCAGCTTGGCGTCCGACACCAGTTCCGCGCCCGGCAGGCCGGTGGTCCCCTCGACGTCGTGCTGCGTCAGGCAGCAGATCGTCTCGACCGACAGCGCCGGCGTGAAGAAGTACTCCGCCGCCACCGTCGGCACGACATTGTCGTTGGCCTCGGTCTGGGTCCCGGCCGGGAGCCCGATCAGGTCGGCCGTGACCGCATCGATCTTGCCGTCGGGCAGCACGGCGCTGGCGAGCAGCTTGAGCTGGACCTTCCCGTCGTTATCGCCGGCCACGCGCGGGCGCCGTGCACAACGCGGCGATGAGCCCCGCGACCAGCAGGAACGGCTTGCGCATTTCGTGTCTCCTCGTCGTCGCGGCGGCTGCCCCGGCAGCCCGATTCCCGCGATGGAGACGCGCCTGCGCCGCCGTCGGCGGCGCGGCATTGATGCGCGGCAAACCGGTTCGCTGCGGCGTATCTGTGGGCCCCGCTCGACAGCCGGTGGCCAAGCCGACACCGGCGGACAGGGTGGGATTCGAACCCACGGTGGGCTTGCACCCACGGCGGTTTTCAAGACCGCTGCCTTAAACCACTCGGCCACCTGTCCGTGGGCGCTCCGGCTAACCGCGAAATCGGGTCCTGTCACCCCGTGACACTCTCCCGCCCTTGCGATAGGCTCGGCCCGACACCGCACGGTTCGCGGACCGGGCGGGTTGAGAGAGGGAGCCCTATCGTGATGAATCGTTTCGCTTTTGGTGCGCTCGGCGCGCTGGCTGCCATGGCCGTCGCCGGGCCCGCCATGGCCCAGGCCGGCCCCTGCACGCGCGAGCGGCTGGCGGAGATCGCCGACCAGTACCGCGCCTCGCAGGCGGACGGCCGGGCGATCATGCACCTGCGGCCGATGGGCGAATGGGTCAATTACAACGAGAACTTCGAGCTCTCGTCGATGACCTTCGGCGGCGTGATCGCGAGCCCGCAGAAGGTCGACTGGGACCGCTCGTTCTACGACACGACCTCGTGCCAGGTGTACATCGAGAGCATCATCACCAACCCCGAGCACCCCTATGTGCTGGCGACGATCATCCGCGCGATCGGCTCGCCGGGCTCGCCGCCGGGCACGATCGCGGCGATCGATGCCATCGTCACCGACGCGGACGACTGGCTCTTCAACGCCGAGAAGACGCTGTACTATGCGCAGCGCGAGGACTGGACCGAGATTCCCGAGGCGCGGCGCAACACCCGTCAGGAGCTGCAGGCGGCTGCCGACGCCTATCTCGACCTGTTCAAGGACAAGAGCGTGCAGGTGCCGTGGGGCACGCCCTGCAACCGTCTCGAAGGCAGCGCCTACACCGGCAAGGGCCAGCCCGACGACAGCTGCAACGTCGGCGTGCCCGACAACATCGAGATGGCCGAGCGGCGCTACGTGATCGACCCGGTGGTCGGCTCGGTCGCGGTGTTCCTGCGGATGGGTCCGAACCGCCGCCCCGACGCGCACGTGTTCCGCATCGAGGACGGCAAGATCCGTTACATCCACACGGTGACCAACTGCGGCACCGACGAGAATTGCGGCTTCGGCTCGTTCAAGGACATGCTCGCGCGCAATCCCGACTTCTACCCGAACCTCGACCACGTCGCGGTCGTGACCCGGCCGCAGAAGTAGGCGACGGAGCGGGCGCGCGCTTCGTCGCAAAGAGACGCGGCGGGGATTCCCTCGCCGCGGCTCCCGTGTCACACAGGCCTGAATGATGCGCTGTACTCTGACGGGTCTCGCGGCCCTGCTCGCCCTGGTTCTCGCGGTGCCGGCCTGCGCGCAGGCGGAGACGTTCGACACCTATCTGCAGCAGGTCGCCGCCAAGGCGCGGGCCGAAGGCGTCAGCGAGAGCGCCATCGCGACCATGCTTGGCGGGCTGACGCCGAACCAGCGAGTGATCGCGCTCGACCGCGACAACCTCTCGGGCGGCACCAGCGCCGGCTTTCCGCCGCTCGCGCCCTATCTCGCAAGCCACAACACGGCCGCACGGATCGCCGGAGGACGTCAGGTCTACGCTCGAATCCGCCCGCTCGCCGCCGAAGTCGAGGCGCGCTACGGCGTGCCGGCGCCGATCCTGATCGCGATCTGGGGCCACGAGACGAGCTACGGCGCGGTCCGCGGCAACTTCGACCTGGCCCGTTCGCTGGCGACGCTCGCCTGGGAAGGGCGCCGCCGGGAGCTGTTCGAGCGCGAGCTGATCGATCTGCTGAAGATCGCCGACACCGGCGTGCCGCGCTCGACGCTGGTCGGCAGCTGGGCCGGCGCGTTCGGCAACCCGCAGTTCCTGCCGAGCGTCTACTTGCGCCTCGCGGTCGACGGCGACGGCGATGGCGACCGCGACATCTGGACCAGCGAGGCCGACACGCTGCATTCGATCGCCAACTATTTCCGCGACGCCGGCTGGCGGCGCGGGGAGCCCTGGGCGGTGCGCGCCTATACCCCGAACAGCGTCGATCGCGCGGCGCTGGCGGCGCGGATGGTCGCGCCGGTCTGTCCGCGCGTGCACGTCCGCCACAGCCGCTGGCTGACGGTGCGAGAATGGCGCCAGCTCGGCGTTATCCCGCAGGGCCCGATCGCCGATGACACCATGGCGTCGCTGTTCGAGCCCGACGGGCCGGCAGCGCCGGGGTACCTCTTAACCCAGAATTATCGGGTGATCCTCGAATATAACTGCTCGAACTACTACGCGATGAGTGTGGGGTTGCTTGCAGACGAGATCGCCCGTTGAGGGCCACCGGGCCCGGACCATCCCACTCGCGGCGGCGCTGACGCTCGCCGCGCTGCTCGGTGCGTGCGCCACGGGAGCGGGCGAACGGTCGTTCGCCCAGGCGTTCGGCACCCTGCCGGTCAACGGCCCTCAGGCCGACTATCCGGTGGTCGTCGGACCGCCTTACGCCGTCGGCGGCACCGAGTACGTGCCCGCCGACGTGCTCAACTACGACGAGGTCGGCTTCGCCGCGGCCGATACCGCGGGTGGCAGCGCCGTCTCGGGCTCGCACCACACCCTGCCGCTGCCGAGCTACGTCGAGGTCACCTCGCTCGACAGCGGACGGACGGCGCTGGTCCGGATCGAGCGGCGCGGGCCGATGAGCGGGACCGAGCTCGTCGCGCTGTCGCCCGGAGCGCTGACGCAACTCGGGCTGGCAGCGGCCGCGCCGGTGCGCGTGCGGCGAGTCAACCCGCCCGAGGAGCACCGCGCGCTGCTCCGCGCCGGCCAGTCTGCGCCGCTGCGGATGGACACGCCGATAACGCTGGTCGAAGTGCTTCGGCGCAAGCTCCCGGTCACCGCTGAGGCTCCGGCCGCGCCCGCATCGACGGCGAACGAACCCACCCTGCAGGCCATCTCGCCTGCCCCGAACCCCGTACCGCCCGCCCTCCCGCCGCTCGAGCCGCGCGCCACCTCGGCGCAGGCGATCGAAGCCGAGTTCGTCGTCCAGGTCGCGGCGTTTTCCACCGCCGACCGGGCCGCGCAGGCCGCGGCCGCGCTCGGCGCCGAGGTGAGCCGGGCCGGCCGCTACTTCCGCGTCCGTACCGGCCCCTTCGCGACCCGCGGAGAAGCCGAGGCCTCGCTCGCCAAGGTGCGGGCCGCGGGCTATAGGGATGCGCGAATCTTCACGAGCGGCTGATCGGTGCTTTGCAGGGCCCGTCGAGGCCGCCGCTCGGGCAGCGGGAGCGGTCTTGAGTAGCTTTGCGATAGTCCGATGGAGCCTGGCACTGGCGGTGGCGACGCTCCCGGCCGTCCCCCTGGCAGCTCCCGCCGATCCGATCGTCCTGCGCGGCGCGACCGCGGCGCCCGTGCCCGACGAGATCCCCGTGGCGCTGCTCGTCGACCTGTCGAGCGGGCAGACGCTGTTCGCGCGCGACGCCGACCGGCGCTTCGTTCCCGCCTCGGTCACCAAGGTGATGACCGCCTACACCGCGTTCCACCTGATCGAGCAGGGCCGGATCGCCCCCGACACGCTCGTGACGATCAGTCAGGAAGTCGCCGAGCTGTGGTCGGGCGAGGGCTCGTCGATGTTCCTCGAGGCCGGAGACCGGCTGAGCGTCGGCGAGCTGCTGCTCGGCATCACCACCGTCTCGGCCAACGACGCTTCGGTGGCGCTGGCGATTGCCGCGACCGGGTCGCAGCAGGCCTGGCTCGCGCTGATGAACGCGAACGCCGTCGAGCTCGGCATGCGCGACACGCGCTTCGGCACGCCCAACGGCTGGCCCGACGAGGGCCGCACCTACACCAGCGCCCGCGATCTCGCGGTCCTCGCCGAAGCGCTGACAACGCGCTACCCGGAGCTTTACCGCCGCTATTTCGGCCACCGCGGGATGAGCTACCGCAAGATCACTCAGGCCAATCACGACCCGGTGACCGGCGTCGTCGAGGGCGCCGACGGGATGAAGACCGGCTACACCCGCCAGTCGGGCTACAACTTCCTCGGCTCGGCCGAGCGCGACGGGCGCCGCCTGGTTATGGTCGTCGCCGCCGCGCCGACGGCGGCGATCCGCGACAAGACTGCGCGCGACCTGCTTCGCTGGGGTTTCGACGCGTTCGAGAGCCGCGCGATCCTGCCGGCACGGCTGCCGGTGGGGCAGGCGAGGGTGCAGGACGGTGCCGGCGACCGAGTCACCCTGCGGACCGTGCGTCCGGTTCTCGCCAGCGTGCCGCAGGAGCGGGCCGGCGACGTCAGGCTGTCGATCCGCTACCGCGGGCCGGTCGCTGCGCCGATCGCCGAAGGCCAGCCCATCGCCGTGCTGCATGTCGAGGTCCCCGGGCAGGAGCCCAACGACCTGCCGCTGGTGGCGGCCGAACCGGTCGCGCGCGCCAACTGGCTCCAACGGCTGCGCAACGGGCTCGTCGGCCTCGTCTCGTGACGCGCGGGCGCTTCATCTCGTTCGAGGGCGGCGAAGGCGCCGGCAAGTCGACCCAGGCCCGGCTGCTCGCCGAGGCGCTGCGCGCGCGCGGGCTCGAGGTCGTGCTGACGCGCGAACCGGGCGGCACCCCCGGCGCCGAGGCCATCCGCACGCTGCTGCTC
>JAEZES010000234.1 GCA_023432995.1 Pseudomonadota bacterium
CTTGAGCAGCGCCCGCGTCTCGAACAGCGGCAGCCCGACGACGCCGGAGTGGCTGCCGCCGATCCACGGGATCAGCCCCTCGGCGCTGCCCTGGATCGCGTAGCCGCCGGCCTTGCCGTGCCACTCGCTGCCGGCGAGGTAGGCGCGGATCTCTTCGTCGGACAGGCGCTTGAAGCGGACCACGGTCTCGCTCAGCCGCTCGCGCAGAGTGCCGTCGGGCGCCCGCAGGGCGACCGCCGACAGCACGCGGTGGCGGCGGCCCGAGAGCAGCTCGAGGCAGGCGCGCGCAGTGGCCTCGTCCTCGGCCTTGGGCAGGATGCGACGGCCGAGCGCGACCACCGTGTCGCCGGCGAGGACGTGCGCAGTGTTGTCCGCCGCGGCGAGCGCCTTCTCGCGCGCCATCCGCGCGGCGTAGACGCGCGGCAGTTCGCCCTTGAGCGGCGCCTCGTCGATGTCGGCGTGGACCACGCGCGCCGGTTCGAGCCCGAGCCGCGCGAGCAGCTCGCGCCGCCGCGGACTGGCCGATGCAAGGATAAGGGCGGGGGCGCTCACGCCCACCGGGCTTACTGCGGCCCCGGGCCGCCCCGGCCGGGCATGAAGCGGTAGGTGATGCGGGCCTTGGTCAGATCGTAGGGCGTCAGCTCGCACAGCACTTCGTCGCCGACCAGCACGCGGATGCGGTTCTTGCGCATCCGCCCGGCGGTGTGACCGAGCACTTCATGGCCATTCTCGAGCTCGACCCGGAACATCGCGTTGGGCAGCAGTTCCACCACCTTGCCGCGCATTTCGAGGAGTTCTTCTTTGGCCATGCAGTCTCGGTTTCCTTCGTCGGATTTCGTGTCGGCGGCGCGCCATAGCGGCGCGCGAGGCAAAAGGGAAGCCTGCGGGGCCAAGTCGCAAATGGCGCGTCGCCCGATACATCTGCGACACTTTATTACCCCTCGACGCTTGTTTGTTCATCTGCCGGCAGCAAATAGCCCGCCATCTGGCGACGGGTTCAGTTTGTCCGAGGACGTCGAAATTGCGCAAGGTTCCTGCCACCAGCTTGCTGGCGATTGCCGTCGTGCTGTCCTGCGCGCCCGTCGCGGCCGTCGCGCAGGATGCGCCGAGCCCTGACGCGCCGACGGGCGTCGTCGCCGACGACCCGATCACCGACGACGAGACCGACAGCGAGATCATCGTCACCGCCGAATCGCTGCGCGGCCGGGTCGACACGCCGGCGCCGCCGGTGCTCGAGCTGAACGAAGCCGACATCGCCGCCTACGGCGCGGGCTCGATCGCCGAGCTGATCCAGGCGCTGGCGCCGGCCACCGGCGGCGGCAGCGGCCGCGGCGGCGGGTTCCCGGTGATCCTCGTCAACGGCGTGCGCATCTCGAGCTTCCGCGAGCTGCAGTCGTACCCCCCCGAAGCGATCGAGAAGACCGAAGTGCTCGCGGCCGAAGCGGCGCAGCAGTTCGGCTACGGCCCCGACGAGCGGGTCATCAACATCATCCTCAAGCGCAGCTACGCGAGCCGCGAGGTCGAGGCCGAGTACGGCCAGCCGTGGGACGGCGGCTACTCGACGCAGGAAGCCGAGGCGACCTACCTGCAGATCGCCGGCCCGTCGCGCTACAACTTCAACATCGGCTGGCAGAACCAGAGCCTGCTGACCGAGGCCGAGCGCGGCGTGATCCAGTCGACCGGCGTGCCGACCTTCGCCACCGATCCCGACCAGGCGGCCTATCGCAGCCTGATCGCCGACACCGCCGGGATCGAGGCCACCGGCAATTTCACCACGCGGCTCGGCGGGCGCACCTCGCTGAGCGTCAACGCGAACTTCGAGCGCAACGATTCGCTGCGCTTCCAGGGGCTCGACACCGTGCTGCTGACGGCACCCGGCGGGGTCACCGCGCTGCGCACGCTGGGCGAGAGCGACCCGCTGACGGTCGACACCCGCAACACGACCTATGCCTTCGGCACCACGGTCGATACGCGCCTCGGCGACTGGCAGGTCACCGGGACCGCCGACGCCAACCACGTGGTCTCGCGCAGCCTGATCGACCGGCGGGCGGACGTCAGCGGGCTGCAGGCCGCCGCGGCCGCCGGCACGCTGGCGCTCGACGCCGTGCTGCCGGAACTGCCCGACGCCGGCTTCGACCGGGCCGACAGCAAGACCGACACGCTCAACTCGCTGGTGACCGCCGTCGGGCGACCGGTGCTGCTGCCGGGCGGCGAACTGACGGTGACGCTCGACACCGGGTTCAACTTCACCCGCATCGAGAGCGAGGACACGCGCAATCCGGGCGTGACCACCTCGCTCAAGCGCGGCGACCTGTCGGGCGGGATCAACCTTGGCATCCCGATCACCAGCCGGCGCGAGGACTTCGGCGCCGCGATCGGCGATCTCAGCCTGAACCTGCAGGCCGGGATCAACCACCTGTCGGACTTCGGCACGCTGACCGACTGGACCGTCGGGCTCAACTGGGGCGTGACCGAGCGGCTCAACTTCAGCATCAGCCACGTCGCGCGCGAGGCGGCCCCGTCGCTGGCGCAGCTCGGCAATCCCGAGATCGCCACGGTCAACGTGCCGGTCTACGACCTGTCGCGCGGCGAGACGGTGCTGGCCACGGTGATCAGCGGCGGCAATCCGGACCTGCCGGCGCAGACCCAGCGCGACTGGCGCTTCGGCCTCAACTGGCAGCTGCCCGAGTTCACCTCGGCGATCCAGCAGGGGCGGCTCAACATCGAGCTGTTCAAGAACCACGCCGAGGACGTCGCCGCCGGCTTCCCGCTGCTCACGCCGACGACCGAGGCGGCGTTCCCGGGCCGGGTGGTGCGCGACGGCACCGGCCGGCTGGTCTCGGTCGACCAGCGGCCGGTGACGTTCGCCGAGCAGGATTCGACGCGGCTGCAGGTCGGGCTGTTCTTCACCGGGCCGTTCGGCAAGGCGCGCCCGCAGGCGGCGCAGCAGAACGCCAATCCGCTGCAACAGGTGTTCCGTGCCGGCCAGGGCGGGCAGGGCCAGGCCGCGCAGGGCGGCCCGCCGGGCGCCGGGCAGGGCGGCGGCTTCAACCCGCAGGTGTTCCAGCAGCTGCGCACGCGCTTCTGCACGCCCGAAGCGGCCAACGCGGTGCCGACCGCGGCCGATCTCGAGGGGCTGCCGCAGCCGATGCTCGACCGGATCAGGAATCCCGACGGCACGGTCAACCCCGAGCGCTGGGCCGAAGTGCGCACGCAGATGTGCAACAACACGTTCGGCGACCCGCAGCGCTTCGCGCAGCTGCGGCAGCAATTCTGCGGCCAGCCGGGCCAAGAGCTGCCGCCGATCACCGAGGAGCAGCTCGCGGCGCTGCCGCCGCAGATGCTCGAGCGGCTCAAGGGGCCCGACGGCCAGGTCGATCCGGCGCGGGTCAACGAGCTGCGGACGCAGTTCTGCAGCGCGACGCCGCCCGGCCAGGGTGGCCCGCAGGGGCAACGCCCCGGGCAGGGCGGGCCGGGTGGCCCGGTCGTGATCCTCGCCCCCGGCGGACCGCCTCCGGGCGGCGGGCCGCGCGGTCTGGGCG
>JAEZES010000235.1 GCA_023432995.1 Pseudomonadota bacterium
CCACCGCGCCGACGCGCTGCTCACCGCGGCCTGGCTGCGCGAGGCGGCCCCTACCGCAGCGCTGTGGCGCCCGCGCGCGCTGACTCCCCCGGTCGCGCGCACCGAGGGCTGGACCTTCGGCGTCGCCTGACGCCCTTGCGTTGCCTCGTTGCATCGTTACTTGAGAAGCCGCGCCGGCTTAGCTCAGTTGGTAGAGCACCTGATTTGTAATCAGGGGGCCGCGGGTTCGAATCCTGCAGCCGGCACCACCCTCGAGGCCACCGCTGGCCTCGCCCCTTCCCATCTATCCCTCTGCTTCTGGCAGCTCGCGTACCAGCAGCCGATCCTTGTGCAGCTGGTGGCGGACGAGTTCGTATTCGCCCTTCTGCGACGAGAAGATGGCGAAGCTGATCTCCGGGCGTTCGCTGGGCGCACGCAGGTGGGGCTTGTCGCGCTGGTCCGGGTGGCACTGCGCGCGCTGGGGGCTCAGCGCCCACAGCACCAGCAGTTCGGCCGCCGTGGCGCGCGCTTCGTCCTCGTAGGCGTTGTCCTCCGGCCGGGCGCCGGCGGCATACGAGTACGCCGCGCTCGAGGCATATTCGGGGAGGTTCATGCCCGAGGCGTACTGGGCGACGTGGGCCAGTTCGTGGAACATCAGTTCCTCGTCGAGCCCCTCGATCGCGCCCGGAGTATGCGGGATGTTGACGTAGACGTCGCGGCCGCGGGTGATCGCGTTGACGCCGCGCGAGAAGGCGAGCTGGTTGACGATGTCTTCGTCGTTCTTGAAGTACGGGTGCAGCCGGACCTTGCGCCACTCGGCCTCGCCGATCACGTCCTCGTGGGCCTCGAGGAAATCGACCAGGCACGGGTGAAGCGGCGTCCCGCTGCGGGTCAGCCCGGCGATGTCCACCGGGCGCGCGCCCTCGGCCGGCATCGCGTCGTATTCGACCACCGCGTTCCTGGCCGCCGGGCTGAACTTGGGCGCGGCCATCGTCTGGACCACCCACATCGCCCCGGCGGCGCCGCCCACCGCCCCGCCGACGAGGCCGACGAAGCACGCCACGGCGACCGCTGCGAGCAGCGTTCGCCGGGCGGTCCTGCGCTGCGGATCGACGGTCCTGTCCACGGGCCCATCGATAGCCCGTGGAGCGTGAGTCGGCGCTTAACCGAATGTGCCGACAATGTGGCAAAAACCGCGGAATTTCGCGGCTTCGCGCCCGGTGCGAGCTAGACCGGCAGCCCGACGTAGTTCTCGGCGATCGTGGTCTGCGCGGCCTTGCTGTTGGCGATGTAGTCGAGCTCGGCGACCTGCATCGCACGCTCGAACGGGCCGTCCTCGGGGAAGCGGTGCATCAGCCGGGTCAGCGACCACGAGAACCGCTCGGACTTCCACACGCGGGCGAGCGCGCGGTCCGAGTAGCCGGCGATCGCGTCGGCCTGGCCGCGCCTGAAGAACGCGACCAGCGCCTCAGCCGCGTAGTGCACGTCGCTCGCCGCGAGGTTGAGGCCCTTGGCCCCGGTCGGCGGGACGATGTGCGCGGCATCGCCGCACAGCAGCAGCGAGCCATGCCGCATGGGCGCGAACACGTAGCTCCTCAGCGGCGCGATCGACTTCTCGAGCGCGGGCCCGCGGATGATGCGCTCGGCCGCTTCGTCGGGCAGGCGCACGGCGAGTTCGTCCCACAACCGCTCGTCGGGCCAGTCCTCGACCGTGTCGGTCAGCGGGACATCGACATAGTAGCGGCTGCGGGTCTCGCTGCGCATCGAAGCGAGCGCGAAGCCGCGCTCGTGATGCGAGTAGATGAGCTCGTGGTTGCACGGCGGGACGTCAGCGAGAATGCCGAGCCAGCCGAACGGGTACTCGCGCTCGTACTCGGTGCCGTGGGCGAGGATCGCCTGCCGGCTCGGGCCGTGGAATCCGTCGCACCCGACCACGAGGCGGGCGTCGACCCGCTGCGTCCTCCCGCCCTGGGTAAAGGTCACGTAGGGCGCGTCGCAGTCGAGCTCGTGCAGTGCGACGTCGGCCGCCTCGTAGATCACCTCGAGCCCGCGCGGTCCGCTCGCGTCCATCAGGTCGCGGGTCAGCTCGGTCTGGCCGTAAACCACGACCTGCTGGCCGGTCAGGCCGGCGACGTCGACGCGGATCAGCCGCTCGCCGTCGGCGAGGTTGAAGCCGTCGTGCGGCAGGCCCTCGGCCTTGAGCCGGCCGTCGAGCCCGAGCCGCTCCATCAGCGACACGGTGATCCGCTCGAGCACGCCGGCGCGGATGCGGCCCAGCACGTAGTCTGGCGTCTGCCGCTCGAGCACGACGCACTCGACGCCCTCGGCGCGCAGCAGGTGGCCGAGCAGCAGGCCGGCCGGGCCTGCGCCAATGATGCAAACCTGTGTCTTCATGGTCTCATTCCCATCGATCTCGCCCGGCCCTGACGCAGCCGCGGCCCTAGATGGGATAGTGGCCCGGCTCGGTCTCGACCGTGATCCAGCGCAATTCCGTGAACGCGTCGATCCCGGCCTTGCCGCCAAAGCGGCCGTAACCTGACGCCTTCATTCCGCCGAACGGCATCTGGGCCTCGTCGTGCACCGTGGGTCCGTTGACGTGGCAGATGCCCGACTGGATCCGGCGCGCGATCCTGAGGCCCCTGGCGATGTCGCGGGTGAAGACCGACGCGGACAGGCCGTATTCGGTATCGTTGGCCAGCTCGACCGCATGGGCTTCGTCGCGCGCGCGGGTGATGGCGACGACCGGGCCGAAGCTCTCGTCGCGGAACAGCTTCATCTCCGGCGTGACCCTGTCGATCACATGCGCCGGCATCAGCACGCCGTTGGCATCGCCGCCCACCAGCTGCTCGGCGCCCTGTCCGAGCGCGTCCTCGATGAGCGAACTGACGCAGTCGACGGTGCGCTGGTCGACCACCGCGCCGAGCGGGGTGGTGCCCTCGCGCGGGTCGCCGACCGCCATCCCGCCGACCTTCTCCTTGAATTTCGCGGCGAATTCGTCGGCGACCGCGTCGACGACGATGATCCGCTCGGTCGACATGCAGATCTGGCCCTGGTTCATGAACGCGCCGAACGCCGCGGCCTTGACCGCTTCGTCGAGATCGGCGTCCTCGAGCACCACCAGCGGCGCCTTGCCGCCGAGCTCGAGCAGCACCGGCTTGAGATGCCCGGCGGCGCGCTGGGCGATGATCCGTCCGACGCGGGTCGAACCGGTGAAGTTGATACGCCGCACCTGCGGCGCGTCGATCAGCGCGCCGACCACCTCGCCGGCATCCTCGGGCGCATTGGTGACAATCTGGACCGCGCCCTCGGGGAAGCCGGCCTCGGCGAAGGCCTCGACGATCAGCGAGTGCGTGCGCGGGCAGTTCTCGCTGGCCTTGAGGATCACCGTGTTGCCGCACGCCAGCGGCACGGCGATCGCGCGCACGCCGAGGATGATCGGCGCGTTCCACGGGGCGATGCCAAGGATTACTCCGACCGGCTCGCGCAGCGCCATCGCCAGCGTGCCGGGCTTGTCGGACGGGATCACCTCGCCGCCGATCTGGGTGGTCAGCGCGGCCGCCTCGCGGACCATGCCGGCGGCGAGCATCAGGTTGAACATCGCCCACCCGGCGGTGGCGCCAATCTCGCCCATCATCGCCTCGACGAACGCGTCCTTGCGCGCCTCGAGCGCCGCGGCCGCCTTCATCAGCACGGCGCGGCGCGCGTTGGGGCCCTGAGCGGACCACGCGGGAAACGCGGCGGCGGCGCGTTCTGCAATGGCTGCCATGTCCGCCGCCTTCATCGCCTCCGCTTCGGACGCGACCTGGCCCGTCACCGGGTTGGTGCGGGTAAACTTCATCGATGTTCTCCTCTCGACTCGGGTGCGCCGACCGGCGCCGGCAGCGGCCTAGAACTCGGCCGCCACCTGCACATACCAGCTTCGCGGCCTTGCGTAGATGCGCTCTGCATAGCCAAGCGTTGCCAGCGAGGCGTTGCCCTGGATCAAGTACTCCTCGTCGAACAGGTTTGTCACGCCGGCGGTGACCGACCAGCGGTCGTCGATGCCGAGCTCGACCGAGGCGTTGCCGACGAAATAGCCGTTCTCCTCGATCTCGGGCACGCTGCCTGTGATGAAGGTTATCTTCGAGGTGTAGCTGCCGTCGAACCGCGGGGTCAGCGTGAAGCGGTCGTTGAGCGCGATCTCGTAGCCGATCCCGAAATTGCCCTGGAACGACGGCGTGAACGGCAGGTCGTCGCCGGGCGCGACCGTCGCCGTGGCGCCGGGGATCGGGGTGATCGTCTTGATGTCGTCGTCGAGGATGCTCATCGCGGCATCGAAAACGAGCCCGCCGACCGGGCGGTAGCTGGCCTCGGCCTCGAAGCCGCGGATGCGCGCCTCGCCGGCGTTGAACAGCAGCGGGACGACGCCCTGGCGGAAGATCAGCTGGATGTCGGTGTAGTCGGCCTGGAAGGCCGCCAGGTTGAGGCGTCCGCGGCCGAAGTCCATCTTGGCGCCGATCTCGTAGGAATCGACCGTTTCCTCGTCGAACGGTACCGGCACGTTGCCGGGCGGCGGCGCGTTGTAGCGGGTGTTGAACCCGCCCGACTTGAAGCTGCGCGCGTAGGACACGTAGCCGTTGAGCCAGTCGTTGAACGCGTAGCGCACGCTCGCCGAGCCGGTCAGCGAGGAGAAGGTGTCGCGGAACGGGCGGCTGTAGATGAACAGCGGGCCACCCTCCGGGATCGCCAGCGTGGGCAGCGGGCTCGGGTCGGGCTGGGTTGCCGGGAACAGGTTGAGCACCGTTCCCTGGTAGGTCTTGCGATCCTCGGTGTAGCGCAGACCGCCGCTCAGCTCGAGGCCATCGGCAGCTTCGACCGAGATCTCGCCGAACGCCGCGATCGAGCGGGTTTCGAGGTCGGATACCTGCAGGTCGCGCGACCCCGGGCCGCCGGCCAGCATCGAGCCGATCACCGGCGGCGACGGCGGGAACGCGAGCGGCACGGTTGCGCGTTCGCGGGTGTCCTCGTCGAAGTAGTAGCCGCCGACGATCGCGCTGACGATGCCCCGGTCGTATTGCAGCTGCAGTTCCTGGCTGAACTGGTCGGACTCGGCGCCGACGTCGGTCGTGATCATCACGAAGGGCGTGTTGTCCGCGTCGCGAACACCGCGCGCCTCGGTCGAACGGTAGGCCGTGATGCTCTTGAGCGTGACGCCGTCGGCGACCTCGTAGCGCGCCGTTCCGGAGAAGCCCCAGACCTCGGACTTGCTGACCACGTCGGCGGTGCCGCCGTTGCCGAAGTTGCCCCGCGCCTGGAAGTCGTTGGCGCAGCGCGGGTCGTCGATCAGCGGGACCGACGGCGCGCCGAACCGGGGATCGCCCGGCACGAGCGGGGCGAACGGGATGGTCGCCCCGGGGCAGCCGGCGGCGACGCTGACGATCGCGGCGACCGGCGCGCTCTCGTTGATCCCGGCGAACGTGAACGGCGCGCCGTTTTCGTCGCGATCGGTATAATCCGCCCGCAGAGAGACATCGAACGTCGAGGTGGGCTCCCAGCGGAACGCCGCGTTCAAGGCGACGACATCCTCGTTGCCGAGGTCGAGCCCGTCGAAGGTGCGGATGACATAGCCGTCGCGCTTGCGGAAACCGCCGGAGACGCGCGCCGCGGCGGTCTCGCCGAGCGGGACGTTGAGCGCGGCGAACCCTTCGAACCAGTCGTCGCTGCCGACCCGGACACGCGCGCGGCCGGAGAATTCGCCGATCTCCGGCTCGCGAGTGCGGACCAGCACCGCGCCGCCGATCGTGTTGCGCCCGAACAGCGTGCCCTGCGGCCCGCGCAGGACTTCGACCCCGGCGATGTCGCCGAACTCGATCGTGCTGCCGACGGCACGGCCGACGTAGACTTCGTCGATGTACACGCCGACGCCAGGATCGACCGCCGCGGTCGGGTCGAGCTGGCCGACGCCGCGGATGAAGACCACCGAGGCGGCCGAATTGCCGGACAGCTGACCTGCGGGCTTGAACTGCAGGCTCGGCGTGATGCGTTCGAGGTCCTGCGTCTGGAGCACCTGCCGTTCTTCGAGCATCTCGGCATTGAAGGCCGAGATCGCCACGGGGGTTTCCTGCAGCGACTCCTCGCGCCGCCGCGCGGTCACGACGATCGCGTTGCCCTGGTCGCTCTCGCTGGCCTGCTCGCCTGCGGTCTCGTCCTGCGCCGATGCCGGCGCGCCGGCCAGCGCCCACAGCGCGCCCGCCCACACCGCCCCGCCGAGCATGACCTGGCGACGAAGCTGGCTCGGTCCGCCGCGCACTCTCTGAACCCTCATCACGCTTCTCCCCTGAAGGTGCCCGCACCTTGCTTATCGGGAATATCTGTTATCGTCGATAATCGTAATACGCAATAACGATCTAGCTTGTATTGCGCGGCCGCAACAGGCATCAGGGCGCGAATGAGCACCGCCCCCGAACTCGACGATCCACTGGTCGACGTCCGTTACCGGGCACCTGCGCTGGCGGAGAGCGGGGTCGACTACGGGTTGCTGACCGAGCTGACGGGCTTTTCGGTCAAGCTCGTCTGGATCCTCGGCCACGGCCTGCTGGCGCGCGAGTTCGGCGATTCCGGAATCACTCCGCACCGGTTCTCGATCCTCGAGGTGATCGGGCGCAATCCAGGCCTGCAGCAGACCCAGCTGGCCGCGGCGCTCGCACTGACGCGCCCGGCCACGACGCTGGCGGTCGATTTCTGGGAGCAGCGCGGCTGCGTCGAGCGCCGCAAGATCGCCGGCGACCGCCGCTCGTTCGGGGTCTATCCGACCGAGCACGGCGAGGCCGAACTCGAACGCCTGCGCAAGCTGGTGCGCAAGGCCGACGCCGCGCTGACCTCGAGCTTAAGCGACGCGGAAGCGAAGGAGCTGCGGCGCCTGCTCGAGAAGATTCACCGCTAGCCGCTGGTTCGGAGCGCGGGACAAACCCGCGAGCCGGGCCTCAGCTAGCGACCGACCGCGACGTAACGGAACCCGTGACGGCGGATGTCGGCGAGGCTGTAGAGGTTGCGCAGGTCGACCAGCAGGGGCTCTGCCAGCAGCTTGCGCATGCGGTCGAAGTCGAGCGCCTTGAACGCATCCCACTCGGTGACGATCACCGCCGCAGCCGCACCGTCCATCGCCTCATAGGGATCGTTGCAGTAGGTCACGCCCTCGAGCATCTTGGCCGCCTGTTCCATCCCTTCGGGATCGTAGGCGCGCACATGCGCTCCCGCATCCTGCAGCGACTGGATGATCGCCAGCGCAGGCGAATCGCGCATGTCGTCGGTGTTGGCCTTGAAGGTCAGCCCGAGAATGGCGACCGCCTTGCCCTGGGCCTGGCCGCCGAGCGCGTTGATCACCTTGCGCCCCATCGACCGCTTGCGCTGATCGTTCGAAGCGACCACCGCCTCGACGATCCGCAGCGGGCTCTCGTAATCCTGACCGGTCTTGAGCAGGGCCAGCGTGTCCTTGGGAAAGCATGAGCCGCCATAGCCCGGGCCGGGCTGCAGGAAGCGCGGGCCGATCCGGCTGTCGAGCCCGATCCCGTTGGCGACCTCGAGCACGTTGGCGCCGACCTTTTCGGACAAGTCGGCGATTTCGTTGATGAACGCGATCTTGGTCGCGAGGAAGGCGTTGGCCGCGTACTTGGTCAGCTCGGCCGCGCGCCGCTTCATCACCAGCAGCGGCTGCTCGGCGTTCATCAGGGGACGGTAGATCTCGCGCAGCACTTCGCGCGCGCGATCGTCGTTGACGCCGATCACGACCCGGTCGGGGCGCTTGAAGTCCTCGATCGCCGCGCCCTCGCGCAGGAACTCGGGGTTCGAGGCGACCGAGAACTCGAGGTCCGGCCGCGCTTCGCGGATGATCCGCTCGACTTCGTCTCCGGTGCCGACCGGGACCGTCGACTTGGTCACCACCACGGTTCCGGATTCGAGGTGAGGCGCCATCTCGCGCGCAGCGGCATAGACGTAGCTCAGGTCGGCGTGGCCGTCGCCGCGGCGCGACGGCGTGCCGACGGCGATGAACACCGCATTGGCGCCCGGCAGCGCCTGGGCGAGGTCGAGCGTGAATTCCAGCCGGCCAGCGGCAACGTTCCTCGCGACGAGGTCGTCAAGCCCGGGCTCGAAGATCGGGATCCGGCCCTCGAGCAGCGCAGCGATCTTGGCGGCGTCCTTGTCGACGCAGCAGACGTGATGGCCGAAGTCGGAGAAGCAGGCACCGGACACCAGGCCGACGTAGCCCGTACCGATCATCACGATTCGCATTCCGACCCCCTGTTGTCCCTAACGTGACAGGTTCGCGACCCCGTTGGTCGCCGGTTCGGCGCGCCCTAGCCGCGCCCGCGGTAGGGCGCAACGCCTTGATCGGGCAGCCACAAGTCCCTCGGTGGGACACCGCTTTGCCAGAACACGTCGATCGGAATGCCGCCGCGCGGGTACCAGTAGCCGCCGATCCGCAGCCAGACGGGGCGCATCTCCTCGGTCAGGCGCTGACCGATGCCGACGGTCACGTCCTCGTGGAATCCGCAGTGATTGCGGAACGAGCCGAGGAACAGTTTGAGGCTCTTCGATTCGACGATCGTCTCGCCGGGAGCGTAGTCGATCACCAGATGCGCGAAGTCCGGCTGACCGGTGACCGGACAGAGCGACGTGAACTCGGGCGCGGCGAAGCGCACGAGATAGAGCGCACCGGGACGGGGATTCGGCACGTAATCGAGCGTCGCCTCGTCAGGCGAAGGGGGAAGCGCGCTCGGCTGTCCAAGATGGCGGGGCGCCGGGGTGTCACTCATCGGCCACGGCTCTTGCCGCGATCGACCGCACGGCACAAGATGGCGGGACCGGCCTCGCGCAAATTCAGTGGCTATTCAGCGCGTAGCGCCAAGGCGGCGTGGCGACCGATGCGATCGAAGATCCCTGCCTCCATCCTTGCCCTGTCGGCAGCGGTGTCGGCCTTGCCGGCGGACGCCGCAGTGCGCGACTTCCGCCTGCCCACCGAGCGTCCCGAGCAGCAGCCACCGCCGGATCTGCAGGGGCCGGTTGCGCCCGACGTTCCCGCCTCACGCCGCGCGCCCGCCACCCCGGCACCGACTCCCGCCCCGCGCGCCGAGCCGAGCGC
>JAEZES010000007.1 GCA_023432995.1 Pseudomonadota bacterium
GCCCCTGCGGCCGCCCAGCGCGGGCGGAGCGCCGAGCGCGGCGAGCAGGCCAGCGCCCGCCAGCAGATGCAGGCCGGGCGCGAGATGGCGCCGCGCGAGATCGAGCGGCGCATCATCCCGCAGATGAAGGGCAGCGACTACCTCGGCTTCGAATACGACCCCGGAGCCAGCGCCTACCGGCTCAAGTTCCTCAAGGACGGCCAGCTCACCTGGGTCGACGTCGATGCCCGCACCGGGCGGGTCCTGCGAGTGTCCCGATAGGGATGCCACGCAGGGAAACGGCGCCCCCGTTGACGCGTTTCCTCCAAAGGCCCACATCGTGGGCCGCGTGCCAGCAGGGGACCAATAGATGCGCATCCTGATCGTCGAGGACGAGCCGACGCTCGGACAGCAGCTCAAATCGACGCTCGAGCAGACCGGGTACGCGGTCGACCTGTCGACCGACGGCGAGGACGGCCATTTCCTCGGCTCGACCGAGCAGTACGACGCGGCGATCCTCGACCTCGGGCTGCCCGAGATCGACGGGCTCACCGTGCTCGGGATGTGGCGCAAGGAAGGGCGCAACTTCCCGGTCCTGGTTCTGACAGCACGCGATTCCTGGTCGGACAAGGTCGCGGGGCTCGATGCCGGTGCCGACGACTACCTCGCCAAGCCGTTCCAGACCGAGGAGCTGATCGCCCGCCTGCGCGCGCTGATCCGCCGCGCCTCGGGCAACGCCAGCTCCGAGCTGACCGCGGGCGACGTGCGGCTCGACACGCGCTCCGGCCGCGTCACGCTCGCCGGCGAGCCGGTCAAGCTGACCGCGCAGGAGTACAAGCTGCTCAGCTACCTGATGCACCACAAGGGCAAGGTGGTCAGCCGCACCGAGCTGATCGAGCACATCTACGACCAGGATTTCGACCGCGATTCGAACACCATCGAGGTGTTCGTCACCCGCATCCGCAAGAAGCTGGGTGCCAATGTCATCACCACCATCCGTGGCCTCGGTTATAGCCTCGACGACCCCGACGAGCCCGGCCGCGGCGCGTGATGCCGCTGCGCTGACGCCGCCGGCCCCGGCGGCTGACGCCGGCGCGCTCGACGACGCTGCCGCGGGCTCTGGCGAAGCAAGGGCTCCCCGCCATACCGGAAGCCTGTCGCGGCGTATCCTGCTGATTGCCGCGGGGTGGATCTCGATCCTCTTGCTGGTCGGCGGCGTCGCGCTCGACCGGACGCTGACGGGCCTGCTCGAGCGCAGCTTCGACGAGCAGCTCGACTACATGCTGACCGCGCTGATCGCCTCGGCCGAGATCGATCCTTACGGCGACGTGTGGTTCAACCGCCCGCTCAGTGATCAGCGTTTCCTCGAGCCCAACAGCGGGCTCTACTGGCAAATCACCGGCGAGGGGCACGAGGACTATCCGTCGCGCTCGCTGTGGGACCGCACACTCGAGGTCAGCGGGCGCGTCGCGCGCAGCGAGCCGATCTACTACGAATCGCGCCAGTTCCCCGACGAGACGCTGCGCGTCATCGAACAGACGATCCGCATCCCCGGCAGCGACGTCGACTGGCAATTCACCGTCGCCGCCGCCCGGGCCGAGCTCGACGAACAGATCCGGCAGGTCCGCTCGATCCTCGTCTGGAGCTTCGCCGTGCTCGGTATCGGCCTGTTCCTGATGGCCATGGCGCAGACCTGGTACGGCCTCGGCCCGCTGCGCCGCGTGCGCCTGGCGATCGCGCGCATCCGTTCGACCGAGGCCAACCGGGTGACCGACCCGCTGCCGCAGGAGCTCCTGCCGATGGTCGAGGAGCTCAACGCGCTGCTCGCCCATTCCGAGCGGCAGGCCGAGGAGGCCCGGACTCATGCGGGCAACCTCGCGCACGCGCTGAAGACGCCGCTCACCGTGCTGACCAACGCCGCCAGCGCGCATGCTCCCGACCTCGACGAGACCGTGCTGCGCGAAGCCGCGGTGATGCGCCGGCAGGTCGATCACCACCTCGCCCGGGCCCGCGCGGTCGGCCGCCGCGCCTTCGGCCACTCGCGCACCGGGGTGATGGAGGCGGTCGAGGGCGTCGAGCGGGCCGTCGCGCGGCTTCATCCACAGGTCCGGTTCGATACCGGCGGTGCGCCCGGCGCGACCGTGGCGATGGAGCGGCAGGACCTCGAGGAAATTCTCGGCAACCTGATCGAGAACGCGGCCAAGTACGGCGGCGGCAGCGTGTTCGTCACCGTCGACCCCGAGCCGGCCGCGCCGCTGTGCGAGGTGTGGATCGAAGACGACGGTCCGGGGATTTCCGAAAGCGACCGGGCTGCGCTGTTCGGCCGCGGCGCGCGGCTCGACACCGAGAAGCCCGGCACCGGCCTCGGCCTCGCGATCGTGCGCGACGTGGTAGAGATCTACGGCGGCGCGATCGAGCTCGACGAGAGCGAGGATCTGGGCGGGCTCCGCGTCAGGCTGCGGCTGCCGCGAGCGGCATGAGGCTGGCGGCTTCGCCGGCAGGGGGGACGACATGGACCGTTCGACCCATTGGGCGGCCACCGTGGCTTCGCTGGTCCTGCTGGCCGGCCGCAACGCCGTTGTTTCGACCGAGCCGTGGTTTACCGAGGCTGACGCGGAGGGCGGCCCGAACCTGCGCGAAGGTCTCTGGGTCATGATCAGCGACGATCCCTGCCGCGTCGATCTTGAGAAGCCAGCCGAGCGCTGGCCGGACTGCGCGGATCCGTTCTACTTGCGGGGGCACGAATGGCTGGCGATGCAGTACGGTTCTCGCGAATCGGGCCGGCGCGCGCGGGTCTTCGGGGGCTGGCAGAGCCTGCCGATTGTCCTGGCCGCGGGCGATCCGCCGATCCTCCAGTTGGACGAGGGTAGCGAGCCCGCGCTCGCATCGGCGCCCGGCGAGGTCGCCATCGGCGGCGATGAAATCGCCTGGCGCTACAGCTACGCCGCCATCCGCGCGACGGAGGTCGACGGCGAGGGTCGGGTGGTCGCGTTCGACCTGTGGAGCGTGCAGTGCGGCCCTTCGCCGGACCGCGAGTTCGAAGGCGGCGTCGAGTATGAGGCCGATACACTGACGGAAGGCTACGTGACGGAGCGCCCCTTTCCCGGGCTGACGGTGGTCGGGCAAAGGTGCACCGCGGAGAGCGCCGCCGCGCTCCGGCAAGCGGCCGCGTCAAGTCGCGAGCTGGGCAACCTGGCCCAAGTTCGCTGGGTTCGCGACGGCTGGCGCTGACGGGGCGTTCAAGGGCTGGCCACCCGATGGGCGTCGCGGCATAATCCGGTAATTGGAACGATAACGAATTCCGGGGACGCGCCATGCCCGTGAAGATCATGCTGGCCCTCGGCACCGCGGTGCTGCTGAACGCCGCCGTGCCGGTCGCTGCCGAGGACACCGTCGGCGTCCCCCCGCCCGCGCCCGAGGGCTGGAGCGTGCCCAAGACCGAGTGGGGCGATCCCGACCTGCGCGGGATGTACCCGCTCGACCAGGTCGGCCGCACGCCGATGCAGCGGCGGCCGCAATACGGCGACCGGCTGCTGATGACCGACGACGAGTACCGCGAGGCGCTCGCCGCGGCGGCCGAGGTCGAAGCCGGGGCCGACCGCGAGGATGCCAACAACCAGCTCGGCGCGGGCAACTGGTTCGAATACGGCACCGCGCTCAGGCAGACCGCGCTGATCGTCGAGCCGGCTGAGACCGGGCGCATCCCCGAGATGACCGCGGAGGGCAAGCGCCGCCAGCAGTTCATGAAGAGCAGCTGGAACGGGCAGGTGTTCGAGGGGCTCGGCGACTTCAACTCGCTCGACCGCTGCATCACCCGCGGCATGCCGGCGACCATGGTGCCGTTTCCGTACAACAACGGCGTGCGCATCTTCCAGGCGCCCGGCTGGGTGGTGATCAACCACGAGATGATCCACGAGCAGCGCTTCATCCCGCTCGACGGCCGGCCGCAACCCGGCTCGGGCTACACCACCTGGCTGGGCAGCTCGCGCGGGCATTTCGAGGGCGACACGCTGGTGGTCGAGACGACCAACTTCAACGGCCTCTCGCCGATGGTCATCGTCGGCCCGAGTAACGGCACTAGCGGGATCCCGACCAGCACCGAGATGAAGATCGTCGAGCACTTCACGCCCGGCCCCGAGGGCCTCTACTACGAGGCCTGGGTCGAGGATCCGACGATCCTCACCGGCCGGTTCAAGATCGGCTACCCGTGGAAGCGCGACAACGCCTACGAGCCGTTCGAATACGCCTGCCACGAAGGCAACACGCTGATCTGGGCCAACATCCGCTCGACCAGCCCGCGCTACGCGAAGTGGCGCGAGGACAACGAGCGGCAGTTGGCCGAGCGGCTCGAGGCCGGGGACGACAGCGGGGGCTAGCCTTCTCCCGCTGGCGGGAGAAGGATAGCGCAGCTTACTCGCGAAGCGAGTTAGCGGAGCTTGGATGAGGGCTCCTTCTCCTCAATGGTAGGCAGCCCTCACCCAACTCCGGCTAGGCGGCGGAGCCGCCAAGCCTCCGTATCCCTCTCCCGTCAACTGGAGAGGAAGGGACTCACTTCCCCGCCGCGTGCTGCCGGTGATGGCGAATGACCTCGTCGATCACGAAGCGGATGAACTTCTCGCTGAACTCGGGGTCGAGGTCGGCGTCGACCGCCAGCGCGCGCAGGCGTTCGATCTGCCGCGCCTCGCGCGCGGGATCGCTCGCCGGCAGGCCGGCCTCGGCCTTGTACTCGCCGACCGCCTGGGTGATGCGGAAGCGCTCGGCCAGCATGTGGATCAGCGCGGCATCGATGTTGTCGATCGATTTGCGGTAGCCCGCGAGCACGGCATCCGGGGTCCGGGGCTTGGGTTTGCTGGCCATAGGCGCGCGACGCTAGCAGGGATTCCGCGCTTGCCAAGCGGCCGGGCACGGGCCATGGCCCGCGGCATGAGCGCCGAGGTCGTCCCCCTCCCGGTGAAAGAGCCTTCGCTCGCCCCGATCCTCTCGCTGACCGCAACCGCGATGAACGCGGTCAACGCGATCATCCTCGACCGGATGCAGAGCGAGATCCCGCTGATCCCGGCGCTCGCCGGCCACCTGATCGCCGGCGGCGGCAAGCGCATGCGGCCGATGCTGACGCTCGCCGGGGCCGAGCTGGTCGGCTACCAGGGCGCGCGCCACCACAAGCTCGCCGCAGCGGTCGAGTTCATCCACACGGCCACCTTGCTGCACGACGACGTGGTCGACGGCTCCGAGACCCGCCGCGGCAAGGAGACCGCCAACATCGTTTTCGGCAACCCGGCGACGGTGCTGGTCGGCGACTTCCTGTTCGCCCGTGCGTTCGAGCTGATGGTCGAGGACGGCAGCCTCAAGGTGCTCAAGATCCTCAGCGCCGCCAGCGCCACCATTGCCCAGGGCGAGGTCGACCAGCTGACGGCGCAGCGCAAGATCGAGACCAGCGAGGAGCGCTACCTGAAGATCATCGGCGCCAAGACCGCGGCGCTGTTCGCCGCGGCGAGCCGCATCTCCGCGGTGGTCGCCGAGTGCAGCGAGGCCGAGGAGTGCGCGCTCGACGACTACGGCCGCAACCTCGGCATCGCCTTCCAGCTGGTCGACGACGCGATCGACTACGACAGCACCGCGGCCGAGATGGGCAAGGACCGCGGCGACGACTTCCGCGAAGGCAAGATGACCCTGCCGGTGATCCTCGCCTACGCCCGCGGCGACGCCGAGGAACGGCGCTTCTGGGAGGAAGCCATCGCCGGGTTTCGCGCCGAGGACGACGACCTGGCGCACGCGGTCGGTCTGATCCGCCGCTACGACTGCGTGGCCGCCACGCGCGAGCGCGCCCGCCACTTCGCCCAGCGCGCGTGCGACGCGCTGGCGATCTTCCCCGACGGCAAGGCCCGCCGGGCGATGGTCGAGGCGGCGCGGTTCGCGGTCAGCCGGGGGTATTAGGAGAGGGGATGGGGGATGGCCCCGCCGGCAACCACAGGGCGAGCGGCGTGCCGTCTGGATGGGCCAGCGCCTTGATGCGCATGTAGGGTCGACCGTCGTGCGCCGGCCAGCCTTCGACGATCAGGCGCTCACCGGCCGCGATGCTGAGCGGTGTCCATCCCTCACGCTCGAGACGCGGAGCCTGCGTCGTCTCGACATGCCAGAGCTGCGTCGATCCGTCCGGATTGACCACCTCGAGCTCGATAAAGGTGTGCGGCACGGTGAGCGAGAACTTGGTCACGGTCCCGTTTATGGTCACCAGCCGGTCGCGGTCGAACGATCCGTCGAAGGAATGGTGCGCAGCGGCAGGGGTCGACAGGCCCGCGAGCGTGGCCGCCACGATTGCAGCGTTCCTCATCGGCATGCTCCTGGATTCGCGCCGCAACGATACGGTCCCAAAGCCTGCGCAGACAAGTAATTTACGGTAACGGAGACGTTACAACTGCCTGCAGGAGCAAATCGCTGCCGTCCGACCTCCCGATCCACACCGTGCTACCGGATCTGCTCGCCGCGCTTCGAGATCGAGCGTCGGCGGTGCTGGTCGCGCCACCCGGTGCGGGGAAGACCACCGCCGTCGCGCCCGCGCTGCTCGCCGAGACCTGGTGCACGGGTCAGGTCATACTTCTCAGCCCGCGCCGCGTCGCCGCGCGGGCTGCCGCCGAGCGCATCGCCGAGCTGCTCGGCGAGCCCGTCGGGCGGCGCGTCGGCTACCTGACCCGGCTCGACAGCAAGCAATCGGCGGCCACGCGCATCCTCGTCGTTACCGAAGCGATCTTCGTTTCGCGCATCCTCGGCGACCAGGAGCTCGTGGGCGTCTCCGCGGTGCTGTTCGACGAGGCCCACGAACGCCATCTCGATAGCGACATCGGGCTCGCGCTGGCGCTCGAGAGCCAGGCGGTGTTGCGCGAGGACCTGCGCCTCGTGGTCATGTCGGCGACCATCGACGGGGCGCACTTCGCCGGGCTGATGCGCGATGCTCCGGTGATCGAAAGCGAGGGGCGCGCGCACCCGCTGCGCATCGAATGGTTCGGCAGCCGCCCCGAATTGCGCACCGACGAGGCGATGGCGAGCGCGATCCTCGCCGCGTGGCGCGCCGAGGAGGGCGACGTGCTCGCGTTCCTCCCGGGCGTGGGAGAGATCGAGCGCACCCGCGAGCGGCTCTCCGAGCGCCTGCCCGACGTGCCGATCCTCCCGCTCCACGGCCGGGTCGAGCCGGCCGCGCAGCGCGCCGCGATCCGCCGCGACCCGGATGGCCGTCGCCGCATCGTGCTGGCGACGAGCATCGCAGAGACCTCGATCACGCTCGACGGCGTATCGGTGGTGGTCGACAGCGGCCTCGCGCGCCGCGCCGAGTTCGACGTCGCCGCGGGGCTGACCCACCTGGTCACCGTGCGGGCGAGCCAGGCCGCCGCGGCGCAGCGC
>JAEZES010000028.1 GCA_023432995.1 Pseudomonadota bacterium
ACCTCGCGCAGGGGCGCCGGCTGTTCGCCGACTTCGGCTGCGGCGGCTGCCACATCCTCGCCGACGCGGGCGGCTCGGGCGCGGTCGGCCCGTCGCTCGACGGCAACCCGCGACTGACCCGCGATTACCTTGCCGGCGCGATCGCCGAGGGGCGCGGGGCGATGCCGGCGTTCAGGGGGCAGATGTCGGCCGACGAGATCGCCGTGCTGGCCGACTACATCGTCGAGGTCGCGCGGCGCTAGCCGCGGCGCGGCTTGCCGGCCAGCAGCCTGGCCCAGTCGATCTTGGCCAGCGCCACCAGCCCGGCCAGCATGACCATCTGGAGCGCGACTCCGACCGGGTTCGTCAGCGCCTCGCGGAACGCGTCGCCAAGCGTCAGGCTCTCGACCGCCTTCGCACCCGCCGCATAGATCGAATACGACACCAGCCGCCCGGCGAAGAACGCCAGCGTGAACGGCAGCAGCCGCACGCCGGTGAGCCCCGCGGCCTCGAACAACTGCGCCGACGGGACCGGCGACAGCGCGAAGACCCCGAGCGCGAGGAGGCCGCGCCCGCGGTTCTTCTCGAGCGCCGCCCGCGCCGCCTCGAGGTTGCTTCGGGTCTTGTCCGACACCCGCCGCCGCAGCAGGCGGAAGGCCCGGGCCAGCCCGAACCGGCCGAGCGCCGCCGCCACCGCGCCGACGACGACGATCGCCGGGACCGGAAGATCCGAGTTGAGCCCGAACAGGACGATGATCGACCAGGTCGGCGGGCCGAACGCCGGCATCAGGTTGACGGCCAGCACGACCGCGAACAGCAGCAGGTACGCGCTCACGGCAGGCGCCGGGCACCGGGCGGGTGCATCACAGCCAGCCCGCGAGCTCGCGGCGCACGAGCGTCTCGAGCATCGCCATCCCCTGCTCGCCGGCATTGAGGCACGCCAGCGCCGCGAAGCGCTCGCCGCCGGCGCCGAGGAACCGCTCGCGCCCGCGGATCGCCAGTTCCTCGAGCGTTTCGAGACAGTCGGCGGCGAAACCGGGCGCGGCGACCCCCAGCCGTCTGGTCCCCGCCTCCGCCTCGGCCGCCAGCACCGCGTCGGTTGCCGGCTCGAGCCAGCGCGCCCTGCCGAAGCGAGATTGGAAGCTGACGGCGAACCGCAGGTCCGGCCGCGCCAGCGCCTCCTCGAGCAGCCGGGCGGTCTTGCGACAGTGACAATGGTACGGGTCGCCGAGATGAAGCGTGCGCTCGGGCATTCCGTGGAAGCTCAGCACCAGCACCTCGGGCGCGAAGTCGAGCGCTTCGAGCTGGGCGCCGAGATCCGCCGCCAGCGCCGCGATGTAGGCAGGGTGGTCGTGATACGGCGGCAGCGTGCGCAATGTGGGTTGCCAGCGCATCGCCCGAAGCGCGGCACCAGCGGCATCGACCACGGTCGCTGTCGTCGCCCCGCAGTACTGCGGATAAAGCGGCGCCAGCAGGATACGGTCGCAGCCTTCGTCGAGCAGCGCCTGCAGCTGGTCGTCGATCCGCGGCCGGCCGTAGCGCATGGCGAAGGCGACCTTGACCCCGGTCCCGAGCCGTGCCTGCAGCCTGGCGGCCTGCTCGGCGGTGATCGCCGCCAGCGGCGAGCCGGCTTCGGTCCACACTTCCTGGTAGGCGCGCGCCGACTTCTTCGGTCGCGTGCGCAGCACCACGGCACGCAGGATCGGCTGCCACACCAGCGGCGGGATCTCGACCACGCGGCGGTCGGACAGGAACTCGGCGAGGTAGCGCCGGACGGCGGCCGGCGTCGGCGCGTCGGGCGTGCCGAGATTGACCAGCAGCACGCCGATCGAGCCGGTCTTCACCTCCGGATGATCGGCCGGGCGCATTACAGCCCGCCCGACAGCAGCGGCAGGCGGCGCAGCCTCAGTCCGGTCGCCGAGAACAGCGCGTTGGCGATCGCCGGGGCGACCGGGGCGACCGCCAGCTCGGCGGGATCGAACGGCTCGGCGTCGCTGTCGATCAGGTCGATGCGGATCGCCGGACTGTCGGCCAGCGTCGGCAGGCCGAGCGCGGCCAGGCGGCCCTGCACCGGCAGGCCGCGCTGGTACTCGACGCCCGAGCCCAGGGCGAGGCCGACGCCGTACAGGAGCCCGCCCTCGATCTGCTGCAGCGCGATGTCACGGTTGACCACGCGGCCGATGTCGACGGCCGCGGAGAGCTTTTCAACCCGCACGCCACCGGGGCCGGCGACCGCGGTGGCGACCAGCGCGATGCGCCCGCCGGTCGCGGCCCCGTCCCCAGCCAGTCCCATTCGGTGGCAGGCGAGCCCCTGGCCGCTGCCCGGCGCCCCGCCGCCCCATTCGCCCAGCCGCGCCGCGCGCTGCAGGCATTGTGCCAGGCGCAGGTCGTTGCCGAGCATCGAAATGCGAAAGCCGAGCGGCTCCTGCGCGTTGCGCTGGGCGATCTCGTCGATGAAGCTCTCGACGAAGAAGCAGGTGTAGCCATGGGCGTTGCCGCGCATCCGCCCGGTCGGCAGGCCGATCCGCACCGGGACGTGGTCGATCGCCACGTTGGGAATCGAATAGGCCGGCATCAGGCCCTCGCAGGCCAGCGCGTCGGGCTCGTCCTCGACCGCCTCGATCGCCGCCCACGTGGTCAGGTTGTCGAACAGCCGCCGCCCGAATTCGAGCGCCGACGGCGGCAGCGCGAGGCGAGCGCGAAAAGTGTCGATGCGTCCCTCGGCACCGAAACGGGCGCTGAGCACCGCTGCAACCGGCGGACGGGGGCGCAGCGCGAGCTGCTCCTGCCAGCGCGACCAGGTGAGCTGCACCGGACGGCCCACCTCGCGCGCGATCAGCGCCGCCTCGATCGCGTGGTCGTGCTCGAGCCGGCGGTCGAAACTGCCGCCGGCCGAGACCGGGTAGAGCACCACCTCGGCCAGATCCATGCCGAGCGCCTTGGCCGCCGCCTCGCGCGCGGCCTCGGGCGCCTGGCTCGCGAGCCACAGCTCGAGCCGGCCGTCGGCCAGCCGGGCGGTGCAGCTGGCGGTTTCGATCGTCCCGTGCGCCGCCGGCATCACGTCGTAGCGCAGCGCGAGGCTCGGCTTGGCCAGGCCCTCGTCGCCCGCGCCCCGTTCGGCGATCCGCTGCGTCTCGCCGCGGCGCACGCCGCGGTCGAGCAGTTCGTCGATCCGCGCGCTTGTCACCGGCCCGGCGAGCGTGAAGCGCGGCGCCATCGCGTCGAGCGCGCGCTCGGCGGTCCACCAGTCGGTCGCCACCGCCGCCAGCCAGCGCTTGCCCTCGACTACCCCGACCAGCCCGCGCATCCCGGCGGCCGCCTCCGCTTCGAAACTCGACAGCTCGGCGCGGTCGACCGGGCCGTGGCGGATCGCCGCGTGGACCATGTCCGGCAGCCGCACGTCGCCGGCAAACAGGTGGCTGCCGTCGACTTTCGACGGCAGGTCGAGGCGCGGGAAGGAGATGTACAGCTCCTCGGGATCGGCGAACGGCGGCGGCGCGTCCGACGGCGGCTCGGAGCGCAACGGCGGCGGGTCGGGTGGCGAATAGCCAGCCGCCTCCTCGGCCAGCTCCGCGAAACTGAGGCGCCGCTGGCCGAGCACGACGAAGCCGGCCCGGGCCTCGCATTGCTCCCATTCGACTCCCCAGCGGTCGGCGGCCGCCATCGCCAGCATCGCCCGTGCGGCGGCGCCGGCCTCGCGACACGGGCGCTCGAAGGCCGCGAGCGAGGTCCCCTCGGCGGTCGCCCCGAAGCGTTCGCTCTCGGCCCACCGGCGCACCAGGTAGTCGTCGGGCTCGTCGGCCAGCGCGGCCAGCGGCGGTCGCCAGAGTGGCGCCCAGCGCGCGGCGAGCGGCAGGTTGGCATAGGCGCCGTTGGCCGGCGCCAGCTCGACCGCGACCTGGCGCCAGTCCGCACCGAGTTCCATCGCCACGACCTGCGGCAGCAGCGTCGTCACCCCCTGGCCCATCTCGAGCTGCGGCACCGCGACCGTGACCACGCCGTCGCGGCCGATCTTGATCCAGGCGTTGAAGGCCGTCTCGCCCCGGCCGGGCGCCAGCGGCGCGTCGAAGCTCCGCGGAACCAGCGCCCAGGCGACGACCAGGCCGCCGCCGAGCGCCGCGCCGGCCAGGAG
>JAEZES010000104.1 GCA_023432995.1 Pseudomonadota bacterium
CGCCAGCGAGCCTGACCTTTTGCTGCTGGACGAGCCTACCAACCATCTCGACATCGATGCCATCGACTGGCTGGAAGGATGGCTCGGCCGCTATTCGGGCGCCTTCATCGTCATCAGCCACGACCGCGCCTTCCTTACCCGGCTCACGCGGCAGACCTTGTGGCTGGATCGCGGCTCGATCCGGCGCAATGAAATCGGCTTCGGCGGCTTTGAGGAGTGGATGGAAGCGGTCTATGCCGAAGAGGCGCGTGCCGCCGAAAAGCTCGACGCCAAGCTCAAGATCGAGGCGCACTGGCTCGAACGCGGGGTGACCGCGCGGCGCAAGCGCAACCAGGGGCGGCTCGAGGCGCTCCACCGGATGCGCGCGCAACGCGCGGCGATGATCGGCAAGTCCGGCACCTCGAAGCTCGCGCTGGCGACCGACGACGAGGTGCGCACAAAGTCGGTGATCGTGGCCGAAGGCGTCACCAAGCGCTTCGGCGAGCGCACGATCATCCGCAACTTCACCCTGCGCATCCAGCGCGGCGACCGGATCGGCGTGGTCGGCGCCAACGGCACCGGCAAGACCACGCTGCTCAAGCTGCTCACCGGCGAGCTGGCGCCCGACGAAGGCACGGTGACGCTGGCCAGGACGCTCACCGGAGTCATGATCGACCAGCAGCGCAGCCTGCTCGCCGGCGACAAGAAGGTCCGCGACGTGCTCGCCGAGGGCGGCGACTGGCTCGACGTGCGCGGCGTCAGAAAGCACGTCCAGGCCTATCTCAAGGACTTCCTGTTCGACCCCGCGCTGGTCGACACGCCGATCGCCGCGCTCTCGGGCGGCGAGCGCAGCCGCTTGCTGCTGGCGCGCGAGTTCGCCCGCAAGTCCAACCTGCTGGTGCTCGACGAGCCGACTAACGACCTCGACCTCGAGACGCTCGACCTGCTGCAGGAAGTGATCGCCGACTACGACGGCACCGTGCTGATCGTCAGCCACGACCGCGACTTCCTCGACCGCACGGTGACGGTGACGCTGGGGCTCGACGGCTCGGGCACG
This sequence comes from Pseudomonadota bacterium, assembly GCA_023432995.1. Lineage (GTDB taxonomy): Bacteria > Pseudomonadota > Alphaproteobacteria > Sphingomonadales > Sphingomonadaceae > Croceibacterium_A. The sequence continues at coordinate 1,037 of JAEZES010000104.1, forward strand.
GTCGACATCGTCGCCGGCGGGTACGAGGACTGGGAGGCGAAGCGCCGCAAGGCGCCGGCACCCGCCTTGAAGAAGCCGGCCCGGCCGCAACCCGCCGAAGCGCCGCCGGCCGGACCGCCGAAGCGCACCAAGCTGTCGTACAAGGACCAGCGCGACTACGACCTGCTCCCCGCGCGGATCGAGGAGCTCGAAGCGGAGATCGCCAAGGGCGAGCACGCGCTGTCCGATCCCGGTCTCTACAGCCGCGACCCGACCGAGTTCGCCCGCATGACCGCGCTGCTCGACACGCTGCGGGCCGAAAAGGACGCGGCCGAAGAGCGCTGGCTGACGCTGGCCGAGCTGGTCGAAGGCTGACCGTGCCCGCCCGAAGTTGACAGAGTTGACAGGGTTCGGGGGACACAAACAGCCCTCACCCGATCCGGTAGAAATCGGCCACCCGGTCGAGCGCGATGCGCAGCACCAGCTTGCCGCTGCGCGCCGGCCAGCTGAGCGCCTTTTCCGCCACCGGCAGCGTCTCGCAGGCGCAGACCACGCGCCACAGGACATCCTCGAGCCCCCTGCCTGCCGCGGCCATGGCGCCATCGAACCGGCGGCGGGCGGCGAGCTGACGCTCGGTCGGCGCGAGCCGCGCGGCGCCGATGGCTCGAATGCGCACCGGCTCCCAGCGCATCGTTACGCCCGGCGCAAGCTGGGCCCGCTCGTAGTCGCCGCGCAGGCGTTCGCCGGCGGCGAACAGCCGGTCATCGAGGTGGCCGTGCGCGTGCAGCCAGGCAAGCGGCGACTCGCCGAGGTTGACCGTGACGCTGCGGCGCCTCGGGCCGACGCCGGACTGCCGCCGGGGCCCCTCGGGGGTCAGCTCGCGTTCGACCAGTTTGCGCGGCATGCGAATCGCTCCATCGAGGTGAAAGCGAGTCTTGCCAAAAAAGACTGGTTGTAGGAAAACAGAAAAACCAAATGGGTTAGGAGAGGCCGTCCGTGATCAATCGCATCCGCGACATCCGCAAGCAGAAGGGCATGACGCTGGCCGAAGTCGCCGCCGCCTGCGATCCGCCGACCACGGCGCAGACGATCGGCCGGATCGAGACCGGCATGCGCAATCTCTCGCTCTCGTGGATGAACCGCATCGCCGCCGCGCTCGGGGTCGACCCCGAGCTGCTGGTCAAGGGTGAAGCCGCCGCGCAGCCCCAGGTCGTCGCCCGGCTGACCGAGGGCGGGGCCGAGGCGCTGGCCGAACCGCGCGATGCGATCCTGCCGGTCGAGCTCGGCGGTGACGGGGCGCTGCTGTGCCTGGCGATCGACGCCCCGCAGGGCGAGTACCGCAGCGGCGACCAGCTGTGGCTGCGGCAGACCCCGCCCGAGGAGGCCGCGCGGCTGATCAATCGCGACGTGCTCGTGCCGCGGTCCGGCGGCCGGTTCGCCTTCGGGCGGCTGATCGACCGGCAGGGCGCGCTCGTCGGCCTGCTGCCCCCGGGCGCCGGCCAGCGGCAGATCGTGGTCGACAATCCCGCCTGGCTGGCGGTGGCGGAGATGCTGGTCCGCAAGCTGTGAAGCGCCTCCTGTCGATCGCGACGCTGTTCCCCAACCCCCACCTGCCGCGCTTCGGTGCGTTCGTCGCCCGCCAGCTCGAGGCGCTCGCGGCGCGCGGCGATTGGGACGTCACGGTGATCAACCCGATCGGCGTGCCGCCGGTCGCGGCGGGCCGCTACAAGGCGCTGCGCGACGCCGCCGTCACCGGGAGCGAGCACGGGGTCACCGTGCACCGGCCGCGGTTCACGCTGCTTCCGGCGGTGGGCGGGCCGTTCAACCCGCGGATGATCGTGCGCGCGGTCCAGCCGCTCGCCCAGCGGCTGCACGCGCTGGCCCCGTTCGACCTGGTCGACGCGCAGTTCTTCTATCCCGACGGCCCGGCCGCCTCGCGCATCGCCGCCGGGCTCCGCCTGCCGCTGGCGATCAAGGCGCGCGGGGCCGACATCTCGCTGTGGGGCCGCAAGGCCTACGCGCTGCGGCAGATGAAGCGCGCCGCCGGGCAGGCGGCCGGGTTGCTCGCGGTCAGCCAGGCGCTCGCCGACGACATGGCCGCCATCGGCCTGCCGCGCGACAAGATCTCGGTGCACTACACCGGGCTCGACCGCCGCCTGTTCCGCCCGCTCGACCGCGCCGGGAGCCGGACGCGCCTCGCGACGGACCTGTCGCTCGCGCTGCCGGCCGAC
>JAEZES010000128.1 GCA_023432995.1 Pseudomonadota bacterium
GGATGAAGATCGAGCGCCAGCGCGGCATTTCGGTCGTCACCTCAGTGATGACCTTCGAATATGGCGGCAACGTCTACAACCTGCTCGACACGCCGGGCCACGAGGACTTCTCGGAGGACACCTACCGCACGCTGACCGCGGTCGATTCGGCGGTCATGGTGATCGACGCGGCCAAGGGGATCGAGCCGCAGACCCGCAAGCTGTTCGAAGTGTGCCGGCTGCGCTCGGTGCCGATCATCACGTTCGTCAACAAGGTCGACCGCGAGGGCAAGTCACCGTTCGCGCTGCTCGACGAGGTCGCCGAAACGCTCGCCCTCGACGTCAGCCCACAGAGCTGGCCGGTCGGGATGGGCGGGACGTTCGAGGGGGTGCTCGACTTCGCGACCGGAGAGGTCAGCCGCCCGGAGGGGCCGAGCAAGGAGTTCCTCGGCACGCGCGAGGCCGGCGCGGCGCTGCCCGGCGAGGTCGCCGAGGAAGTCGAGCTGGCGCAGGTGGGATACCCCGAGTTCGACCTCGAGGCCTACCGGAACGGAGACCTCACGCCGGTCTATTTCGGCTCGGCGCTCAAGAACTTCGGCGTCGCCGAGCTGATCGAGGCGATCGCCCGGATCGCCCCGCCGCCGCGGCCGCAGCCTGCCGGCGAGGAGAAGATCAGCCCCGATCGCGACGAGGTCACCGGTTTCATCTTCAAGGTCCAGGCCAACATGGACCCGCAGCACCGCGACCGGATCGCGTTCATGCGCATGGTCTCGGGAACCTTCAGGCGTGGCATGAAGCTCATCCCCTCGGGGCTCGGCAAGCCGATTGCCGTGCACTCGCCGATCCTGTTCTTCGCGCAGGACCGCGAGCTCGCCGACACCGCCGAGGCCGGCGACATCATCGGCATCCCCAACCACGGCACGCTGCGCGTCGGCGACACGCTGAGCGAGAAGAACCAGGTGCGTTTCACCGGCCTGCCCAATTTCGCGCCCGAGATCCTCCGGCGCGTGCAGCTGAGGGACCCGACCAAGACCAAGCAGCTCAGGAAAGCGCTCGACGACCTCAGCGAGGAGGGCGTCATCCAGGTGTTCTATCCCGAGATCGGCAGCCAGTGGATCGTCGGGGTGGTCGGCCAGCTCCAGCTCGACGTGCTCGTTTCGCGGCTCGAGGCGGAATACAAGGTCGAGGCGGGGCTCGAAGCCGCACCGTTCGCGACCGCTCGCTGGCTCAAGGGTCCGGAGGCGGCGCTGCGCGAGTTCGAGCAGTTCAATCGCGCCAACCTCGCGCGCGACCGCGATGGCGACCTCGTGTTCATGGCCAAGTCGCCATGGGACGTCGGCTACCAGCAGGAAAAGAACCCCGACCTCGCCTTCAGTGCGACCAAGGAACGCTGAGCGCGGCAACGGCAAGGCTTGCGCCGGTGCCGGGGTGACGAAACGCGAACTGGGGCCTAAGTCGGGGCATGGCCGAGTTTTTCGAGACGCTGACCGAAAGCCACCGGGCGATGATCGCCGCCCAGCCGGTGTTCTTCGTCGCCACGGCGGCCGACGGCGCGCGGATCAACCTTAGCCCGAAGGGCTATGACTGTTTCCGCGTCCTCGAGCCGCGCCGGGTAGCCTATCTCGATCTCGGCGGATCGGGCAACGAGACCAACGCCCACCTTCTCGCCGACGGCCGCATCACGCTGATGTTCTGCAACTTCCGGCAGCCGGCGCAGATCCTGCGCATCTACGGTCGCGGCGAGCCGGTCGTGCCGTGGGATCGCGGCTGGGACGAACTGGTGAGCCATTTCACACTGCTGCCCGGCACACGGCAGATCTTCGACATTGCGGTCGAGAGCGTCCAGACCAGCTGCGGCTGGGGCGTGCCGTTCTTGACCTTCGAGAAGGAGCGCAAGTCGCTGGTCAAACACCACGCCCAGGCCGATCCCGACGTGTGGGCCGGCAAGTTCCGCGCACGTCGCACCAGCATCGATGGTCTGCCGGCGCGCACCACGGATCGCTACATCGCCGGCGATCCCGGGATCCTGCTCGACTAGCGCCCAGCTGCTCCGCGTGCGACTGACTTTCGCCAGCTACAACATCCACAAGGCGGTGGGCGTCGACGGACGCCGCGACGCCGACCGGATCATCACCGTGCTGCGCGAGCTGCACGCCGACGTGATCGCGCTGCAGGAAGCGGACTTGCGCTTCGGCGAGCGCGAGAGCGTGCTGCCCAAGGCGCTGCTCGACGACACGCCCTGGCGCGCTGCCCCGGTCGCCAAGCGTGCGCGCAGCCTCGGGTGGCACGGCAACGCGCTGCTCGTCCGCCGCGACATCGAGATCGAGCACGCCGAGCCGCTCGACCTGCCGACGCTCGAGCCGCGCGGCGCGGTGCGAACGGACCTGATCGTAGAAGGGCGGCGGATCCGCGTTCTCGGCATGCACCTCGATCTGTCGGGGCTGCTCCGGCGCGACCAGATCCGGGCGGTCATCAGGCACTGCGAGGGCTGCGACCAGGCCTGCCCAACCGTGCTGCTGGGCGATTTCAACCAGTGGGGCCGCAGCACGGGGGCGTTCCGCGAGTTCGATTCCGGCTGGCACGTCCCCTCGCTCGGCAACAGCTTCCCGAGCCGCCGGCCGATCGCCCCGCTCGACCGCATCGTGCATTC
>JAEZES010000182.1 GCA_023432995.1 Pseudomonadota bacterium
GGCTTCCGACCGGGCGGGCGCCCGAGTTCAGCCGTCAGTCGGCGGTGCGGCGTGCCGCGCCATCGCGGTCTGCACTTTGGCGCGCAGCGCCGGGTCGGCCTGGGCCGCCTTGCCGATCGCGTTGTACGTCACCGGGTCGAGCCCGGCCTCGGTTACCGCGGCCTGCATCGCGGCCTGCTTCTGGTCGGCGGCGATCGACGCGTCGGCCTGGATTTCCTGCAGCTTGACGGTCGCCTTGGCGAAACTGTCGATCTCCGCCTCGCTGACGTCGGCTGTGGCGATCGCGGGCGCGGCCGGAGTGGCCGGTTCGGCCGGATCCGCGGACGTCTGCGGTCCGTCGGCCGGAGTCGCGGGAGTCGCGGGAGTCGCGGGAGTCGCCGGCTGCGCAGGGACAGCAGCCTGGTCGGCCGGGCCCTGCTCACTCGGGAGGGCGCCGTCCGCGTGCGGAGCCGCGTGATCGCTCGGCGGCGCTTCGGCCGGCTGCGCATGGGCGGCGGCAGCGGCAAGAACAAGACCCGCAGAAGCGAGGGCAAATTTCTTCATGACAATTCTCCTCTATCGGCAAAAGCGCTCCCGGAAAAGGAGAACTGTTGCGATAATACTTGATCAGCTATGAAATTAGCGACGTTTGTTCGCGAGAACCGATCGCCTGTTATCTTCTTGAAGCCTATGTCGTATCTGAAACGATCACTTGCAAACCTGCGGCGACGACTTGCCCGTTGAGTCGGACAAATGGCTGTTTATTGGATTTTTTCCTACAACCCGTCGCTGAAGCGCCACATTTCGTCGCTCTGAACTTAGCGTCGGCCCCTCTCGAATCACCGCATTGCGGCTTTCCAGCCTCCCCCCGGCATGGCATCCCCGCCAAAACACAGTGGGGAGGATCGGCGTGGCGACTTCATTCAGCGAGGCGATTTCGCGCCAACCCCTGCGGACCTTCTCGGTGGTGACGTTCATCGTCTGCATGCTGGTGCTGATCGCCGACGGGATGGACGCGCAGCTGCTCGGCATCGTCGCGCCAATCGTCATCGAGGAGTTCGCGGTCGACCGGGGCACGTTCGGCCTGGCCATGAGCGCGGCGTTGGTTGGCTTCGGCCTCGGCTCTTGGGCCGGGGGCTGGCTCGGCGACACCGTCGGCCGCCGGTGGTCGCTAGCGCTGGCGACGGTGGTTTTCTCGCTTGCGACGATCGGGGCGAGCTGGTCGGAGGGAACCCGCGAGCTTGCCCTTGACCTGGGCTTCGCACGCATCGCGGCGCCCGAAGGCGTGTGGGAAATGGCCGCCTGGCGGTTGGTCGGCGGTCTCGGTTTCGGGTCCGCCTATGCCAACGCCATCGCGCTCGCCGGGGAATGGCTGCCCGACAAGTGGCGCTCGGTCGGCGTGACCACACTGTCGGTGGGCACGCCAGCGGGCGGACTGGTGGTCGCCTCGCTCGCCCCGTCACTGCTCGAAATCTACGATTGGAGGGGGACATTCGTGGCGGTCGGTCTGGCCACCCTGGTAGTCGTCGTGCTGATCGTATTCGCGCTGCGTGACAGTCCCTCGTTCCTGCTCGCGCGCGGTAAGCCCGAGGAAGCCCGCAGCGCCGCGCGCAAGGTGCTCGACGGCGACGACGAGCTGGTCCCCGAGCGGCACATGACCGACACCTCGAGCGGGTCGATCGGCGTGCTCGACCGGAGCAACCTGCGCCTCAATATCGGTGTCGGCGTAGCCTTCGCCGCCGCGACGATGATCGCCTACGGCATGCTCAACTGGGGTACCACCTTCCTCATGCTCAAGGGTTTCGACCTCGACCAGGCCGCATATGCGGTCGCGGTTGGCGGGGCGACGTCGATCGCGGCCTCGATCGCGGTGGGGCTGCTCGTGCAGCAATTGGGCTCGCGTCTGGTGATTGCCACGCTCAGCGCGAGTCTCGTGGCGTCGCTCGTCGTGATGATGCTGTTCCTCGAGGGTATGGGCGCTACGCCCGGTGAGGCCGAGCGTCTCGCCGTCGTTGCGCTCTACGGTCTTTCGGCGGCGCTGTTCAGCGCCTCGATCGCGAGCTTCTACGCGCTGATGACTTACGCCTATCCCGCCTCGTGCCGCTCGGCAGGGATCGGCTTTGGGATCTTCGTCGGCCGAGTGGGCGCGATCGCCGCGACCGGGTTCGGCGGCTGGCTGGTCGATCTCGGCGAGGGCAGCCTGGTGCCGTTCTTCGGCGTGCTCAGCGTCGGAGCGGTGCTGATCTCGGCGGCGGCGTTCGTGGTCGACCGCCCGGTGCCACCGGCGCGAACGCTGCGGCGGGTCGGAGTGGCGGCCTAGTTGCGCTGGCGCGACGGCGGATCGCGCGGGCCGTCGGACAGCTGGTCCATCAGCCCGGTGCGCGCGCGGAAGCAGGCCACGGCGGCGGCGAACAGCAGGCCACTCATCACGAACACCGGCCAGTAGGTCGCGAAGGTGTAGTTCGGCAGGGCAACCACGCTGAGCAGCGCCCAGCCCCCTCCCAGCGCAAACAGCGTGCCGCAGATTCGCGCCCAGATCTTGCCGAGGCCGCGGTCGAGCCTGCGGATCGGATCGCCCGGATGGCCCTCGCCGTCGCCCGGCTCGATCACCACGTCTTGCGCCTTGAAGAAGTATCGCGCGAGCGCCCAAAGCCCCGCGACGGCGACGAATCCGGGCCAGTGCGTCGCAAGCGAGAAACTCTCGCTGCCGAACGTGAGCAGCAAGGCGTAGCCGCCGATGACCAGCAGGAACGTGCCGACCAGCCGGTTCCACAGCAGGCCGGCGCGATGCCAGAAGGCGCGATAACGCTCGCCGAAGTGCGCACGTTCGGTCATGCCGCGCCTTGTCGCACGGCAAGGGTTACGATCTCGCTAGCCGGTTAGCGCACCCGCGGTCCGCCGAACGGCAGCGGCGGCGGAGGGCGCCGCGCGCCGCGCGGCAGCTGCGCCTGGTAGGCGCGTCCGCAATGGGCGACGCAATACGGGAAGCCCGGGTTCACCTTCTCGCCGCAGAAGTGGAAGTCGGGCTCGCCGGGATGGCCCATCGGCCAGCGGCACACGCGGTCGTTGAGGTCGAGCAGGCTGGTCTTGTCGGCCACCTCGGCGCTCGGCTTGGCCGGGACCAGCCGGCGCGGCGGAGCGGGCGGGATCGGCGCCTGCTGGTCGCCCGGGCCCTGGCGCAGGAAGCCGCCGGGCCCGACCGAGACCACCCGCGGCATGTCCTGCAC
>JAEZES010000012.1 GCA_023432995.1 Pseudomonadota bacterium
GCCGGTCAGCGGGTTGGATTCGGCGAGCCTGAGCTCGAGCGTGTCGCCGACCGCGTAGCGGGTGCCGCTGTCCTCGCCGACGAGCACGCGCGCGGCTTCGTCGTAGCGGAAGTATTCGCGGCCGAGCGAGGAAACCGGGACCAGTCCGTCGCCGCCGAGGCCGACGATCGTGGCGAAGAAACCGAAGCTCTGCACGCCGGTGATGCGGCAGCGGAAGGTTTCGCCGATCCGGCCCGAGAGCCAGGCGGCGACGTAGCGGTCGATCGTGTCGCGCTCGGCCTCCATCGCGCGGCGCTCGGTCTGGCTGATCGCGTCGGTGACTTTGGACAGGTCGTCGCGGTCCTGCTCGGACAGGCCGGTCTTCGGCGGCAGGCCGCCCTTGGGCTTCGGCTGTTCGAGATGGAACGAATCGACCAGCGCGCGGTGCACGAGCAGGTCGGCGTAGCGGCGGATCGGCGAGGTGAAGTGGGCGTAGCTGCCGAGCGACAGGCCGAAGTGGCCGACGTTCTTCGGGCCATAGTACGCCTGGGTCTGGCTGCGCAGGACCGCTTCCATGACCAGCGCCTTTTCGCCCTCGTCGGCGATGTCCTTGATCATGCGGTTGAACAGGCTCGGGGTGATGACCTGACCGAGCGCGAGCTTGCGGCCGATCGAATCGAAGTAGTCGCGCAGGGCGATCAGCTTCTCGCGGCTCGGCGGCTCGTGGATGCGGTAGACCACCGGACTGGCCTTGCTTTCAAGCGCCTTGGCCGCCGCGACGTTGGCGGCGATCATGAAGTCTTCGACCACGCGGTGCGCATCGAGCCGCTCGCGGATGGCGATCTCGGCGATGCGGCCCTTGTCGTCGAGCATGACGCGGCGCTCGGGCAGTTCGAGCTCGAGCGGATCGCGCGCCTCGCGGGCCTTGAACAGCGCTCGCCAGGCGGCCCAGAGGTTCTGCAGCTGCTCGTCGGCTTCCTCGGAGTCGATGCGAGCCTGCGCGTCCTCGTAGGCGATGTTCTCGGCGATGCGGACCAGGGCGCGGGTGAAGCGCCAGTCCTTCACCCGGCCATGAGAGTCGATCTTCAGGTGGCAGGCCATCGCCGCGCGGTCCTCGCCGGCCCTGAGCGAGCAGACGTCGGCGCTGAGCACTTCGGGCAGCATCGGCACGACGCGGTCGGGGAAGTAGACCGAGTTGCCGCGCTGGCGCGCCTCCTTGTCGATCGCGCCGCCGGGGCGGACGTAGAAGCTGACGTCGGCGATCGCGACCACGGCATCAAAGCCCCCTTCCCCGTCGGGTTCGGCCCAGATCGCGTCGTCGTGGTCGCGCGCGTCGGCCGGGTCGATGGCGACGATCGGCAGGTGGCGCAGGTCCTCGCGGTGCTCCTCGCTGAGCGCCAGCCCGGCGGCCGCCTCCGCCTCGGCGAGCGTCTGCTCGCGGAACACGTAAGGGATGCCGTACTTGTGGATCGCGATCAGGCTGAAGCTCTTCGGGGCCAGCGGATCGCCGAGCACCTCGATCACCCTGACGCCCGAGCGCGGGGTGCGGCCGGGTTCGGCGAGCACGAGCTGGCCCGGTTCGGCGCCACCGAGGTCGGCGATCGGCGAGGACTGCCGCACACGCTTGTCGGTCGGCGCGAGCCACGCCTTGCCGCTGCCGTCGAACTCGACCACGCCGAGCAGGCCCTCGCCGCGCGCGGGCAGCTTCTTCATCGGGTGCGCGGTCCAGCCCCTGCCGGTCTCCTCGGTCCGCGCGAGCACGCGGTCGCCGATGCGCAGCGCCGCGTGGCGCTTGCTCTCGACCACCCGCAGGCGCGGCGGCGGGGCGCCGTCGTCGGGTTGCCAGGCGTCGGGGATGGTGATCGCCTCGCCCTCGTCGACGTCGACCACGCGCAGCACGGTGACCTTGGGCACGCCGCCCATGCGGTGGAACGCGGTCTGCTTGCCGTCGATCAGGCCTTCCTCGGCCATGTCCTTGAGCAGGCGCTTGAGCGCGATCCGCTGCTCCCCCTTGAGCCCGAAGGCCTTGGCAATCTCGCGCTTGCCCGCCGGCTTGTCGGACGTCTGGATGAACTCGATGACCTGCTCGCGCGAGGGCAGGCCGAGGGACTTGCGGGGGCGTGGCGGCATGGCGGGCCTATGGAGCGTCTGGCGGGTGCCCGCAAGCAACGCGCGGGAGGGGGTCGGGTTGCCCGGTCATATTGTTTCGCACAAAGGCGCGAAGGCGCGAAGAGATCGAGCCAGACCAGACCCAGTGGCTCCTTTCCTTCCCGGCTTCGTCGCCTTGGGCGAAATGACGAGGGCGGCTGCGCCGCCGGGCCCGGAGCGACGCGGGAGATTGTCGGAAACGGTTGCACTCGATACAAACGCGCATCTGACCTGTGGACGGAAGTTTCCAATCATGACCAAGACGTTTGCCGCCGCGCTGCTCGCGGCCACCACTCTTTCGGCTATGCCGGCGCGTGCCGAAGTGCTCGAGGCGATGGGCCCGATCCTCGCCACCGCGCCCGACGCGGCGACGCTGACCGCCAAGTGCGACACTATCGTGGCCGAGATCGAGCGCCGCCAGGCCGCGCTCGAGGGCGAGACCGGCCCGGCGACGCTCGACGGCACGCTGACCCGCTACGACGAGCTGACCGCGCTGCTCGGCGCGGGCGCGGGCGAGTTCACGCTGTACCAGCAGGTGATGGCCGACCAGGAGCGGCGCGACGCCGGGGCCGACTGCCAGGTGCGGCTTGCCACGATCGCCAGCGAGATCAGCCTGTCGCGTCCGATCTACGACCGGCTCAAGGCGATCGACGCGGCGGCGGCCGACGCGCCGACCCAGTGGTACCTGTCGCGCACGCTGTCCGGATTCGAGCGCTCCGGCGTCGCGCTCGACGACGCGCAGCGCGCCCGCGTCCAGGCGCTCAACGAGCAGCTGGCCGAGCTCGGCACCGAGTTCGAGACCAATATCGCCAACGGCCGCCAGGTGATCCGCGTCCGGCCCGAGGAGCTTGCCGGGCTTCCGGCTGACTTCATCGCCGCGCACCCGCCGGCCGACGACGGGCTGGTCGAGATCTCCACCGACACGCCCGACTACCAGCCGGTGATGGCCTATGCCGAGAGCGACGACCTGCGCCGCCGCCTGTCCGAGGTTTACAACCGCCGCGCCTATCCGGCCAACGACGCGGTGCTGAAACGGATCTTCACGCTGCGCCAGGAGCTGGCGACGATCCTCGGCCGGCCGAACTACGCGGCGCTGGTGCTCGAGGACAAGATGGTCGACAGCCCTGAGCGGGTGCAGCAGCTGCTGGCCGAGATGGCCGCGGCGGCGCGCCCGGCGGCGATGAACGACTACGAGAAGAACCTCGAGGTGCTGCGCGAGCTGCGCCCCGGAGCCGAGCGGATCGAGTTCTGGCAGACGGGCTGGCTGTCGCCCAAGGTGCAGCAGAAGTTCTACGCCTACAACCCGCAGGAAGCGCGCCAGTACTTCGCCTACGACAACGTGCGCGACGGCATCCTCAAGCTGACCGAGGACCTGTTCGGGGTCGAGATTCGCCGCTGGGACACCCCGCTGTGGAACCCCGACGTCGCCGCCTACGAGATGCTCGACGGGGAGCGGGTGATCGGCCGGTTCTACTTCGACTCGCATCCGCGGCCGGGCAAGTACACCCATGCCAACATGATCCCGCTGCGTCCGGGAGTCGAAGGCGAGCCGCCGGTCGCTGCGCTGGTCATGAACCTGCCCAAGGGTGATCATGCGACCGGCCTGATGGAGCACAGCCAGGTCACCACGTTCCTCCACGAGTTCGGCCACATGATCCACGGCATGTTCGGCGGGCACACCCGCTGGCTCGGGCAGTCGGGCGTGGCCACCGAATGGGACTTCGTCGAGGCGCCGAGCCAGATGCTCGAGAACTGGGTCTATGACTACGACACGCTGGCCGCCTTCGCGGTCGACAAGGACGGCAACCCGATCCCGCGCGAGCTGGTCGAGAAGATGAACCGGGCGCGCTACTTCAACCTCGGGCTCGGCGACATGACCCAGCTCGGCTATTCGAACATTTCGCTGCAGTTCCACCAGAACCCGGTGCCCGACGACCTCGGCGCCGCGACCCGCCAGTGGCGCGACCAGTATGCGATCGTGCCGGCGCCCGAGTGGGTCCAGTTCCAGGACGCGTTCGGGCATCTCAACGGCTACTCGGCGATCTACTATACCTACCGCTGGTCGAAGGTCATCGCCGACGACCTGTTCACCCGCTTCGCCGCCGAGGGGCTGCGCAACCCGGAGACCGCGCGCGCCTACCGCGAGGCGGTGCTCGAGCCGGGCGGGACCAAGCCGGCGGCGCAGCTGGTGCGCGACTTCCTCGGCCGCGACGTCAGCCTCGACGCCTATCGGGCCGAGCTTGAGAAGGGGTTGTAATCCTCAGATCCTCCCCGTCGCGAAGCGATGGGGAGGTGGCACGCGCCGAGGCGCGTGACGGAGGGGCTGCGGCACAGCGTAACGTCGCCGGGCCCCTCCACCACCCGCTTCGCGGGCGGTCCCCCTCCCCATGAGGCTTTGCCCCACAGCGAGGATTTTCAGTAAGCCCGCGCGACCAGGATCCGTTCCACCGCCGGCTCGCCGGTGAACAGGCACGGGCCGTCGGCCGGCTCGGCGGCGACGGGTACGTTGCGGAAGGTCAGCTTGAGCGGCTTGAGACGCTCCTCGACCGCGTCGAGCGCGGCGCCGGTCGGCCTCGACCACTGCACCTCGGCCCAGCCCGGGTAGCGCCGGTCCTCGCCGAAGAATGCGGCGAGCGCGTCGAAGCTGGCGATGTCGCGCACGATGTTGGCATCGCGGCGTTCCTTCGCCTCGGCGAGCAGCCCGGCCTGGATCGCCTCGAGCAGCGCGCCGATCGCCGGGGCGACCGCGTCGCGCGCCGGGCTCTCGAACGCCGGCTTGCCGTCGGCGCCCCACAGCCGGTCGCGGCGCAGCAGGCTGACGGTGCCGTTCTCCATGTCGCGCGGGCCGACCTCGATGATCACCGGCGCGCCCCTGCGGACCCAGTCCCAGCGCTTGGCGGCGGCCTTGCCCGGGCGCGTGTCGTGCAGCACGCGGATCGGCTCGCCGAACGCGCCCTGCGCGGCGATCGCGGCCTTGAGGCCGTCGCAGTATTCGAGCAGCGCGGCATCGCCCTCGTTGTCGCGCAGCATCGGCAGGATCACCACCTGCTGCGGGGCCAGCGCCGGCGGCACGCGCAACCCGTCGTCGTCGCCATGAGTCATGATCAGCGCGCCGACCATGCGGGTCGAGACGCCCCAGCTGGTGGTGTGGGCGAGCTGCTGGCCGCCCTCGCGGTCCTGGAAGCGGATGTTGGCGGCTTCGGCGAAGCTGGTGCCGAGGTAGTGCGAGGTGCCGGCCTGGAGCGCCTTGCCGTCCTGCATCATCGCCTCGATCGACCAGGTCTCGACCGCGCCGGGGAAGCGCTCGTTCTCGGGCTTCTGGCCGGCGATCACCGGGAGCGCGACATCCTCCTCGGCGAACGCGCGGTACATCTCGAGCGCGCGCATCGCCTCGGCGCGGGCGTCGTCGGCGGTCTCGTGCGCGGTGTGGCCTTCCTGCCAGAGGAACTCGCTGGTGCGCAGGAACATCCGCGTGCGCATTTCCCAGCGCACCACGTTCGCCCACTGGTTTAGCAGCAGCGGCAGGTCCCGCCACGACTGGATCCAGCGGCTCATCGCGTCGCCGATGATCGTCTCCGAGGTCGGGCGGACGATCAGCGGCTCCTCGAGCTTGGCCTCGGGATCGGGCATCAGCCCGCCCTTGCCGTCGGCGATCA
>JAEZES010000015.1 GCA_023432995.1 Pseudomonadota bacterium
GCGCAGCCCCGCCCAGCACGGCGTTCTCGGCGAGACGGCATCGAGCGAGCGCCTCGGCGCCGATCAATGTCCCGCCCACTGCGGCGAACTGCGGCTGAAACAGCACTTCGACCGTACCGCGGCCGAGCGCAGCCATCAGCGCAGAGCTGGCCAGTCCACGCGAATCCACCCGCCGGTCCCTGTTCGTCCGGCGGTCTCGGGACAGATCGATCCCATCCATGCGCGGTCCTTGGCTTAACATTCGGCCGGCGTCGCGTCGCTTGCCGGCCGCGTTGCAATTCGGGACGCCGCTCCATAGGACTGCAAGCCATGACCACGCCGGCAACAGCGGGCCCGCAAGGCTTCGACAGGGTCGCGTTGCTCGCGTCCGCAACCGAACGCGCCGGGGAGGCCGCCGCGGCGCTGGCGGGATGTCATCCCTGGGTGCCGATGGACGAGGCCGAAGCGGCGGTCGTGCTCGGCGGCGACGGCTTCATGCTCGAGACGATGCACCGGATGATCGACAGCGGCCGGCTGGTCCCGCTCTACGGGCTCAACCTCGGCACGGTCGGGTTCCTGATGAACCGCTACCAGAAGAACTGCCGGGTGATCGAACGGATGGCCAAGGCCCGCCGCATCGCGGTTTCTCCGCTGCGCATGGAAGCCGTGACCCAGGCCGGGGACATCGAGAGCTTCTACGCCATCAACGAAGTCTCGCTGCTGCGCGAGACGCGCCAGACCGCCAAGATCGAGATCAGCGTCAACGAGCGCGTGCGCATCTCCGAGCTTGCCGGCGACGGGGTGCTGCTGGCGACGCCGGTCGGGTCGACCGCCTACAATTATTCGGCCAGCGGGCCGATCCTGCCGCTCGATTCGCAGATGCTCGCGCTGACGCCGATCAGCCCGTTCCGCCCGCGGCGGTGGCGCGGGGCGATCCTGCCGGACCGCAGCCGGGTGACTTTTCGCGTGCTCGAACCGGCCAAGCGTCCGGTCGCCGCGGTGGCCGATCAGAAGGAGTTGCGCGATGTTGCGGAAGTCCGGCTGCAGATCGATCGCACCCGCGACATAACGCTGCTGTTCGATCCCGGTCATGCGCTCGACGACCGTATTGTCGCCGAGCAGTTCGCCTATTGAGGTGCGCGGCGCCCGAAGCGTGCGATTTCGTCAAGACGGGGTTGTCAAACCGGGGCCTCGCTCATATAGGCCCAGCCCTGCCCGCACGGGCTGCTCCCCGATAGCTCAGCGGTAGAGCATTCGACTGTTAATCGAATGGCCGTAGGTTCGAATCCTACTCGGGGAGCCACCTTCCCTCATCGGCGATGATGGACCGTCTGGCACCTCGGTCACGCGAGGATGCCGGCGACGGAGTGGATCTCGGCCGTCTGGGTGGCCAGCGCATTGGCAAACAGGAACACCGAAAGCGTCAGCGCACCGACGACGGCAACGGCCTGCTGGGCGAAGTTCGAAAACACGGTCATCTCAAAGTCCCCTTTGTCTCCCCGGCAGGACATCTACCGTTGTTCAGGACTTTGCAGGAGCCGTGCCAACTTCGAAAAACGGCGGAATTGCGCGATTCCTTGCGCCACGCCCATAAGTCCTGCCGGAACTGCGTCGCCGCAAATTGGGAATTTCTCCCAAAATACGGCGACGGATCGAAGGGACGCGGCGTGACCGCCCTATTCGGGTTTGCGGAAGCGCAGGGCGAATTTCTCGGTCTCGCCCTGGACCGAGGGATCGCGAACGCCGACCGTCTTGGGATCGGCCGGGTTGGCCAGCAGGTCCGACTGGGCGTCGAGCGTGAAGCCGGCGGCGGTCATCTCCTCGATCACCGCGGCAGGCTCGATGCGGTGCAAGGTCGAAGTGGCGGTGATCCCGCTGCCGGGGGCCGCCGCGTGATCCTCGACGAAGTAGATTCCGCCCGGCTTGAGCACGCGGAAGGTCGAGGCGTTGACGCCGGCAAAGCTCGGCGTCGGCCCGTTGTGCATGTCGTGGTAGTTCTCGGTCGTCCAGGCGAGGTCGACCGGCTCGGGCAGCGTGAAGTTGGTCAGATCGGTCGCGACGACCGTGACGTTGCCATAGTGCGCGGCCAGCGCGTTGAGCGCGTCCAGCCCGCCCGGGCGCTGGGCGAAGCCGGCCGGGACCAGCGCGTAGACGTGCCCTTCGGGGCCGACGGCGCGAGCGAGGATCCGGGTGTAGTAGCCGCCCCCGGGAAGGAACTCGGCCACCTTGTCGCCCGGCTTGACGCCGGCGAAGGCCACGATCTCGGCCGGCTTGCGGGCTTCGTCGCGAGCCTTGTCGGCATCGGGGCGGTCGGCGTCGGCGACCGCGGCGGCTATCGCCGTGGGCACTTCCGATTGCGCCAGCGCGGCCGTTCCCGCCACCGCCAGCCCCACGATCGCGGCGATGCGCGCTATTCTTCGCATGATCCTCTCCTCGAATGGCGGCCGATCAGAGCGAAGCGGCGCGGCGGAACCTCTTGGCGGCCTTGAGCGCGCCCTGCTTTTCCTCGTCAGCGCATTCGTGCTCGACAAGTTCCTCGATCTGCTCCGAGGCGCGATGGAGCAGCTGCTGCAGCGCGCGCTTCTGCTGCTCGGCGTTCGCCAGCTGATGCTTGAGCTCGCGCTCGGTTTCTCCGGGACTTGGCATACCGGCCCTCCGCTTCCGTCCGGGCCAGTCTAGGGCATCGTTAACGGTAAGGCTAGGCCGGGCGCTGGCCGCCCAGCCGCACCGCCTGGTGAGCGACCAGCATGACCAGGCCGATCGCCGCCGCCCCGACGTACCAAGGTGCGTCGTGTCCGATCTCGCCGTAGATCAGCCCGAACAGCGGCGGGGCGACGATCCGCCCGACGGCGTTCGAGGCCATCATCAGGCCCATCGTGCTCCCCTGCCGCTCGGGCGGCGTATTGCGCGAGAGCAGCGCCCCAGCCGACGGAAACGCCAGGCTGTGCCCGACCATCAGCAGGCCCATCAGGGCGACGCCCGAGACCGGCGTGCGGATCAGGGGCTGGAGCAGCATCGACAGGGCAAGGCAAGCGAGCCCGATGACGATCACCCGCGCCTCGCCGTAGCGCGCGGCCAGCGGACCGATCAGCACGAGCTGCGCGAGCAGGCCGCCGCCGCCGATGGCGAGGAAGGCGAACCCGAGATCGTTGGCGCTCCATCCGAAATTGGCCTCGCTCCACAGGCCGTAGATCGCCTCCATCGAGGCGAACATCGCGATGCCGGAGAACGAGATCACGAACAGCCGCAGCAGCAGTGGCTGCCGGCCGACGAAGCGGAACGCCTCGCTGTAGGCGGGCAGCGGTGCACCCTTCCCCTTCGGCACGACCGCGTCGCGCAGCGCCAGGAAGCACCAGAGCGAGGTGAGCAGCGACAGGCCGCCGGCGAGATAGATCGGGGTACGGAAGCTCTCGGCCGCGACCGCGTCGCCGGCGAACAGGCCGCCGAGCACCGGCCCGAAGGCGAACCCGAGGCTGAACGCGGCACCGAAATAGCCCATCGTCTTGGCCCGCCGCTCGGGCGGCGAGACGTCGGCGATGAAGCCCTGCGCCGTGCTGAGCGTCCCGGAGAAGAACCCGCTGACCACGCGGATGCCGATCGCCGTCCATAGTGTCGGCGCCCAGGCGAAGGCCACGTAGCTGAGCGCGGCGAGGAAGGTCGTCACCACCAGCACCTTGCGCCGCCCCCACAGGTCGGACTGGCGCCCCCAGTGGATCTCGCCGAAGACGTTGCCGAAGCTGTAGGCGGCGAACAGCAGCGCGACCTCGAACGGGCCCGCGCCGAATACCTGCCCGTAGAACGGCAGCAGCGGCAGGATCAGACTGAACCCGGCGATATTGATGAACACCGCGACGAGCAGCGGGGGCAGGCGCCTATCCACGGTATCGCGGTTCCGGCAGGCCGCGCACGCCGAGGCCGTCGATCACGTAGCACCAGCCGTCCGCCTCGGCCGGCTCGCGCCCGAGGAACGAAGGATCGATGCTCGGCACAAACAGGCGATCGAGCTCGGGGCCGAAAAACATGCAGCTCGCCGGCAGGCGGGTCGGCATCTCGATCGCTCGCTTGACCTCGCCCGCGGGCGAGAGTTGCAGCACCACCCCGCCCTCGCAGATCGCTAGCCACATGTCCCCCGCGGCATCGATCGTGGCCCCGTCGGGGATCGGGCCGTAGGGCGTACTGTCGAAGAACGGCCGCCGGTTCGACACCCGACCGGCCGGGTCGTAGTCGTAGGCGTAGACCGTCTGCCGCATCGAATCCGCGTGGTACAGCGTGCGGCCGTCGGGCGAGAAGCACGGCCCGTTGCCGAGGATCAGCTCGCGGTCGAGCTGCGCGATGCGGCCGTCGAGACCGAGCGAATAGAGCCCGCCGAGCGGCTCCTTCGCCTGGCGGTGGCTGGTGCCGAACACGAACCGACCGGCGCGGTCGACCTTGCCGTCGGCCAGCTGGATCGCCGGGTCGGGCGGATCGAGCAGCGCGAACGGCGTCACCGCGCCGCTGTCGAAGTCGAGCGCGTGGACGCCGTCGACGAGCGCCACGATCGCCCCGCCGCCCTCGCGCAGCGCCATCGAGCCGATCATCGCCGGGACGCTCCAACTGCGTTGCTCGCCGCTCGCCGGGTCCCACCGGAGGACCTGCCGTTCGAGGATGTCGATGTAGTACAGCGCCTGCTCGGCCGCGTCCCACACCGGCCCCTCGCCGACGCTGCGGCGCGGTAGCTCCAGCCGCGTGATCCTCATCGCCAGCGCCCCCTTCCGCGGGCGATCCTAACGACTGTTATGATCGGGGCAAGGCCCGACCGCTCCCGCGCGGGACGGTCAGGCCGCGCCGTGGCAGTGCTTGTATTTCTGCCCCGAACCGCACGGACAGGGCGCGTTGCGGCTGACCGCCTGACCCGCAAACGGGTTGTCGTCCGGGGCGGGCCGCGGCATCGTTCCGACGGCCGCGCCGCCGAGCGCGGCCATCGGCGCCTGCGCCATGGCGGGTCGCCCGGCTGCGCCGGGCTCATCGGACCCGCCGAA
>JAEZES010000067.1 GCA_023432995.1 Pseudomonadota bacterium
ACCCCGAGCTGTTCTACGCCGGCAATCTCGACAAGGACGGCGAGATCATCCCCTACGGCAGCGAAGGGTGGAAGCTGGCCCAGGGCGCCGAACGCTTCCACGCCGACAGCTCGTTCCACGCGATGCCGACCCGGTGGTCGCTGCTGCTCGGCCACGAGACGCCGCCGCCCGAGGCCGGCGGCGACACGCTGTTCGCCGACTCGCGCGCGGCGTGGGACGATCTCCCGGCCGCAGCGCAGGCGCGGATCCGGCCGCTCTCCGGCGTGCACGACTTCTGGGAGGGCCGCCGCCGGGCCGGCCTGACGGGCGAGATCACCCCCGAGATGCGCCGGATCATCCCGTTCCCACCCGTCGAGCACCCGCTGGTCCGCGCGGTGAACGGCCGCACGGCGCTCTACGTCGGCGGGCACTGCATCGGTGTTGCCGGGATGGCTGCGGCCGAAGGCGCGGCGCTGGTCGAGGAGCTCTACCGCCACGCGACGCAGGATCGCTACGTCTACCGCCATCGCTGGTGCCGGTACGACCTGGTCATCTGGGACAACCGCTGCACGATGCACGCGGCGACGCCGCTGCTGTCGAACGCCCATCGCCGCGACATGCGCCGCACGACGATCAACGAAAGCGGGCCCGAGACCAGCGCCTACGATGGGATGGGCCTCGGCGCCCCCGCCTGACGCTTCGGACGCCGAGCGCGGCGGGGATCAGCGATCGTAGGCCTTCGGCAGGTCGCCTTCCGCGGGGGTGCGATAGCGCTCGCGCAGGCGGCTCTGGTGGCTGTCGAGCGGCTGCTCGACGCCGTCGATGAACACCCGCAGCGGAGCCGAGCGCAAGTCGAGCGGGTCGCCGTCCCACAGCACGACATCGCCGAGCGCGCCTTCGCGCAGCACGCCCGCCCGGCCGCCGAGACCGGCGATCTCGGCGGGCACCGAACTGATCGCCGCGAACGCTTCGCCCCAGGTCAGGCCCGAGGCGCCGGGCAGGCTGTTGAGCGCAACGAGGTTGCCCGCCTGCTGCGGCGCGTAACGCGGCTGGTTGTCGCCGTCGAAGCCACCGATCGCGACTTTGACCCCGGCGTCGACCATCCGGCCGACGTTCGACTGGGTCGAGCCGAGCTGCTCGAACCGCACCGGCAGGTCGATCAGGGGCTCGGTGATCACCGGCACGCCCGCGGCGGCGATCTCGCGCGCCACCAGCCAGCCCTCGGTCGCGCCGACGAGCACCAGCCGGAGCGCCGGGAATTCCTCGCGCAACGCCAGCACCGCGAGGATGTCGGAGGCGCGATGGACCTTGACGTAGAGCGGCTGGGCGCCGGCGGCGACCGGGATCAGCGCGGCGGCGTCGAATCGGGTCAGCAGCACGTCGTCGCCGCGCTCGGCGGCGCTTTCGACCAACCTCAGATCGATCGGGATGTCGTCGCCGGTATCGACGCGGCGCGCCGGGGCGTTGGCGGTCAGCGCCCCGCGCTCGTCGTAGCTCTTCGCTTCGCGCAGCGCGTTGCGGAACAGCGCGTGCGCGGCGACCCGGCTGCCGCCGGCGATCGCACCGCCTTCCTCGGCCAGCGTGACCAGCTGGAACGCGCGCGGGCGCATGATCGCGTCGCGGTCGGCGCCAAGGTCGATCAGCGCGCCCTGCCCGGCGAAGATCGAGCCGCCCGGGAAGCCGGCCACGCTCGCGCGGGTGACCCCCCCTGCGCGGCTGACTTTGACATGCTCGGACGCCGGGTTGATCGCCGGCGCGACATCGAGCGCGGCGCCGAACGGTGAGCCGCCGGCCTCGGTGTCGTTGCTTCCGTCGACCGCCTCCACGTCCCACAGCCCGAGGTCGGTCAGCGCCGCGAACAGCCCCGGCGTGACCCAGCGCCCGCGGGCGTCGATCGTCTCGATCCCGGCGGGAACCGGCACCCCGGCGCCGGCCGCGGCGATGCGTCCGCCGCGCACGACCACGGTGCCACGCTCGATCGGCTCGCTGCCGTCGCCGAGCACCAGTGTGGCCCCGGTGATCGCGAAATCCTGCGCCGCGAGCGGTGCGGCCACCAGCGCAGCCGCTGCCGCGGCGAGCAGCGCCGCGCGCCTCACTTGACGTCTCCCTCGCCCGGCTGCCCGAGCTCGAAGTCGCTGACCGGCCGCCGCGCCGGGTCGAGCGCGTCGTACAGCAGGGCGCCGTCGATCCACACTTTCTCGGGCCGGGTATAGACCGACAGCGGATCGCCGTTCCACAGCACGACGTCGGCCATCTTGCCCGGCTCGAGGCTGCCGGTGAGCTCGTCGATGCCCATTGCCTTCGCCGCGTTGAGGGTGAACCAGCCGATCACCTGGGCATCGGGAATGTCGATGCCCATCCGCCGCCCGGCCGCCTGGGCCTTGGCCGCGTCCTGGTTGAGGCGCTGGATGCCGTTCTCGTCGTCGGAGTGGATCACCACGCAGGCGCCGGCGTTGTGGATCAGCGCGGCGTTTTCGGGAATGCCGTCGTAGGCTTCCATCTTGAAACCGTACCAGTCGGCCCACACCGCCGAGCAGACCCCGGCCTCGCGCAGCAGGTCGGCGATCTTGTACGCCTCGACCGCGTGGTGGAACGCGGTCACGCGGTAGCCCATCTCCTTCGCCATATCGAGCACGAGGGCCATCTCGTCGGCGCGGTAGCAGTGGTTGTGGACCAGGATCTCGCCGTCGAGCACGCCGGCCAGCGTCTCGTTGCCGAGGTCGCGCTTGTCGCGTTCGCCGTCGGCGTACGCGCGCGCCTCGAGCCACGCACGGCGGTTGACCGCGAAGTTGCCCATCCGCGTCGACGGGGCCTGCCCCTTCTCGCCGTAGACCCGTTTGGGATTCTCGCCGCAGGCCATCTTGAGCCCGTACGGCGCACCGGGAAACTTCATCTGCTGCACCGTGCGCCCCGGCACGTTCCTGAGCGTGACCGATCGTCCGCCCATCAGGTTGGCCGAGCCCGGCAGGATCTGCAGCGTGGTCACCCCGCCGTTGGCGAGCGCGCGAGTGAAGCCCGGGTCCTGCGGCCACACCGAATGCTCGGCCCAGACCTGCGGCGTGATCGGGTCGCTCATCTCGTTGCCGTCCTCGTGCGCCGCGACCGACGGGGTCGGATAGTCGCCGAGGTGCGAGTGGACGTCGATCACGCCGGGCGTGACGAACTTGCCGCGTCCGTCGATGCGCGCGTAGTCCTCGGGGATCGCAAGGTCCGCCCCGCCGACCGCGACGAGCTTGCCGTCGGCGAACAGCACCGTGCCGTTGTCGATCCGCCTGCCCGCGCCGTCGTAGACGGTTGCCCCGACCAACGCGGTCGGCACACCGGGATAGGCGCGATAGGTCGAGGGGTAGGGGTCGGCGATCGCAGCGGACCCGCCCGAGCTCGAGCTGCCTGTCGTGGTACACGCGGCGAGGCCTGCCACGAGCGCGAGCGCGAACGCTGCCGAGCCCCTCATGCCCCCTCGCCCCGTCCTTAGGACGCGGTGCGCCCGGACGGGTGCATGCCGCCTTCCTGCGCCTCGAGGCCGGCTTGGGCGCTGCCCTCGAGATCGGGCGGCCCGTCCTCGCGGTCCCTCAGCGTATCGAGGTGCATCCAGCGCTTGACGATCGGGCTCAGCGCCAGGACCACCACGCCGACGCCGATCGCGACCCAGCCGATCTGGTTGTAGATCGTCAGCACCGCGTCCTTGGTCATGTCGCCGCTTTCGCCGCCGGTCGCCTCGCCGATCTTGCCGGCGACGAAGTTGCCGACCGCCGACATGTAGAACCACGCGCCCATGACGAGGCTGGCCATGTAGGTCGGCGCGAGCCGGTTCATCGCCGAGAGCCCGACCGGCGAGAGGCACAGCTCGCCGGTGGTGTGCAAGAGGTAGATCAGGAACACGAAGATCACCGGCGTCATCGCCGCGGCGCCGACCGTGTTGGCGCCCCACACGAAGACCAGGAAGCCGAGACCGACCTGGAGCAGCGCGAGCGAGAACTTGGCCGGGGCCGACGGCTCGAGCCCCTTGCGCCCGAGCAGCGCCCACAGCGCGGCGAAGACCGGCGCGAACAGGATGATGTAGATCGAATTGATAGACTGGAAGATGCTCGCCGGCACGTCGCCGCGGTCGACGTAGCGGTCGGTGTAGAGATTGAGCGAGCCGCCGGCCTGCTCGAACAGGCCCCAGAACAGCGGATTGAGCGCGATCAGGAACAGGATCGCGAATATCCGCTCGCGCGGTTCCTTGGGCAGTTTGAAGGCCTGAAATAGCACCCAACCGAGCAGCGCCACGCCCGCGACGATCAGCAGCGTCTGGATCACGTCGACGTACTGGACCAGCGCCCACATCACCGCGACGGCGGCGAGGCCCGTGCCGTAGAGGACGAACTCGGTCGCCTTGGTCAGCGGTACGGGCGGCTCGCCGGCGCCGCGCAGTGCCTTCTTGCCGAGCACGAACACCACCAGCCCGGCGAGCATGCCGATGCCGGCGAGTCCGAAGCCGTAAGCCCAGCCGATGGTTTGCCCGAGGTACCCAGCGAGGATCACGCCGAACGCGGCGCCCGCGTTGATGCCCATGTAGAAGATCGTGTAGGCCGCATCGCGGCGGATGTCGGTCAGCCGGTAGAGCTGGCCGACCATGACCGAGATGTTGGCCTTGAGGAAGCCCGAGCCGACGATGATCAGCGCCAGCGCGAGCCAGAACACGTTGATCGTCGGATCGTCCTGCCCGCCGACGCCTTCCACCGCCATGAAGCTGTGGCCGAGCACGAGCAGCACACCGCCGAACAGCACCGCCTTGCGCTGGCCGAGGTAGCGGTCGGCGAGATAGCCGCCGAGCACCGGCGTGATGTAGACCAGCGCGGTATAGGCGCCGTAGATCAGGGTCGACGAGCCGTCGCTGAAGAGCCAGTGCTGGGTCAGGTAGAAGATCAGCAGCGCGCGCATGCCGTAGTAGGAGAAGCGCTCCCACATCTCGGCAAAGAACAGCATGTAGAGGCCCTTGGGGTGGCCGAGGAACTCCGGCTTGCGCGATGCGGCGATCAGGCCGCCGATGGCGAGAAACGCGGCGAGGACCACCAGCGCGATGGCGGCAATCCAGTCGCCCTCGTTCCACAGAGCCATGTCTTTCATGCAGCGCGTTCCCGGATTGTCGTTGGGCGGGCCTCGAGCGAAGGCGAAGGGCGCAACCTAGCGGATGTTTCGGGCATGTGAAGCGTGTTTCGTTGCAGCGGAAACCGCCGTTTGGGCGACGCGGGCTTGCCTGCCGCGCTGTATTATGGCACTGCATCACTGATGAGCGACAACCGTCCCGTCTACCTGCGTCTGCGCGAACAAATCGCCGCCGCCATCATCGAAGGGCGCTATCGGGAAGGCGACATGCTCCCCTCGGTGCGGGCGTTTGCCGCCGAGCAGGGGGCCAACCCTCTGACCGTGGCCAAGGCCTACCAGCAGTTCCAGGCCGACGGCCTGATCCGCGTCCAGCGCGGAGTCGGGATGTTCGTCGGCGAGGGCGCGGCCGAACGGCTGCGCGCGGCCGAGCGGGCCAATTTTCTCGACCAGGAATGGCCGCAGATCCGCGAGCGCATGGCGCGGCTCGGGATCGAGCCGGCGGACGTGCTCGACGAGGCGTGAACGCTTGCGGCCGGGCGTCCGGGAATTTCAACATTTGTTGGGCACCCGATTGCGCGGCGGCGGGCTCTCTGCCAGATTGCCGTCGGGGGTCGTAACTGCCACTGTTTCGTGCAGGACGGCTTGAGAGGCTCGCCGGTTGGCGAGAGAAAGGGGTGTCGATGATCAGATCCGAACTCCTGCAGGCACTGGCTGCCGAAAATCCCGATCTCCGGCCCGATGAGGTCGAGCAGGTGGTCGACATCTTCTTCGACGAGATCGCCGCCCGCCTGGCCGAAGGCGGACGAGTCGAGCTGCGCGGCTTCGGCACGTTCTCGACGCGCCTGCGCGACGCCCGCACCGGTCGCAACCCGCGAACCGGCGCCCCGGTCGACGTGCCCTCGAAGCGGGTACCCTACTTCAAACCCGGCAAGGAGATGCGCGAGCGGCTCAACGCCCTGTGAGCTGAGCCTCGCGGCTTGTCCGCGGCGTCCGCCGGCGCAGGACAAGAGAAAGGGCGCGCCTGTAGCCCTA
>JAEZES010000092.1 GCA_023432995.1 Pseudomonadota bacterium
GCTGCCGCTCGTGGCGGCAGCCGCGGGGGCGCTGGTCGGCGTCGGCTATACGCTGCTGACGGGCGCCGAAGTGCCGACCGTGCGCAGCTGTGTCGGCGCGATCCTGGTGCTGCTGGCGCTGGCCCTCGGGCGCGAGCCGCTGTCGCTGCGGATGGTGGCGGTGGCGGCGATCGTCGTGTTGCTGCTGTGGCCCGAGGCGCTGGTCGGCCCCAGCTTCCAGATGAGCTTCGCGGCCGTCGTCGCCATCGTCGCGCTGCACGGCGCCCGTCCGGTGCGCGAGTTTCTCGCCCCGCGGGAGGAAGGCTGGCTGGCGTGGACCGCTCGGCGCGCCGCGATGCTGCTGCTGACAGGGCTGGTCATCGAGGCGGCGCTAATGCCGATCGTGCTGTTCCACTTCCACCGGGCCGGGCTCTACGGCGCGCTGGCGAACGTCGTGGCGATCCCGCTGGTGACCTTCGCGTCGATGCCGCTGATTGCCCTGGCGCTGCTGCTCGACGTGGTCGGCGCAGGGGCGCCGGCGTGGTGGCTGGCAGGCAAGTCGCTCGACCTGTTGTTGGCGATCGCCCGCTTCACCGCCGGGCAGCCCGGGGCCGTCAGCCTGATGCCACAGATGAGCGGGACGGCGTTCGCCCTATTCCTCGGCGGCGGGCTCTGGCTGGCGCTGTGGCGCGGCCGGTCGCGGTTGCTGGGGGTGGCGCCGGCCGGGGTGGCCGGGGCGCTGCTGTGGGCGACGCCCGTGCCCGACCTGCTGATCTCCGGCGACGGCCGGCACGTCGGGATTACCGGGATCGGCGACGGCCTGCTCGTCCTGCGGGAGACGCGCAGCGAGTTCATCAGCGACAACCTGCTCGAGCTGGCCGGAGTGTCCGGTGATCCGGTGCCGCTGACGGAGTGGCCGGACGCGCGCTGCAGCCCGGACTTCTGCGTCCTGGCGGTGGCGCGGGGCGGGCGCGACTGGCAGCTGCTGATGAGTCGCAGCCGACAACGGATCGAGGAGCGCGCCCTCGCGGCGGCGTGCGAGCGCGCCGACATCGTCGTCGCCGACCGCTGGCTGCCTTGGAGCTGCCGGCCCCGCTGGCTCAAGGCCGACGGACGCCTGCTGGCGGAAACGGGTGGCCTGGCGATCGTGCTCGATGGCGCACGGGTCATGCGCGTGGCCGATGGCCAGGGCGACCACGGGTGGTGGCGCGGTGGCCGTGGCGAGCGTCGCTGAGCTAGCGGCGGTAATGCCGCGCGATCGTGGCGGGATCGAGACGCAGAAACCGCGCTGCGTTGTCGTAGTAGATCCCTCGCCGCTGCTCGGGCGTAAGGAATCGTGCCGCTTCGATGCGCGCTATCACCAGCGCGAGATCCTGGTCGTCGGAGCCCAGCATGATGCGGTCGGCGAACCCCGCGTCGACAAGCCTCCGCAGTGACACATCGTGGAGAGGGGCAGGCCCCACGCTATTGAGAACCGACATGTCGAGGTAAACATTAGGAAAGTCTCGCAGCAAGGCGATCGTCTCATCGACGAACTCGAAGCCGACGTGTTGCAAGGAGAGGCGCAGGGTCGGGTATCGTTCCAGTACCGGACGCAACAAGTCGGGATTTCCGAGCTCCGCGTCGTACGCCTCGCAGCAGCCGGGATAACGGCGAGGGCCCTGGCCGGGCCCTGGTCCGCGGCCGGTATGGACGAACACCGGAACGTCGTGCCGCGATGCCATGGCCCAAAACGGCGCGACCGTGGGGTCGAGGGGCGATAGGCCGGCATAGTTGAACACCAATTCACCGAGCCCACCGATGGTCCGTAAGGCCAACTGCGCTTCAACCCAATCCGGGTCGGGCAACGCTCCGGCTGAGTCCGTGAAGCACCACTTGCGCGACGCGGTGAGCGCAGGGCACGGAAACATCGGGCTCAGTATCAGCTGCGTCGTCTCATCGCTGGGATAGGCGGAAAGGTCGTCGCGCCCAGTGACGAACAGCATGGCGACGACGACATCGTGCCTGCCCAACTCTTCGCGAATGAGCCCAAGCCCTTCGGAGTCGGAGTCTCCGGGCCAGGGGGCGTGGCGATGCATGTCGATGACCGGCTGAAAGTCGCCGACCGGCGTGCCTTGCGCTACCGCCGTATTCACCAGGAATAGGCTCGCTGGCAGCGCCACGCCGCACAACCAGCGCAAAATTCCCGGCATACGCTCCTCCGCCCCCGCAACCCCGGCTTGAGCGGAGATGACGATTCCCGTCAATGATAGCGCCGCAGCAGTCCGGCCAGCTTACCCTGCACCTGGACTTCCTCGGGCCGATAGACCTGCGGATCGTAGGCGCCGTTGGCCGGATCGAGACGGACCATGCCGTTCTCGCGCCGCAAGTACTTCAGCGTCGCTTCCTCGTTGCGCACGAGCGCGACGACGATCTCGCCGTCGCGGGCGGTGTCGGTCCGCTTCACCAGCGCGTAATCGCCGTCGAGGATGCCGGCCTCGACCATCGAATCACCCGAGACTTCGAGCGCGTAATGGTCGCCCGGGCCGAGCAGCGCGGCCGGCACCGGCAGCGTACGATCGCTCTCGAGCGCCTCGATCGGCACACCCGCGGCGATGCGACCGTGGAGCGGGATCTCGATGACGTCGTTGGCCGGCTCGGGCCGCGAGCGGGGCGGGGTCATCTGCACGACGGTGTCGTTGGCCGGGGCGGAGCGAGCGGTGGCGGCCACGTTCTCGGGCTGGCGCAGCACTTCGAGCGCGCGGGCGCGGTTCGGCAGGCGGCGCAGGAACCCGCGCTCCTCGAGCGCCGAAATCAGCCGGTGCACGCCCGACTTGCTCTTGAGGTCGAGCGCGTCCTTCATTTCCTCGAACGACGGCGAGATCCCGGTCTCCTCGAGCTTGCGCTGGATGTAGAGCAGGAGTTCGTGCTGCTTGGCGGTCAACATGGAACCGTGTCTCCCCAACCGTTCCAATTCGGGAACGAACGCGGAACAAGTAGGCAACTTCGATCACCCAGTCAAGCGATACCGCCGTAGTCGAGCGGAATGACCGCAACCTCGTCGCCGTGCGCGACCGGCGGCGCCGAGATCGGCCGAACGATCAGCGCGTTGGCGGTGGCCAGCGCCCGCAATGCGCTCGAGTCCTGTTGATCGAGCGGCGCGACTTCGCCGCGATCGAGGCGCGCGCGGACGAGTTCGAGCCGCGAACCTCCGGCG
>JAEZES010000154.1 GCA_023432995.1 Pseudomonadota bacterium
GCGCTGGACCGGGGAGCGCGTCGAGGCGCGGCTCGAGCGGCGGATCGGCGCGGTGGTGTTGGCGAGCGGGCCCGACCCGGCGCCCGATGCCCGCGCCGTGGTGGACATCCTTGTCGGCAAGGCTGTGGACAAGCTGGGGACGCTGCTTCCGGCGAGCCTGATCGCCCGCGCGCGGTTCGCGGGCATCGATGCGCTCGCCCTCGATCGCCTCGCGGACGAGGCCCGCGAATGGCTCGCGCCGCTGCTCGAGGGGCGCCGCGACCTCGATCTGTCCACAGGCGTGCTCACCGAGGCGCTGCTCGCCCGCCTGTCGTGGGACGAGCGGCAGCGGCTCGACCGGCTCGCCCCGCGCGAGTTCATCTCGCCGGCCGGCACACACCATCCGATCGACTATGCCGGCGACGACGCGCCGAGCGTCGTGGGGCGCGGCCAGGCGCGGTTCGGGCTCGAGCGCCAGCCGATGATCGGCGACACGCCGCTGCTGCTCAAGCTGACCAGCCCGGCCGGCCGGCCGATCCAGGCGACGCGCGACCTGCCCGGGTTCTGGCGCGGCTCGTGGGCCGAGGTGAAGAAGGAGATGAAGGGCCGCTACCCCAAGCACCGCTGGCCCGACGAGCCGTGGGCGCAGAGGCCGAGCCTCAAGACGCGGAACGCCTTCGACGCCTCGGCCGGATCGGGGTCTTGATTTCGGCGCCCAACCGAACGAAAGGCAGCGCCATGCAGGCTCGCATCTTCCAGCGTCCCAAGAACGCCATGCAATCGGGCAAGGCGCTCACCAGCCAGTGGGTGCTCGACTTCGTGCCCGCCGAGGCCAAGCGGCCCGACCCGCTGATGGGCTGGGCCGGCAGCGGCGACACGCGCCAGCAGCTCCAGCTGCGCTTCCCCTCGAAGGAAGCGGCGATCGCCTATGCCGAGAAGTACGGCATCGACGCGATCGTCCACGAGACCCCGCCGCGGCAGCTCAAGCTGCAGTCGTACGCCGACAACTTCCGGTAAGAAGATCCTCCCCATCGCTTCGCGACAGGGAGGATTTCGGTTGTTGAAATATCCACGAACCCCCGCCATATGCGCGCCCGGGAGTCGGGCGGGCGTTCGCGTCCGCCAACCTGGTCAGGTCCGGAAGGAAGCAGCCACAACGGATGGCAGCGGGTCGCCCGGCTCCTTTTTCACACTCGCCGCGAGCCCGCTTCGCCGCCTGGCGGCAGGGTCTCACTCCTCGGGATCGATCCCGTACTTCGGCGCTTCCCGCCGATAGGAGGCCTGCAGCGCGCGGGTCTGCGCCGCGGCGTTGGCCGCCAGCCGCTGGTAGATCGCGGTGATGTCGACGAAGGCCCGGCACACGCCGTCGCGGTCGCCGGCGGTCTTCGCGGCCTCGAGCTGGGCGGCGAGCGGGAAGACCTCGAGCAGGGCCTCGAGCGAAGCGCCGAAGCCTTCGGGCCCGCCGCCGAGCAAGGTCGCGTCGAGCGCCAGTTCGAGCACCTCGTCGCTGCTCGCGCCGGCTTCCTCGAGCCGCCACATCATCCATTGCGACAGCCGGTCCTGGTAGTCGCCCCGCGCCAGCAGCGTGCGGACGTAGGCATCCGGCCTGCCGTCCTTGATGAAAGCGTCGATCTCCGCCGTGATCTCGGGCCGGGCGCAATCGGCCACGCTCGGCACGGGCACCATCGGCAGCTGCGGCTCTAGCGGCCGTGGCGTGCCTTTCGGCAAGCGCCCGAGCTCTTCCTCCAACGCCAGCAAGGCCAGGTCGGAGCGCGCGCAGCTCAGCGTCACCTCGTCGGCGAATTCGGACAGGTCGAGCATGATTTCGGGTGCCTCGGCAGCCGTACCCGCGGGCTTGTACCAGCTGAGGTCGCCGGCGTAGCGCAACTGGTACAGCGGAGCGTCGTAGCCCTCGGGCCGCTGCAGCCAGCCATCGGCGGTCAGCCACGCGTCCAGGCTCTCGTAAAGCGCCTCCATCTCGTCGTCGGGCGCATCGCTGGTGAAAGCGAACTCGATCGCGAAGAACTGGTTGGACCACTTGGTGCTGGCGGGCTGCGCCCTGACGAACGGCGCGGCGTCCTCGGGCAGCGCGAAGCCGGCCCTCATCGCCCGTTCGGCGGAGCTGCTGCCGGGGACGTCCTGCTGGCCGAACGTGAACTGGAACGATCCGCTCGCCGAGCACATCTGCCCGAGCATCGCCGCGTCGAGCTTCCACCCGTCCGCGCCCGGCGGCGCGCCGGCCTGCCCCGGAGTGCCGCCCTGCGCCGTCAGCGGTACGGCGCACGTGATCGACAGCGCCGCCGCGAGGCCGCGCGCATATCCCGTCCCACCCATTCGCCCGACCTATTGGCGGGGGATGGCGAGGGCAAGAGCTTCGTTTGGGACCATGACAACACCCCCGACACCGCCTACCTTCGCCGGCATGGGTGATTCAGGTGACATGGCCGGCGGCGAACCGCTCGAGACGGCGGGCGTCGAGGCCCAGCCGACCGCGGCAGAGCTCGAGGCCGCCGGCCAGTCGGCGCTGTTCGGCGATCCGCCGCCCGCCGCTCCGCCCGCTCCGGCGGCGACCCCCGCTGAGCCGGCGCAACCCTACCGCGTGCTCGCCCGCAAGTACCGGCCCCAGACCTTTGCCGAGCTTGTCGGCCAGGAGCCGATGGTGCGCACGCTGGCCAACGCGATCGAGCGCGACCGGCTGGCGCACGCGTTCCTGATGACCGGCGTGCGCGGGGTCGGCAAGACCTCGACCGCGCGGCTGATCGCCAAGGCGCTCAACTGCGTCGGCCCCGACGGGCAGGGCGGGCCGACGATCAACCCGTGCGGGGTGTGCGAGCCGTGCGTCGCCATCGCCGAGGGCCGGCACATTGACGTGATCGAGATGGACGCCGCCAGCCACACCGGCGTCGACGACGTGCGCGAGATCATCGAGGCGGTGCGCTACGCCGCGGTTAGCGCGCGCTACAAGATCTACATCATCGACGAAGTCCACATGCTGTCGCGCAACGCCTTCAACGCCTTGCTGAAGACGCTCGAGGAACCGCCGGCGCACGTGAAGTTCCTGTTCGCCACTACCGAGGTCGACAAGCTGCCGGTGACCGTGCTCAGCCGCTGCCAGCGCTTCGACCTGCGGCGGATTCCGAAGCCGCTGCTCGAGCAGCAGTTTGCCGCGATCTGCGCGGCCGAGGGGGTCGAGGCCGAGCCCGAGGCGCTGGCGATCATCGCGTCGGCGGCCGAAGGATCGAGCCGCGACGGCCTGTCCATCCTCGACCAGGCGATCGCCCACGCCGATCTCGACGCCGGCGGGCAGATCACCGCGGCGCGGGTGCGCGACATGCTCGGCCTGGCCGACAAGGCAGCGCTGCGGCGCCTGTTCGTCGCGTTGCTCGAAGGCGATCCGCCGGCCATGCTGGCCGAAGTCGAGCGGCACTACGCGCTCGGCGTCGAGCCGCTCGCCCTGCTGCGATCGTTGATGGAGCTGACTCACCGGATCGCCGTGGCCCAGGTCGGCGGCGCCGGTGCCGACGCCCCGACGCAGGAGGAGCGCCAGGCGATCGAGGACTGGGCCGGGCGGTTGTCCGCGGGTCAGGTTCACCGCTTGTGGCAACTGCTGCTCAAGGGACACGACGAGGTGCGCAACGCGCCCGACCCGCTGGTGGCCGCGCAGATGGCGCTGCTGCGCGTGCTCCACGCCGCCGACCTGCCCGATCCCGGCAAGCTGGCCGACCAGCTCGCCGAGCTGGCCGCGACCGGTGCCGCGCCGGCGGCCGCGTCATCCGGCCAACCGGCTCCGGCGCCCGTCGCCCGGGTCGACTGGGCCGAGTTGTGCGAGCAGGTCGACCGCGCCGGGATGATGCGCGTGGCCGGGACGATGCGTGACTGGCTGCGGGTGATCGCGCTCGAGCCGGGACGGCTGGTCTATTCGCTCGCCCCGGGGATTTCCGACGACCCGGCCGCCGAGCTGCGCGACGCGCTGCTCAAGGCGACCGGCGAGCGCTGGCAGGTCGAGCGCGGCGAGGGCGAGGGCGCGCCGTCGCTGCGCGAGCAGGCGGAGGCGGCGAGGGCGGCCGAGGTTGAGCGCATCCGCAGCCACCCGATGGTCGAAGCGGCCCTGGCCGCCTTCCCCGAGGCCGAGATGATCGGCGACGACGCGGCGCCGAAAGGCGAGCGCAACTGGAACAGACGTGCGTGAGGATAGTGCGATGGACATGAATGAGATGATGAAGAAGGCGCAGGAGGCGGCCGAGATCATCCAGAAGCAGATGGGCGAGGCGCAGGCCAAGCTCGACTCGCTGGAGGTCGAGGGTGTCTCGGGCGGCGGCCTGGTCAGGATCCGCTGCACCGCCAAGGGCCGCATTCTCGGCGTGTCGATCGACGACAGCCTGATCGTGCCCGAGGACAAGCAGATCCTCGAGGACCTTGTCACCGCCGCGTTCAACGATGCGCGCACGAAGGCCGACCAGGCCGCCAGCCGCGAGATGCAGGCGATCCAGCAGGGCATGGGCCTGCCGCCGGGGTTCAACCTGCCGGGCCTGGGGTGAGCTGGCGCCTTTTCTTTTGGGGGGGCACGCGTGAGGGCTTGCATTCTTGGCGTCCTTGCCGTGGCGGTCGCAGTGCCGGTGGCGGCGCAGGACGCGCTGATGCTGGAGCCTTCGGGCGACTGGACGCTCGACTATGCCGACGGCAGTTGCGCTCTGCGCCGCACGTTTGGCGGCGGTGAAAGCCCCGCCTGGCTGGAGATCACGCAATTCACGCCAGGAGTTACGTACCGGATCACAGTCTCCAGCTCAGGTTTGCCAATGAGTCGCCGGCTGGCGCCCGACGTGCGCTTCCTGCCTGATGGCGAGCGATCGAGCTACGATCTTGCAGCTTACGGGGATTACGGGGATGGTTTCGAAGGCGTCGCCTTCTATGCGGTGATTCTGCCGACAGGGGACCCAGGCGTCGCCCAGCCGGATTTTGTCCCGACCAACGGTGCGGTCGTCGCGAGCGAGGCCAGCACGGCCATTGAGGTCAGGCGCGCGTTCGATCCGCCGGTCATTCTGCGAACAGGCTCACTTGAGCGGCCGATGGAGGCGATGCGCGCCTGCATGGACGATCTTGTCGCCCAGTGGGACGTCGACGTGGTGAAGGGCACCGCGATATCGCCGCCCGTGCCGCGCAACATGACGCGCTGGGCCAGGCCGATCATGGATTTCTTTCCCCGCGGTTTGGTGCGGTTCGACGGGCCGTCGCGCATCAAGGCGCGCGTAATCGTCGGACCCGACGGCAAACCCGAAAGGTGCCGGGTTATCGAGCCGGTGGTGAACGCCGACTACGACCGGCGTACCTGCGGAGTAATCCTCAGGGACGGCGAATACGAACCCGCACGCGACGTCGAAGGCAATCCGGTCAGGGATATTCATGTCCTGAGCATCGTTTATGTCACGTCGCCCTGATCGCTTCGCTAGGCCGGATAGCCAATGTAGCGCCTAGATCAGGAAGTCAGAGGAGGAACCGATGGCCATCGAAATCGTCGCCCGCAAGGACGGGCCCTATCTCGTAACCGGCGACCTCAGCCAGCTCGAGCTGCGCGACGGCGACGGCAACCTCTACGACCTCGACGGCAAACACCGGATCTTTTTGTGCCGCTGCGGCGGGTCGACGACCAAGCCGTTCTGCGACGGCCAGCACAGCAAGCTCGGCTTCCAGGCGGCCGAAACCGCCGTCGCCGAGGTCGGGTGAAGGGCGGCCGCCGGCCGGCTCAGGCCGGCGGTGTTACCGGGTTCTGGTCCTGGCAGCTGGCATAGACCCGCCCGATCGCATCGCGCGCGCCGGTCACGTCGAACTCGGCTTCGACATAGCGCGCCCGCTCGGGGTTCAGGCGGATGTGGAACTTGGTCGCGTTGGCCAAGCCGTTGAGAAACCGGGTCAGCGCGATCGTCGGCTTCTGGTCGATCGCCACGACCGACTGCTCGTAGTAGCGCCAGCGGTCGTCGACCGTCGCGCCGGCATCGAACCGCATCTCGAGCGCCCGGGTGACGAACGGCTGGTTCGACGGCGGAACGAGCTTTTCCGGAGTCACGACGACGGCGTAGACCTGGCCCTTGCCGGGCTTGTCGCACTTGAGGATCAACTGGGCGCCCTGCGGGTTCACGACACCGGCCTGCAGCGGTCCGCCATCGGGTTCGAAATACTGCCACGCCGAGGTCTGCTCCTGAGCCGCGGCGGGGGCCGCGGCGAGTGCGGCCGCAATCATCACGTAACGCATGGTTCTCCCCTCAGTGCGCGGGACCGTCCGCGCTTCTCACAGGCCCTACCTACCGCCTTGAAACTCGGGGAGCAATGTTGCGCCAATCGGTCATCCCGGCCGCCCGCATCCACAGCGCGGCGGAGCTGCGGCATTGCAGCCGGGCGAGCCGGGCCCCATATCCGCGGAGATCCGCTGGGTCAGCCCGGCCCGGCTCACGAATGCCGCGAAGCAACGGACCAATCGACTTATGGCAACCTACCCGCTCCTCCCCTTGCGCGACATCGTCGTGTTCCCGACCATGGTCGTTCCGCTGTTCGTCGGACGCGACAAGTCGGTCGCCGCGCTCGAAGCGGCGATGGAGGGCAACAAGGACATCTTCCTGCTCGCACAGCTCGATCCGGCGTGCGACGACCCCGGCCGCGACGACCTCTACGAGGTCGGCGTCGTGGCGCAGGTGCTGCAGTTGCTCAAGCTGCCCGACGGCACGGTACGCGTGCTGGTCGAAGGGCATACGCGTGCCCGCCTCCTCTCGCTGCGCGAGGGTGAAGATCACGTCGTCGCGGAGACCGAAACAATCGCCGAGCGCGGCGCGACCGGCAACGAGGTCGCGGCGATGATGCGCTCCGCGCTCGAGCAGTTCGCCGACTACGCCAAGCACAATAAGAAGCTGCCCGACGATATCGAGGATGAGCTCGCCGGGATCGACGACGCCGGCAAGCTCGCCGACACGATCGCCGCCGCGCTTGCCGCCAAGGTCGCCACCAAGCAGGCGCTGCTGACCGAGGCCGACCCGCTCAAGCGGCTCGAGATGGTCTATTCGGTCATGGAAGGCGAACTGTCGGTGCTCCAGGTCGAGCGCAAGATCCGCGGCCGGGTCAAGCGCCAGATGGAGAAGACCCAGCGCGAGTACTATCTCAACGAACAGCTCAAGGCGATCCAGTCGGAGCTTGGCGGCGGCGAGGACGGCGAAGGCGACGAGATCGCCGAGCTCCAGGAAAAGATCGACACGCTCAAGCTGTCCAAGGAGGCCCGCGCCAAGGCCACCGCCGAGCTCAAGAAGCTCAAGACGATGCAGCCGATGAGCGCCGAGGCGACCGTCGTGCGCAATTATCTCGACGTGCTGCTGAGCTTGCCCTGGGGCAAGAAGAGCAAGCTCAAGAAGGACATCGCCCGCGCGCAGGCGATCCTCGACGAGGACCACTACGCGCTCGACAAGGTCAAAGACCGGATCGTCGAGTATCTCGCGGTGCAGGCGCGGACCAACAAGCTCAAGGGCCCGATCCTGTGCCTGGTCGGCCCGCCGGGCGTCGGCAAGACCAGCCTCGGCAAGTCGATCGCCCGCGCGACCGGGCGCGAGTTCGTGCGCCAGTCGCTGGGCGGCGTGCGCGACGAGGCCGAGATCCGCGGCCACCGGCGGACCTACATCGGTTCGCTGCCAGGCAAGATCGTCACCAACCTGCGCAAGGCGGGGGCCGCGAACCCGCTGTTCCTGCTCGACGAGATCGACAAGCTCGGCCAAGACTTCCGCGGCGATCCCGCCTCGGCGCTGCTCGAGGTGCTCGACCCGGAGCAGAACCACAAGTTCCAGGACCACTACCTCGAGCTCGACATCGACCTCAGCGACGTGATGTTCGTGTGCACCGCGAATTCGCTCAATCTGCCGCAGCCGCTGCTCGACCGCATGGAGATCATCCGCCTCGAGGGTTATACCGAGGACGAGAAGGTCGAGATCGCTCAGCGGCATCTGATCCAGAAGCAGATCGAGGCGCACGGGCTCAAGGACGGCGAGTTCGAGCTGACCGAGGACGGCCTGCGCGACCTCATCCGCTACTATACGCGCGAGGCGGGGGTCCGCACGCTCGAGCGCGAAATCGCCCGCCTGGCGCGCAAGACGCTGCGCCAGATACTCGAGAAAAAGGTCGAAAGCGTTGTCATAACACCCGAGAATCTCGGTGATTTCGCGGGCGTGCGAAAGTACCGCCACGGCAAGTCCGACGAGGAGGCGCAAGTCGGCGCGGTCACCGGGCTGGCATGGACCGAAGTCGGCGGCGAGCTGCTGACGATCGAGAGCGTGACCACCCCGGGCAAGGGCGAAATCAAGACCACCGGCAAGCTCGGCGAGGTCATGACCGAGAGCGTCGCGGCCGCCTTCAGCTTCGTCAAGGCGCGCGCCCCGGCTTACGGGATCAAGCCGTCGATCTTCCAGCGCAAGAACGTGCACATCCACCTGCCGGAGGGCGCCGTGCCCAAGGACGGGCCCAGCGCGGGCATCGGCATGGTCACGTCGATCGTCTCGACGCTGACCGGCATTCCGGTGCGATCCGACGTCGCGATGACCGGCGAGGTCACGCTCCGCGGCCGCGTGCTCCCGATCGGCGGGCTCAAGGAGAAGCTGCTGGCGGCGCTGCGCGGCGGGATCCGCGTCGTACTCATCCCCGAGGAGAACGAGAAGGACCTTGCCGAGATTCCCGCCAACGCCCGCGAAGGGCTGGAGATCATTCCGGTCGCCCACGTCGACGAGGTGCTGCGGCACGCCCTGGTGACGCCGATCGAAGCGATCGAGTGGACCGAAGCCGACGATCTCGCGAGCCAGCCGAATCCCCCGGCGGCGGGAGCGTCGGCGCCGACCATTCCGCACTGAGGGCGGGGCGGAGCCGAGTCGCTCCCGAGGGGCAGAACGGGCTCGCCCGGGCCCTCGGGATTTGCCAGCCGCGCGCGGGTGACGCTGCGGGCGCCCGGTTTCGTCCCGATTCGCTTCAAAATGCCCTGCAAACCGCGCGCTGCACCGGCTTTGCCTTTGACAGCGGCGGCAAAACTCGCTCAATTCCCGGGCATCGCGAAGCGATTCAAGTCTGGTCTCGGCAATTCCAAGTGAGGGGGGTGCTTCCGACAATGAACAAGAACGAACTGATCGGCGCCGTCGCTGACGCAAGCGGTCTGTCACGCAGCGATGCGACCAAGGCCGTCGAAGGCGTCTTCGACACGATCACCGGTGCGTTGTCGAAAGGCGATGAGGTGCGACTGGTCGGGTTCGGCACATTCTCGGTTGCCAAGCGCAAGGCCTCGACGGGCCGCAACCCGCGCACGGGCGAACCGATGACGATCAAGGCCTCGAGCCAACCGAAGTTCAAGGCCGGCAAAGGCCTGAAGGACTCGGTCAACTGATTTCCTGAGCAGCGCCGCCCGCGGCGGCGGTGACGCGAAAAGGGCTCTTCCCGCAGCGGCGGGAGGAGCCCTTTTGCATCGCGGGTGTGGCGATCAGCCGCCGAGCTGGATCAGCGCCATCGGCACCCCCGGCGTCCGCCGGTTGACCGTCCATTCGAGCACCTGGCCTTCCGCGGTCGCCCGCGGGCCCTCATCGGTGTTGTTGGCGAGGATCTGGCCGTCGGTGACGATCCGGAAGGTGCCGTCCACCTCGGGTACCGGGGGGAAGCCGTCCGCGTCGCCCGAACTGACGGCGCCGAGCGCGGCCAGGCTGGCGAACGACTGCAGCGGATTGGACCCTCCCTGGGGTGCGAAGCCCGGCGCCTCGATGCGGACGACGCGGCCCTGGCGGAGATTGGCCAGGACGAAGCTGTTGACCATCGGAAAGCGCTCGAAGGTCGGAAACACAAAATCGTGACCGATCGTGCTGCTGATCGAGAATTCGACCTCGAACAGGCCGTCGCCGCGATAATCGACCCGCTGCCAGCCCTGCTGCCGCCGCAGCCGCGCGGCGAGCTCCTCCGCCGCCTTCGGATCGGCCGGGTCGATCCCTCCGAGGAACTGCCGCATCGCTTGTGCTTCGCGCTCTGCCGAGGCCTTGCGCGCCTCAGCGGCTTCTTCCCACGTCTCGCGCTGCTCGGCGATCTCCTCCTCGGTGCACGCCCGCTCCTCGAAGTCGTCGTCCCAGCACGGCGCCTCGACGAAGTCGCCGTCGTCCGCATCCGCCTCGTCCGCCATGTCGGTAAACTGGCTCAGCGCGAGCAGGTGGACCTCTCCCGCATAGCTGAAGGTGAAGCGCCCGTCGCGGCGCAGGTCGAGCGTGGCGTCGAACTTGCCCGGGGAGAGCATGCAGGCGGACAGCACCAGGCTCGCCAGCAGGGTAACGGCCCCCGCGGCGGCCACTTGCCACCGGACGATTGTCTGCATCGCGTCTTACCCCCCTCGAACTGTTCTCTTACCCTCTGGTGGCGACCGCGTAGAGGGCGATCGCCGCCGCATTGGACACGTTCAGGCTTTCCATAGCATCACTGATCGGAAGACGCGCCAGCGCGTCGCAATGCGCGGCGACATTATGCCGCAGGCCTTCGCCTTCCGCTCCGAGGACGAGCGCGACCGGGCCGGACGGCAGCGCATCGGCCAGGGCCGTCTCCGCTTCGCCGGCGAGCCCGAGCCGCCAGTAGCCGGCTTCGGCGATCTCCTCGAGCGCGCGGGCCAGGTTGACCACCCGCACCCACGGAACGATTTCGAGCGCGCCCGAGGCGGACTTGGCGACGACGCCCCCTTCGGGCGGTGCGTGGCGATCCTGCGTCACCACCGCCGCGGCATCGAACGCCGCCGCCGAGCGCAGGATCGCCCCGAGATTGTGCGGATCGGTCACCTGATCGAGCACGAGCACCGGCCGCGCCGGGTCTCCTGCGAGCACGTCGGCCAGGTGCAGGTCGTCGAGCGGCAGGCACTCGAGCACGAGGCCCTGGTGCGGCGCGTCGCGCGCGACCAGCCGGGCGAGATCGGCCACCTCGGCATATTCGAGCGGGAAATCCGCCGGCAGCTCGCCATCGAGCGAGGCGATCCCCTCGCGCGTCGCCCACAGCTTGCGGTGGCTGCGTGCGGGGTTCTTGAGCGCCGCCTCGACCGCGTGGCGGCCCCACAGCCGCACGGCGCCTTGCGAGG
This sequence comes from Pseudomonadota bacterium, assembly GCA_023432995.1. Classification (GTDB taxonomy): domain Bacteria; phylum Pseudomonadota; class Alphaproteobacteria; order Sphingomonadales; family Sphingomonadaceae; genus Croceibacterium_A. The sequence continues at coordinate 11,084 of JAEZES010000154.1, forward strand.
CCCTGCCCGAGCCGCGCCCGCCCTGCATGCGTCCCGCGCGTCCGCGCAGGTTCTTCTTCTCGTTTCTAGCCATGCCGCTCCCTGCCAGCGGCCCCATTGACAGGCAAGCGTCGCTTCGCCATTGAGCCGCCCACTCGGCCGGACGGCCCCGCC
>JAEZES010000179.1 GCA_023432995.1 Pseudomonadota bacterium
CGCAACTGCCTCGCCGACTGGATCCGGGACGCCGGCTACGCCGGCGACAAGGATGCCGCGCGCGAGGTTATCCACGGCATCCCGATGAGCGAGTGGAAGGCCCGCTTCCAGAGCGAGGCCACGCCCGAGCAACTGGCGCGGATGCAGGCGAGTCTCGCCCGCAACCAGGGCACCTGATCCAGGCCCGGCGCGCGACGGGCGGAAAAGTTCTCCACACCGGTTCACCCGCGCGCGGCCGCTGGCTATCGCCGGGAAAACCGATTCTCGGGACCTGACTGGAGAACCTGACCGATGGCCACCGCCACCGATGACCGCCTGCGCCTGCTGATCGAGCGCGTCGAACGCCTCGAGGAAGAAAAGAAGGGCATCGCCGACGACATCCGCGATGTCTACGCCGAGGCCAAGGCCGTCGGCTACGACGCCAAGATCATGCGCCAGATCGTCAAGCTGAGGAAGATGAAGCCCGACGACCGCGCGGAAATGGAAGCGATCCTCGACACCTACAAGGCCGCGCTCGGGCTCGGCTGACGGAACACGGGCGCCCGCCCGGTCATTGGTCCGGCGAAAGGATTTCGCCATGACCGATAACACGCGAACCGTCGACGAGGCCGCCCACGTCGAAGCCATCCCCGAGGAGCCGGGTCTCCCCGGCGACGAGAGCGACCTCGATCCCCAGCCCGAATGGCAGCCCCGCTATCCGGGCTCGGGGCGATTGGCTGGCAAGGTGGCGATCGTCACGGGCGGCGACAGCGGCATCGGCCGAGCGACCGCGGTGCTGTTCGCCCGTGAGGGCGCGAAGGTCGCGATCGCCTATCTCGAAGAGCACGACGATGCGCGGATCACCGCCGCGGCGATCGAGGCCGAAGGCAGCGAGGCGCTGACCTTCGCTGGCGACCTCGGCGATCCCGACATGGCCGAGAAGCTCGTAGACGAAACGATCGGCAAATGGGGCCGGCTCGACGTGCTGGTCAACAACGCCGGCGAGCAGCATCCCGACCAGGACATCCGCGACATCACGCCGGAACAGCTCCAGCGGACCTTCCAGACCAACATCTATTCGATGTTCTACCTGACCCAGGCGGCGCGTCCGCACCTCAAGAAGGGGGCGGCGATCGTCAACTGCACGAGCATCGTGATGTACAAGGGCAGCAAGGAATTGCTCGACTACAGCGCCAGCAAGGGCGCGATCACCGCCTTCACCCGTTCGCTGTCGGAGCAGCTCGTCGGCGACGGCATCCGGGTCAACGCGGTTGCGCCGGGGCCGATCTGGACCCCGCTCAATCCGTGCGGCGGGGCGAGCCCGGAGAAGCTCGAGAGTTTCGGCGAGAACACCCCGATGGGCCGCCCGGGCCAGCCCAACGAGGTCGCGCCGGCTTTCCTCTTCCTCGCCTGCGAGGATTCCTCGTATATGTCGGGGCAGGTGCTGCACCCGAACGGAGGGACCATCGTCAATGGCTAGCCCGTGGAGCCGCGCGAGCGGCGGCATGATCGTGACCACCACCGCCGTCGTCGAGGGGCGCCCGGTCAGGGACTATCTCGGCATCGTCACCGGCGAGGTGATCGTCGGCGCCAACCTGTTCCGCGACCTGTTCGCCTCGATCACCGATATCGTCGGCGGACGCTCGGGGAAATATGAGGAGGTGCTCGCCCGGGCCCGGCTCGAGGCGATCGAGGAGATGACCGAGCAGGCGCGCCAGCTCGGCGCCAACGCGGTCATCGGGGTCGATCTCGACTACGAGGTGCTCGGCCAGAACGGCTCGATGCTGATGGTCAGCGTCAGCGGGACCGCAGTGGCGCTCTGACGATACGGGTCGCGCAGCTCGGGCCGGGCGATCTCGCCGCCATCCGCGCGCTCAACCGGCTGTTCGGGGAGGCGTTCGACGAGCGCGACACCTTCGAGCGCGCGCCGCCCGGCGACGAGTACCTGCGCCGGCTCCTGGCGAGGCCGCACGTCTGCGTGCTGGTGGCGCGCGTCGGCGCCGAGATTGTCGGCGGGCTGGTCGCCTACGAACTCGAGAAGTTCGAGCAGGAGCGCAGCGAGATCTACATCTACGACCTCGCGGTGGCCCCGGCGTGGCGCCGCCAGGGCGTCGCCACCGCGCTGATCGACGCGCTGCGCCGCATCGCCCGCGAGCGCGGCGCCTGGGTGATCTACGTCCAGGGCGACCACGGCGACGACCCGGCGCTCGCCCTTTACGGCAAGCTCGGGACGCGCGAGGATGTGCTGCACTTCGACATCGAGCCATGACGCCGACGATCCGCGCTGCCGATCCTGCGACCGACGCCGAGGCGTGCGCACGAATTTACGCGCCGTTCGTGTCGGGTAACTGGGTCAGCTTCGAGCTGGAGCCGCCGGGAGCGGAGGAAATGGCCCGGCGGATCGGCGCGTACGGCGCCAGCCACGGCTGGCTCGTCGTCGAGGTCGAAGGCGCGCTGGCGGGCTACGCTTACGGTTCGCCGCACCGCGAGCGGGCGGCCTATGCCAGCTCGTGTGACGTCGCGGTCTACGTCGACCCGGCGTATGCCCGCCGCGGGATCGGCCGCGCGCTTTATGGCGAGCTGCTGCCCCTCCTCGCCGGCAAAGGCTGCCACGCCGCCTTCGCCGGGATCGCCCTGCCCAACGCAGCGAGTGTGGGCCTGCACGAGGCGATGGGGTTCACCCCTGTAGGCATCTACCGCGAGGTCGGCTGGAAGCTCGGCGGCTGGCGCGATGTCGGCTGGTGGCAGCGGTTGCTCTGACGCGGGGCCCCGGTGTAAGGCGCCGCATCCTATCAGCCACCAGATCGAACGGGACCCATGGCCGGCCATTCCAAGTTCAAGAACATCATGCACCGCAAGGGCGCGCAGGACAAGAAGCGCTCGGCGGCGTTCTCCAAGCTCAGCCGCGAGATCACCGTCGCGGCCAAGATGGGCGCGCCCGATCCCGACATGAACCCGCGCCTCCGGCTCGCGGTCAACAACGCGCGCGCGGCCTCGATGCCGAAGGACAACATCCAGCGCGCGATCGACAAGGCCGCGGCGGCCGGCGGCGAGGACTACGAGGAAGTCCGCTACGAGGGCTACGGCCCGGGCGGCGTGGCGCTGATCGTCGAGGCGCTGACCGACAACCGCAACCGCACCGCGACCAACATCCGCACCGCGTTCTCGAAAAACGGCGGCAACATGGCCGCGACCGGCGCCGTCAGCCACGGGTTCGAACGCAAGGGCCTGATCGAGTATCCGGCCTCGGCGGGTAACGAGGACAAGGTGCTCGAGGCCGCGATCGAGGCCGGCGCCGACGACGTCGAGAGCGACGGCGAGGGCCACGAGATCTGGACCGACATGGAGGCGCTGCACGAGGTCGCCAAGGCGCTCGAAGCGAGCCTCGGCGAGCCCGAGAGCGTCAAGCTGGCGTGGAAGCCCAACCTCACCGTCGAGGTCGCCGAGGGCGACGCTGTCACGCTGATGAAGCTGGTCGATGCGCTCGAGGACGACGACGACGTGCAGACCGTATGGGGCAACTACGAGGTTTCCGACGAGGTGATGGAGAAGCTCTCCTGATCATCCTCGGTCTCGATCCCTCGCTGTCCTGCACCGGCTGGGGGATCGTGCGCAGCGACGGGGCCCGGCTGAGCCACATTGCAAACGGCGAAGTCGCGACCGACCCGAAGGCGCCGATGGCCGAGCGGCTGCATCACCTGCACGACGCCATATTCGCCGTGATCGCGGCGCATGCTCCCGATCGCGCGGCGGTCGAGGAAGTGTTCGTCAACAAGAACCCGCAGTCGACGCTCAAGCTGGCGCAGGCGCGCGGCGCGGTGCTGGCCGCCTGCGGCCGTGCCTCGCTGCGGGGCGCCGAGCACGCGGCGCGGCTGGTCAAGAAGGCGATCGTCGGTACCGGCGGCGCCGAGAAGACGCAGGTCCAGGCAATGCTCAAGGTGCTGCTGCCCGGCGTGGCGCTCGACGGGGCGGACGCCGCCGATGCCCTTGCCGTGGCGATCGCCGACGCGCACCTTGGTCAATGGATGGGGGGAGCGGGCCGCTGATGTTC
>JAEZES010000255.1 GCA_023432995.1 Pseudomonadota bacterium
GCCGCCTGCGGCGCCTGCCACCTCCCCATCGCTGCGCGACAGGGAGGATCTGGCCAACCTCGCCGAACAGGCCGCTCGCCTCGCCAAGGCCGACCTGGTCACCGAAATGGTCGGCGAATTCCCCGAACTTCAGGGCCTTATGGGCGGCTACTACGCCCGCGCCGAAGGCCTCCCCACCGAAGTCGGCGACGCCATTCGCGACCACTACAAGCCGGTCGGCCAGGGCGACGAAGTCCCGACCGCGCCGGTGACGGTGGCGGTTAGCCTGGCGGACAAGCTCGATACTATCGTCTCCTTCTTCGCGATCGACGAGAGGCCCACTGGGTCGAAGGATCCTTTTGCCCTGCGACGCGCCGCATTAGGCGTTATTCGGTTGGTCGCGCGTACGGAGATGCGGTTACCACTGCTCCAAGCGTTTGCAGTTCCGGTGGTCGAGCGAGCGGTCGCTGTGGCTCGGAAATATCCGTATGTCGGGCCCGACTTTGACGCGCTTCCGCAGACGCTGGCAGCGATGCCTTATGACCAAGCGCTGGATTACGTCGAGAGCATCCGCCCCGATAGGGACATCCTGTCCGTTGAGCGAGGTGCAGCAATCTTCCCTGATTTGATCGACTTCTTCGCCGACCGCCTCAAAGTCCAGCAACGCGAAGCCGGCGTTCGCCACGACCTGATCGACGCGGTCTTCGCGCTCGGTGGCGAGGACGACCTTGTCCGCCTGCTCGCCCGCGTCCGCGCGCTCCAGGCGTTCATCGGCACCGAGGACGGCGCCAATCTCCACGCCGGCTACAGGCGCGCCGCCAACATCCTCAAGAAGGAGGACTGGCGCGGCGTCGAGGGCGAGATCGCCCGCACCGGCGAGGAGGACCCGCTGGCCACGGTCGACGATCCCGACCTCGCCCCGGTCATCGCCGCCAAAATGGAGCTGAAACACGCGAAAGAGCTTTCCTACACGCCCGAACCCGCGGAAAATGACCTGATCGCGGCGCTCGACTCGGCGGAGCCGGAAGCCGCGGCGGCGATCGAGGCCGAGGACTTCGAACGCGCGATGCGCGCGCTCGCCAGCCTGCGGGCCCCGATCGACCGGTTCTTTGACACCGTGACGGTCAACGATGCGGATCCGGACAAGCGCGCGGCCCGGCTCGACCTGCTTGCCCGCTTCCGTGCTGCAGTGCACAACGTGGCGGATTTCTCGAGGATCGAGGGCTGAGGGGCCACCCATTCGGCCGACCGTCACCACCGGAATTTGCCAGGAATGATACGGATTTCAGGCAGGTACTAGTCATTCATGAGGGTGACACGCTGTCGCTTGTGTCGCTTTGGAATCGAGCAAGAGGGGCAACGATGAAGACGGTCTACACGTTCGGCGGCGGTGTGGTGCACGACGACCCGCGGGCCAGGGACAAGACCGTGACCGGCGGCAAGGGCGCCAACCTGGCCGAGATGGCCGGGATCGGCCTGCCGGTGCCGCCCGGCTTCACCATCACCACCGACGAGTGCCTCGCCTACAACGCCGGCGGCCGCACGCTACGCGCCGAGCTCAAGGACGAGATCGCCCAGGGCATCGCGCATATCGAACAGGCCACCGGCTGTCGCTTCGGCCAGCTTGGTAGCAGCCTTCCGCTGCTGGTCTCGGTCCGCTCGGGCGCCCGCGTGTCGATGCCGGGCATGATGGACACAGTGCTCAACCTTGGCCTCGACGAGGCCGCGGTCGAGAGCCTCGCCGAGAGCAGCGGCGACCCGCGCTTCGCCTGGGATTCCTACCGCCGGTTCATCCAGATGTACGCCGACGTGGTCATGGGCGTCGACCACGGCCTGTTCGAGGAGGCGCTCGAGATTGCCAAGGAAGATCGAGGTGTTACGCTCGACACCGAACTTGCGGTCGAGGACCTGCAGGCGCTGGCCCGCCGCTACAAGGCGATCGTCCGCGAGGAAGCCGGCCGCGAGTTCCCCGACGATCCGTGGGAGCAGCTCCACGGCGCGGTTGGCGCGGTGTTCGATTCGTGGGAGAGCGACCGGGCGAAGGTCTACCGCCGCCTCAACGACATTCCCGGCGACTGGGGCACCGCGGTCAACGTCCAGGCGATGGTGTTCGGCAACATGGGCGAGACCTCGGCCACCGGCGTCGCCTTCACCCGCGACCCCTCGACCGGCGAGAAGGCCTACTACGGCGAATGGCTGGTCAACGCCCAGGGCGAGGACGTCGTCGCCGGCATCCGCACGCCGCAGTACCTGACCAGGGCAGCCCGAGAAGCCGCCGGCGCCTCTGCCCCGTCGATGGAAGAGGCGATGCCCGAGGCCTACGCCGAGCTCGCCCGCGTGTTCGAGCTGCTCGAGCGGCACTACCGCGACATGCAGGACATCGAGTTCACCGTGCAGCAGGGCAAGCTGTGGATGCTGCAGACCCGCAGCGGCAAGCGCACCGCCAAGGCCGCGCTGCGCATGGCGGTCGAGATGGTCGGCGAGGGCCTGATCGACGAGAAGACCGCCGTCCTGCGGGTCGACCCGATGGCGCTCGACCAGCTGCTCCACCCGATGCTCGACCCGGCCGCGCCGCGCGACGTTCTCGGCAAGGGCCTGCCCGCCTCGCCGGGCGCCGCGTGCGGCAGGATCGTGCTCGACGCCGACACCGCCGAGGCCTGGCACGGGCGCGGCGAGAAGGTGATCCTGGTGCGGGTCGAGACCAGCCCCGAGGACATCCACGGCATGCACGCCGCGCAGGGCATCCTGACCGCCCGCGGCGGCATGACCAGCCACGCCGCGGTCGTCGCCCGCGGCATGGGCCGCCCGTGCGTCTCGGGCGCCTCGGCGGTGTCGATCGACCTCGCGTCGCGCACGCTGCGCATCGGCAGCCGCGAGCTCGCCGAAGGGGACCTGCTGACGATCGACGGGGCCACCGGCGAGATCATGGCCGGCGAGGTGCCGACGATCGAGCCCGAGCTGGCCGGCGACTTCGGCACGTTGATGGAGTGGGCCGACCGCCACCGGCGGATGAAGGTGCGGACCAACGCCGAGACGCCGGCCGACTGCCGCATGGCGCGCCAGTTCGGCGCCGAGGGTATCGGCCTGTGCCGGACCGAGCACATGTTCTTCGACGCCGGGCGGATCAGCGCGGTGCGAGAGATGATCCTCGCCGAGGACGAGGCCGGGCGGCGCAGGGCGCTCGCCAAGCTGCTGCCCGAGCAGCGCGCCGACTTCGTCGAGATCTTCCGCACGATGGCCCCGCTGCCGTGCACGATCCGCCTGCTCGACCCGCCGCTGCACGAGTTCCTGCCGCAGGGCGAGGCCGACTTCGCCGAGCTCGCCGGAGTCATGGGCACCAGCGTCGACCGGCTCCGCCGCCGCGCCGACGAGCTGCACGAGTTCAACCCGATGCTCGGCCATCGCGGCTGCCGGCTCGGGATCACGTTCCCCGAGATCTACGAGATGCAGGCGCGCGCGATCTTCGAGGCGGCGTGCGAAGTCGCCGCGGAAAGCGGCGAAGCGGTCGTGCCCGAGGTGATGATCCCGCTGGTCGCCACGCGGAAGGAACTGGCGATCCTCAAGGCGCTGGTCGAGCAGACCGCGGCGCAGGTCTTCGCCGAGCGGGGCCGCACGCTCGACTATCTGGTGGGGACGATGATCGAGCTGCCGCGGGCGGCGCTGATGGCCGGCGAGATTGCCGAGGAGGCGAAGTTCTTCTCGTTCGGAACCAACGACCTGACGCAGACAGCTCTCGGCGTTTCGAGGGACGACGCGGGCCGCTTCCTGTCGGTCTACGTCGACCAGGGCATCTATCCGCGCGACCCGTTCGTCAGCCTCGACGTCGAAGGCGTCGGCCAGCTGATCGCGCTCGCCGCCGAGCGCGGCCGGGCGGCGCGGCCCGACCTCAAGCTCGGCATTTGCGGCGAGCACGGTGGCGACCCGGCGAGCATCGCCTTCTGCGAGGCGACCGGGCTCGACTACGTCAGCGCCTCGCCCTACCGCGTGCCCATCGCCCGCCTCGCCGCCGCGCAGGCGGCGCTGCGGAGCCGCACATGACCCGCGTCGCACCCAGCGTCGTCACGGCAAGGATCGCGGCGACCGGGCAGCCGGGGCGAGGGCGTACCCGGCTCACCTTCGTCATCGCGAGG
>JAEZES010000292.1 GCA_023432995.1 Pseudomonadota bacterium
GGCTCTCCATCGCCGCGAGCGTGAAGCGCAGGGCGTCGGCGCCGTAGCGATCGACGAGGCCGAGGGGATCGACCGTATTCCCCTTGGACTTGGACATCTTCTGCCCCTTGGCGTCGCGCACGAGGCCGTGGAGATAGAGCCGCTTCCAGGGGACATCCCCCATGAAGTGCATGCCCTGCATCGCCATGCGCGCATCCCAGAAGAACAGGATGTCGAAGCCGGAGATGAGGAGGTCGTTGGGGTAGTGGCGTTCGAGCAAATCCCCCTCCCGATTGCCGGAGGGCTTAGGGGCGGATGTGTCTGCGGATGAAGCGCTGCCATCGGCTGGCCCACCCCCCGACCCCCTCCCCCGCGGGGAGGGGGAGCGAAAGCTTGCTCGCCCGCCACTACCCCAACGACCTGCTGATCTCCGGCACCGACATCCTGTTCTTCTGGGACGCCCGCATGGCGATGCAGGGCATGCACTTCATGGGCGACGTCCCCTGGCGCCGGCTCTACCTGCACGGCCTCGTGCGCGCCGCGGACGGGCAGAAGATGTCCAAGTCCAAGGGCAACGTGGTCGATCCGCTCGGCCTGATCGACAAGTACGGCGCCGACGCGCTCAGGTTCTTCATGGCGGCGATGGAAAGCCAGGGCCGCGACGTGAAGATGGACGAGAGCCGCGTCGAGGGCTACCGCAACTTCGCGACAAAGCTCTGGAATGCCACGCGTTTCTGCCAGGCCAACGGGATCGGCGCGTCGCAGTCGGTCGCCGCCCCCGCAGCCACCCACGCGGTCAACAAGTGGATCGTCGGCGAAGTCGTCGAGACCCTCGCCGAGCTCGACAAGGCGATGGCCGACTTGCGCTTCGACGCCGCCGCGCACGCGATCTACCAGTTCACCTGGGCGACCTTCTGCGACTGGTACCTCGAGCTGATCAAAGGGCAGATCGACGACGAGACCAAGGCGGTCGCCGGCTGGGTGCTCGACCAGATCCTCGTCATGCTGCACCCGTTCATGCCGTTCGTGACCGAGGAGCTGTGGCACGCGCAGGGCGGGCGGCCTTGCGAACTGATCGTGGCAAAGTGGCCGGAGCCCCAGGCTGCGGTCGATCCGGCCGCCAAGGCCGAGGTGGACTGGCTCGTCGCGCTGACCAGCGCGATCCGCGCCGCCAAGAACGAGCTCGGCATCGCGCCCGGCGCGAAGCTCGACGCATTCCTCGCCGACCCCTCGCCGGCCGCGCGCACCGCGATCGCGCGGAACGCTCCCGCCATCGAGCGCCTCGCGCGCCTGCCCTCGATCCGCTTCCAGCCGGCCCCTGCCGGCGCCGCGATGCAGGTCACGGCCGGCGACGACCTGATCGTCGTCCCGCTCGAAGGCGTGATCGACATCGCGGCGGAGAAAGCCCGCCTGGCCAAGGCGCTCGAGGTCGCGCGCAAGGAAGCGAAAGCGCTCGAAGGCCGCCTCGCCAACCCCAATTTCGTCGAGCGCGCCAAGCCCGAAGCGGTCGACAAGGCCCGCGCGGACCACGCCCACCACGCCGCCGAAGCCGAACGGCTCGAGGCGGCGCTGGCCAGGCTGGGGTGACTAGGCCGGCGACTACAGCCAGCCTGCTTGGTCTGCCGGCGGGAGGACGGCGCCTCTAGACGAACGCCAGCAGGCGCCGGGCCTTTCGGCGCGACGAGCGCAGCAAAGCGCCGACCGCTCCGAAGCCGAGCAGGAGCATCGCCCAGGTCGAGGGCTCGGGAACCCCTCCGGTCACACGGCGCGTCGAGATCGCCCCGACCGCGTCGATATCGGCGCCGACGGTGCTTCCCGACTGGCCATCCTTGGTCGTGTCGTCGGTCAGGCGGACGAAGGCGAAACTCCAGTCCGGCCCATAGCCGAAGCTGTCGAGGTCGACCCCGGCGGTCGCGCCGCCGACCGCGCCCACCGACAGCCAGCTCAGGCCGTCAACACTGATGTCGACGAACATGTCCTCGATGTCGGGCCCGACTTCGAAGATCCACAGGTCCGCGGCAGCCGTGCCGCTGCCCGTGAGGAGGTTGTCGATGAATTGCACGACCAGGCTGCCGCCGTCGCCGAGACTGACGAATGAACAGGTCGCCTGCGAAGCGCAGGAGTTGACTCCGGCGTAGTTGGGTATGCCGAGGGCGTTGAAAGCGCCCTGATGCGGGGCGCTGGGCGCCGTCGTTCCGGGGGTGTAACTGACCACGCCATCGGCGAAGGACACCGCACCTTGCGGGAACTCGACGCCACCGAATTCGGTCGCGGACGCCGCGCACGGAAGAGCGATCAGACTCAGGCCAGCTAAGGCAATTCCCAAGTAACGCATTGAATTCTCCCCATAATGCTGCGCCGGAAGTACTTTGATATGCTGCTTTCCCGAAGATCTTCTAGCCGCGAGCCAGCGGTCTTGCCGGCCACCACGCGCCGAGTGTTAAGTTCGATTCGGATTGTTAAGTTACATTCCGCCAACGCGCACGTCGATCCTTTTGACCGCGGTTTCGATCGCAGTCGCGCACTCGAGGCTCCGGGGGCGGGCATCTCTCACGCGCGGCATCCAGGCGCAGCCCGCGCAAAAACATCTTTCCTACACCCCCCCGTTTGTGGCTTACCCTGTCGGATGACGCCGATTCCCCGCCACGACCCGAACCGCTTGCCGTCGAGGCCGAGGTGTCGCCTGCCCCCCCTCGAAAGGAAAGCCTGTCACCCTCTAACCCTCGCAGGTTTCCCAAGGTTTTTCCGTGCGATAAGTGTCACTCTTCTGAGTGACAGGGTGTCGCTTGTGTCGCCCGGAATGTGCCCCGTTCCGGCGGCGGTGCGATGCTAGTCCTCGCCACGACGACACCCGGCGAACCGGGCAGCGAAGCACCGGCGGAGCCGGAGATCTTCGCCTCGCTGCAGGGCGAGGGCCCGTCGGCCGGCAAGCCGTGCGCGTTCGTGCGCCTGTCGCGCTGCAATCTCGCCTGCGTCTGGTGCGACACGGCCTACACCTGGCGCTTCGAGGGCGACAATCGCCCGCACCGCAACGGAATCGCCTACGCGCGCGCCGCCAACCAGGTCACGCTCGCCGAGGACGACGTGGCGCAACGCATCGCCGCGCTCGGCAAGCCGCGGCTGGTGGTGACCGGCGGCGAGCCGCTGCTGCAGGGCGCGGCGCTCGCGCGCATGCTCGCGCTGCTTCCCGGCATGGCGGTCGAGGTCGAGACCAACGGCACCGTCGCCCCGCCGCCCGCTCTCGACGCGCTGGTGCAGCAGTACACCGTCAGCCCCAAGCTCGCTCACTCGGGCAACGCGGCCGGGCTCGCGCTGGTCCCCGAGCGACTCGCCCAGTGGGCGCAGGAGCCGCGCGCGGTCTTCAAGTTCGTCGTCGCCGAGCCCGCCGACGTTGAGGAAGTCCTTGCCCTCGCCGAGCGGCACACGATCCCGCCCGAGCGCCTCTGGCTGATGGCCGAGGGCACCGACACGGCGGTTCTCGCCGCGCGCGAACGCTGGCTTGCACAGCTTTGCCTCGCCAACAATTTGACTCTGTCCAAACGGTTGCACATCGAGCTTTACGGGGACACGCGGGGGACCTGATGCGCTCGAAGCCACCTGTGATGCCCGGCGACCTCACCGAGGGTCCGGTGTTCCGCACGCTGATGATGTTCAGCATCCCGATGCTGCTCAGCAACATCCTGCAATCGCTGTCGGGCACGATCAACTCGATCTGGGTCGGCCGGCTGATCGGCGAGGACGCGCTGGCGGCGACCGCCAACGCCAACATCATCATGTTCCTCGTCGCCGGCGCCGCGTTCGGCTTCGGCATGGCGGCGACCGTGCAGATCGGCCAGCGCTTCGGCGCGCGCGACATCGCCGGCGCGCGCCGCACCTTCGGCACGGCGGCCGGGTTCTCCTCGGCGCTGATGGTCGCGATCGCCGCGCTCGGCTGGATCGGCGCCCCGGCGCTGCTGACCGTGCTTGAGACTCCGGGAAACGCCTACGGCCTCGCGCTGACCTACATCCGGCTGATGTTCCTCTCGATGCCGTTCATGATGGTCTCGGTGATCCTGACGATGGGGCTGCGCGGCACCGGCGACGCGCGGACGCCGCTGATCTTCATGCTCGTCACCGTGGTCATCGACACCGTGCTCAACCCGCTGCTGATCGTCGGCGTCGGGCCGTTCCCGGCGCTCGGCATCGCCGGCTCGGCGATCTCGACGATCATCGCCAGCCTGGTCTCGTTCGTCGCCATGGTGATCTACGTCTACGCCCGCGACCTGCCACTGCGGTTGCGCGGGCCCGAGCTCCGCTACCTGCGCCCGCGCGGCGAGGAGCTCGGCTTCATCATCACCAAGGGCATCCCGATGGGCGCGCAGATGCTGGTGATGAGCGCCGCCGGGATCATCATGGTCGGGCTGGTCAACCGCGAGGGGCTGCTGATGACCGCCGCCTATGCGGCGGCCATGCAGCTGTTCACCTACCTGCAGATGCCGGCGATGGCGATCGGCGGGGCGGTCAGCGCGATGGCGGCGCAGTTCATCGGCGCGCGCAAGTGGGACCGGCTCGATCACATCACCAATGCCGGCGTGCTGATCAACTTCGCCATGACCGGCCTGCTGACCGTGCTGCTGATCGCCTTCGACCGCCCGCTGCTGGGGCTGTTTCTCGGCCCCGACAGCGCCGCGGTGCCGCTCGCCCGGCACATCCAGCTGCTCGCCGTGTGGAGCTTCATCCTGTTCGGCGTGGCGATGGTCTACTCGGCGACGATGCGCGCCGGTGGCGCGGTGTGGGCGCCGCTGGTGATCGTCGCCATCGCGCTCTACCCGGTCCGCCTCGGCTTTTACTGGCTGACATACGACTGGCTCGGCGCCGACGCTATCTGGGTTTCGTTCACCGTCGGCGCGGTCGCCGGCCTGGTGCTCGGCTGGTGGATCTACCGCTACACCAACTGGCGCCGCGGCGCGCTCGCGGAAAGCCCCGAGGAAGCGCGCGAGCAGATCCAGGCCGACGGCGAGCCGGCCGGGCGCATGGTGCCGGACGTGTGACTGGGCTTAGCGTCGCGCGGTCGACTTTTTGTCCCGAGGCACGATCGAACCGATGCGTTCGCCGTTGTGCAGCACGTCGCAGGTCGGGCAGTCGGGGCTGTCCTCCGCCCGCTGCAGGGCCGCCTGGTCGGATGTTGCGAGCACGTCCGTCTTCTTGAGCACGGTTCCGCCAGGCTCGGTCACCTTGTTGATTCGATAGTGCTTCATCTGCGTTCCCGGCCGTCAGTCGTCGGGCACCGATGTAGCACGGCCACGGACCCGCGCAACTTGCCGGAATGGCGCGCTACTTGCCCTGCGCGCGCCAGCGCTGGACCGTGCGCTGGACCCGCTCCTCCTCGCCGCCGCTCTCGCGCCACAGCTCGGTGAAGCTCGGGTCCTCCGACGCCGGCCGCTTGGCCTCGTCGAGGTTGTCGAACGCCACGCGGATCGGGATCGCCACGCCCTCGCCGCAGATGATGCACTCGCGGTTGCGCAGCGCCGGGATCGAATCGAGGAAGCCGCGCGCGCCTTCGGGCATCGCCGCCTTGACGAAAGCCTGGTCGCGGTCGTTGTTGAGGCGCATCGAGATGATCGTGCCGCACTGCGACAGCACGCCTTCGGCGAGGTCCGACGGGCGCTGCGTGATCAGGCCGAGCGAAATGCCGTACTTGCGGCCTTCCTTGGCGATGCGGCTGAGGATGCGGCCGACCGACGAGCCGTCGGCGTTCTTCTCGTTGGGCACGTAGCGGTGCGCCTCTTCGCACACCAGCAGCACCGGCCGCGTGGTCTCCTCGCGCGCCCAGATGGCGAAGTCGAACACCATCCGGCTGAGCACTGCGACCACCGTCGAGGTGATGTCCGACGGCACGCCGGAGACATCGATGATCGAGATCGGCCGGCCCTCGCTCGGCATGCGGAAGATGCGGCACAGGAAGTCGGCCATCGTGTCGCCGACAAGCATGCCCGAGAACATGAACTGGTAGCGCGGGTCGGCCTTGATCTCGTCGATCTTGGTCTTGAGCCGCATGTACGGCGCGCTCGAGGTCGCCTTGTCGAGCTTGCCGGCCTCGTCCTGGATCAGGTTGGTCAGGTCGCTAAGCAGGTACGGGATCGGCGAATCGACGGTGATCTTGCCGAGCGTCTCGGCCAGCCGGTTCTTGCCGCGCGCCTTGAGCAGGCACTTGGCGAGGATGTCGGCGTCCTCCTGCCGGTCGTTGCCGCTGCTCGTCAGGAACACCTCGCAGTGCTCCTCGAAGTTCATCAGCCAGTACGGCATCTGCAGGTTGCCGACGTCGAAGATCGTGCCGGTGTTCTTGAACGCCGCCGAGTACTCGCCGTGCGGGTCGATCATCACGATGTGGCCGTTGGGCGCGCTTTCGCAGATCCGGTGGAGGATCAGCGCGGCGCTGGTCGACTTGCCGGTACCGGTCGAGCCGAGCAGTGCAAAGTGCTTGCCGAGCATCGCGTCGACGTAGAGCCCGGCGCGAATGTCGCTCGTCGGGTAGACGGTGCCGATCTGGATCGAGCTGCGCCCGTCGGAGGCGTAGATCTGCCGCAGGTCGTCGGTGGTCGCCGGGTAGACCATCGCGCCGGGCACCGGGTAGCGGGTGACGCCGCGGCGGAACCCGTGGATCTTGCCGGTCAGCTTCTCTTCGCGGCCTTCGCCCATGAAGTCGATGTTGGCGAGAATCCCGCCCTGGGTGCGGCGGTCCTGCCGCTGGTTGCGGACGCTGGCGAGCAGCCAGCCGTCGGGAGTCTTGATCTTGACCTGGCTGCCGACCTGGCCGGCGAGCGCGATCGACGGGTCTTCGTCCTCCATGCACTCGTTGAGCCGCTCGAGGTCGAGCGCGATCTGCGAGCCGGAGCCGGCGATCTCCAGCACGATGCCGATCGGCTGGCCGGCGTTCTCGAAGCTCGTCGCTTTCTCCGCCGGCCGATTGACCGCGACGGCGCCCGGCTCCTGCGCCGGATCGAAGGTCTGGAACTGCTGGCTCGGCATCTCGGTCATGCGGCATCGCCCGATTGGTTGCGGTTGCGCGGGACCTACGGAATCGGGGTTAAGATCGCGTCAAAATCCAACCCATGTCAGGCTCAGACGAGCGCGAACACGCGCCCCGCGAGCCAGCCCATGACGAGCGACAGCGCCACCGCGAACAGCCCGTACATGAGCGAGGATTCCTCCGCCTGGCGGGCGACGAAGCGCTCGAAGCCGAGCTTGCGCACCTCGACCTCGGCCACCGCCGAGGCGATCACCCGGCCGCGCGAGATGGCGAAGGTCTCCGCGGTGTAGCGGCCGGTGACGACGTTCGACGGGACCGCCATGCGCGCCTGGTAGAGCACGCCGTCGTTGATCGTCACCCCGTCGGGCGTCTCTCGATAGAGGCCCTCGCGGCGGCGCAGGTCGACCAGGCCGCTGGTGAAGCGGGCCTGCTCCTCGGGATCGATCGCGCCGACCGGCGAGAGCTGCAGGTAGTCGAGCCCGAGCTCGAAGATCGCCGCGGTCCGCTCGTCGACGATTTCGCCGATCGGGCGCGAGCTCGCCACCGAGAAGAACGACGGCGCCGAGCGGAACGCGGTGCTGTGAGCATTGACCCACACCCCGAGCGTCTTCTCCTTCTCGCGCAGCAGGATCGGCTCGGTCGGGCCCTTGAGCACGACGACGATGTCGTACGGATCGCGCGCCCGCCGGCCGTCGGGATCGAGGATCGCGCCGAACAGCAGCAGCTCGGTGCCGGTGAACCCCTGGCGGACCTGGATTTCGTGCTGCGAGACCTCGGGCACGAGGATCGGGTCGCGCTGCGCGGTCAGCGCCAAGAACGCCAGCAGCGCGAGCACGACCCGCGTCACAGCGGCACCACCGTGTAGACTTCGTCGGGCCGCACGCCGAGCCCGAACGCCAGCCGCAGCGCAACCGCCAGCACGATCAGCGCGAGGATCAGGCGCAGCAGCTCGGGCTTGGCCAGCTGCGCGATGCGCGCGCCGATCTGCGCCCCCGTCACCGAGCCGAGCAACAGCAGCCCGGCCAGCACGATGTCGACCGCCTTGGTCGTCAGCGCGTGCATCATGGTCGAGGCCATCGTCACGAACAGGATCTGGAACAGCGAGGTGCCGACCACCACGCTGGCGCTCATGCCAAGCACGTAGAGCATCGCCGGCACGAGGATGAACCCGCCGCCGACGCCCATCAGCATGGTCAGGATGCCGACGACCACCCCGAGCATCAGCGGCGCGAGCGGGGAGATGTACAGGCCCGAGCGGTAGAACCGCCAGCGCATCGGCAGGCTGGCGACCAGCGGATGGTGGCGGCGCTTGGCCGCCGCCGGACGGCCGACGTCGGCCTTGCGCAGAGCCTGAATGCTCTCGCGCGCCATCAGCGCGCCGATCGTCCCGAGCAGCAGCACGTAGAGGATGCTGATGACCGTATCGATCTGCCCGAGCGATTCCAGCAGCCGGAACAGCAGCGCGCCGAT
>JAEZES010000307.1 GCA_023432995.1 Pseudomonadota bacterium
ATCCTGATGAAGATGATCGACCACCTCGAGGCCCGCGTGCCCGAGCTGTGCGCGGCCTGGGTGTCCCAGGTCGGCGGGCTCGCCAGCTTCGCCCCGATCATGCACGGGGGAAGCGTCGCCGGGCTGCGCGGGATTGCCGCAATGGGCTCGAGCTTCGCCTGGACCGAGCAGAAGAAGGGCCAGGTGGTCGACACCGCGGTGATCGCCCGCGAGCCGGTCGGGGTCGTCGTCGGCATCGCCCCGTGGAACGCCCCGTTCGGGATCATGGCCAACAAGGTGTTCTACGCGCTCGTCGCCGGCTGCCCGATCGTGATGAAGCCGTCGCCCGAGACCCCGCTCGAGGCCTACATCCTGGCCGAGGCGGCCGAGGCCGCCGGCCTGCCGCCGGGCACGGTCAACCTCGTGCCGGCCGACCGCGAGGCCTCCGACCACCTGATCCGCAGCCGCGACATCGACAAGGTCAGCTTCACCGGCTCGTCGGCCGCCGGCATGCATATCGCCTCGATCTGCGGCGCCAAGATGACTCGCTGCACGATGGAGCTCGGCGGCAAGTCGGCGGCGATCGTGCGCGACGACTTCCCGATCGAGGCCGCCGCCGGCATCCTCGGCAACACGATCACCGTCATGAGCGGGCAGGTCTGCGCGATGCTGAGCCGCGCGATCGTCCCCAAGCACCGCCACGACGAGCTCGCCCAGGCGATCGCCGGGGTCATGAAGGGGATCAGGATCGGCCACTCGGAGGACCCCGAGACCCAACTCGGCCCGCTGGCGATGAAGCGCCAGCTCGAACGGGTCGAGATGTATATCGAGGAGGGCCGCAAGTCGGGCGCCGACCTCGTCACCGGCGGCCAGCGCCCGGCGCACCTGAACAAGGGCTTCTTCATCGAGCCGACGCTGTTCGCCAACGTCGACAATCGGTCGCGCATCGCCCAGGAGGAGATCTTCGGCCCGGTCCTGTGCCTGATCCCGGCCGAGGACGAGGAGGACGCGATCCGCCTCGCCAACGAGTCGAACTACGGCCTCAACGGCTCGGTCCTGACCACCGACCCGCAGGCCGCCTACGACATCAGCCGCCGCGTGCGCACCGGCGTCATGGGCCAGAACGGCATGCGCATGGAATTCGGCATGCCGTTCGGCGGCTTCAAGCAGTCGGGCATGGGCCGCGAGGGCGGCGAGGAAGGGCTGTGGCCGTACCTCGAGACCAAGACCATCCTGCTCGACGGGGCGCCGGCGCGGCTCTGACGGATCGCACGGCGTGGCCAGCTGGGAGGTCGTCACCGGCAACATCGTCAAGTGCGAGGTAGACGCGATCGTCAACGCCGCGAACTCGTCGCTGCTCGGCGGCGGGGGCGTCGACGGGGCGATCCACCGCGCCGCCGGGCCCGAGCTGGTCCACGAATGCCGCCTCCTCGCCGGCTGCAAGACCGGCCAGGCGAAGATCACCAGGGGCTATCGCCTGCCCGCGCGGCACATCATCCACACCGTCGGGCCGGTCTGGCGCGGGGGAGCGAACGGCGAGCCACAGCTGCTGGCCAGCTGCTACCGCGCTTCGCTGGCGCTGGCCCGCAAGCATGCCCTGCGCAGCCTTGCGTTCCCGGCGATCTCGACCGGCATCTTCGGCTATCCGATGCGCGAGGCGGCCGACGTGGCGGCAGCGACGGTGGCGGAGGAACTGACTGCGGCGCCGGACGCTTTCGAGTGCATCCTGTTCGTGTGCTTCGACGAGGCCGCGGCCGCGATCTACGCGGCGGCCGTCGGTTCTCGGGAATGGCGCGGCTAGCGGTTCGCCGCGGTGCTTCCGCGGCCCGGGAAAATTCCATGGTAAACGCGCTCGATAGCCTAGGTATTGTCCTGTAAAATGCGCCCTGACTCGCGGTCGATCGGCGCATCGCAGGCGGCGTTCGGCAGCAAAGCAGCGGGGCACTGGGTATGGCCAAGGCAATCGAAGCGTATCAGGACGGGCGGGGCAACCTGCACGATTCAGCGACCAGCGCGATCGTCGCCGACATCGCCGCGGCGCTCGGCCGGGTCGGTGACGAGGGCGGGCTGACCAACGGGGTCGCCAAGCTGATCCTCGAGAAGCGCAGCGAGATCGAGCAGGCTTTCGCCGATTTCGACAGTCTCCATCGCGGCCAGGCGAGCCGGGTGATCGACCATCCGACGAGGCAGACGGTCACCGCCTGAGCGCGACCCGCCGGGGCCCCTGCCGGGCGCCGGCGAGGCAGCCTCGGCGCGGCGGCTCGACGGGGCGCGGGCGCCCGTGGTAGGATGCCCGGGCGTCCTACGTGCAGGAACAGGAGGTTAGGCGCATCGATCTATGACGCCGGCACGGCCCAGCTATCCGCACCCGGTGCGCGTGCCGTTCCATTTCTGGCCGATCGGCCTCGTCATCCTGCTGTGGAACTGCTGGGGGCTGTTCGGCGCGATCGCGGCGCAGATCCACTTGCTGCCCGACCTCCCCGACCAGGCGCTCGCCCACCTCGATCGCCAGCCCTGGTGGCTGATGCTGGTGGGCGATCTCAGCCCGCTGGCCGGGGTCGCCGGATCGCTCGCGCTGCTCGTGCAATCGCGCTGGGCTCCGGCCCTGTTCGTGATCCAGATCGCGATCCTGGTCGTGACGAACGCCTACGAGGTGCTGATCGGCGCCTCGCCGCTGCTCGAGGCTCCCGAGACGCGCATCAGCACGGCGATCCTGCTCGTGCTCCTTGCTGCGCAAACGGTGTTCGCCTTCCGCATGGCGAAGAAGGGGCTGCTCGGCTAGCTCACAGCCGCTTGTCGTTCGGATCGATCTTCGGATCGCTCTTGAGCATCGGGTCCCAGTGCTCGACGATCTTGCCGTCCTCGATCCGGTAAAGATCGAACCAGCTGGTATAATAGGTCTCGCCGTTGGCATCCTTTTCGGGCCGGACGAACGACGTCGTCACGTAGTCACCCTCGGCCATCAGGTGGATCAGCGGCAGGTCGAGCGTGTGCTGGATCTCGCGCACCGGCCGGCTGGCACGGACATAGTCTATGAGACCCTGCAGGCCCTGCGCGGCGTTCGGGTTGTGCTGGATGTAGTCCTCGGCGATAAACTCGTGCGCCCGGTCCCAGTGGCCGCCCTGCAGCACGATCCGGTACATGTCGTAGACCAGCCGCTTGTTCGCGGCGAGGCGCGGGTCGTCGCTGGCGAGAAGTGCGGCGTGATCCTGCGCGACCACGGGCGGAACAGACATAGTCAACGACTCCTGGGCGATAAGCGGGCTCGCGAGCGCCGCCGAGATGGTTCCAAACGCAATTAGGACGAAGCGCATTTACGGAGCTCCCTGGTGCAGGCTCCGGTCTGCCAAACGAGGGGTGACGCGGCAAGTATTCGCCGCTAGGAGCCGGACAAACGCAATTTGATCGAGGTAAGGGCTCCCATGCGCGTGAAGTACCTGGCTCTGGCGTCGCTCGTCATGCCGCTCGCACCGGCCGTGGCGCAGGAGCCCGAAGAGGACGCGGCGGTGATCGTGGTGACCGGCCGGGGCCTCGAGGCGCCGCCCTCGGTGATCGCCTACTCGACCATCGAGCTCGACCGCGAGCAGATGCTGTCGACCGCCTCGGGCCAGATCGAGGACGCGTTGGGCAATATCGCCGGGTTCCAGCAGTTCCGCCGTTCGGACAGCCGATCGTCCAATCCCACCGCGCAGGGCGTCACGCTGCGCGCGCTCGGCGGCAACGCGTCGAGCCGGGCGCTCGTGCTGCTCGACGGCGTGCCGATGCTCGATCCGTTCTTCGGCCACGTGCCGCTGTCGGCGCTGTCACCCAACCGGCTCGACGTCATCCGGGTCACCCGCGGCGGCGGTTCGGGGCCGTTCGGCAGCGGTGCGCTTGCCGGCACGATCGAACTCGAAAGCGTCGACGCAGCCGAGCTCGGCCTGTTCAGCGCGCAAGGCTTCGTCAACGACCGCGGCGACACCGAGGCCGAGGTCAGCCTTGCGCCGCAGTGGCGCTCCGGGTTCGCGACCGGCAGCGGCCGCTGGGATCGGGGCGACGGCTTCCGCACGACGCCCAAAGACCAGCTCACCCCGGCGTCGGTCAACGCGGCCTACGAAAGCTGGTCGGCCAGCGGCCGGTTGGTCCAGGCGATCGGGCCGGACATGCAGGTCCAGGTGCGCGGCCTGGCGTTCGAGACCGACCGTACGCTGCGCTTCCGCGGGGCCGACAACACGACGCGCGGCGAGGACCTCAGCGTGCGGCTGATCGGCCGCGGCGAATGGGAGTTCGACGTGCTCGCCTACGGCCAGTGGCGGAACTTCTCGAACATCGTCGTCAGCTCGAACCCGGCCACGCCCAATCCGACCCTCGACCAGCGCGACACGCCGGCTTCGGGACTCGGGGGCAAGGTCGAGATCCGGCCGCCGGTCGGCGACGGCCACGTACTCCGCATTGGCGCCGACTTCCGCCGCTCCGAAGGCGACCTCGCCGAATATCGCTTCAACGCGGCCACCGGCGCTGCCAACGGCAGCCGGGTCGCCGGCGGCGAGAACAGCGACCTCGGCCTGTTCATCGAGGACGACTACTCGATCGGGCCGTTCCTCCTGACCGGAGGCATACGCGCCGATCGGTGGACGGTCCGCGACGGCTATCACCGCAACCTGGCCGCGAGCGGCGCGGTGCTCGACGATTCGCTCTACCCCGACCGCTCGGGCTGGGACGTGTCGTGGCGGGTCGGCGGAACGGCCGACGTCGCCCGCGGCGTGCGCCTGCGCGCGGCCGCCTATACCGGGCTGCGCCTGCCGACGCTGAACGAGCTCTATCGCCCGTTCGTGGTCTTCCCCGTCACCACCAGCGCCAACGCCCAGCTCGCCAACGAGCGGTTGCGCGGCTTCGAGGCCGGCGTCGACGTGGTCGCACGGGGCGGGGTCGAGTTTTCGCTGACGGCATTCGACAACCGAGTGAAGGGCGCCATCGCCAACGTCACGCAGGCTCCGACCGAGCGGCAGCGGCAGAACCTCGACGCGATCGAGTCCCGCGGTCTCGAGCTCGCCGGACGTGTCGGCGAGGGCCCGGTCCGGCTGTTCGCGACCGCGAGCCTCGTCGATGCCGAGGTCGACGCCAGCGGGGTCCAGGCCGCGCTCGACGGCAACCGCCCGGCGCAGACGCCCTCGTTCGCCGCCAGCGCGACGCTGAGCTGGCAGCCGCGCGACGGCTGGAACCTGTCGGCCACGCTGCGCCACGTCGGCAAGCAGTTCGAAGGCGACCAGGAGGACGATCCGTTGCCGGCGGCAACCACGGTCGACCTGTTCGCGCAAGTGCCGCTGATCGATCGGCTGAGCGCGATCGCACGGGTCGAGAACCTGTTCGACGAGACGATCATCACGCGCAACCAGGGCGGGTCGATGGACCTCGGCGTGCCGCTGACAGTGTGGGGCGGGCTGCGCTACGGCTTCTAGCCGCGCGGCAAGGGCCGCCGGCGGCGGCCCTTGCTTCGCTGTGTCGGTGTCAGCGGTCGGTCTGGGACCGCCCGGGCTCGCGGCCCGGTTCACCCTGCTGGCGACCCGGTTCGCCTTGCTGCTGCTGCTGGCCGGGGCGCTGGCCCTGGCGGTCGCGTTCGCTCTCGCCCGGTTGGCGCTCGCGCTCACCCTGCTGCTCCTGCTGGCGCTGCCGGTCCTGCTGCTCGTTCGGCTGACGGTTCTGGCCGCCGCCCTGCTGCTGTTGCCTGTTCTCGTTCATCGAATTCTCCTCTCATCCCGCGTTCGTGCGCGGACAGGACAGCAACGGACTGGAAAGGCGGTCTTTCCCCGGATAGCGGCGGGTCGGTCCCGCGACGGGCCGGACCGATCCGAAGCCGCAATTCGCGCTAGGACCGGTGCGCGCGACACGGTAGCGAGGCGCAATGGACAGGAGAGGACAGTAATGGCGTCAGCGGTTCCGGCACAGGAAGCGATGCTCGCCGTGCGCAACCCGCGCACCGGCAAGGTGGATTTCGAGCTGGCCGTGTCGAGCCGGGCCGAAGTCGCCGCCAGGGCGGCGCGCCTACGGGAGAACCAGCCGCAGTGGGAGGCGCTCGGCGTCGAGGGCCGCTGCGGAGTCATGGCCCGCTGGCTCGGCGCAGTGAAGGCGCGCGCCGGCGACATCGGCGAGGCCGATGCGGTCGATACCGGCGGGTGCCACACGAGCTACCTCCAGGGCTTCATTACCATGGGCAACATCGCCGGCTGGCTCGAGGATGCGCCCAAGGCCTTCGCGAGCCTCGAGTGGCGCGGCATGAGCACCTCGATGCCGACTGTCGAGGTCGAGAGCCAGGTCGTCGCCTACCCGATCGTCGGCGTGATCAGCCCGTGGAACGCGCCGCTGATGCTGGCGCTGCTTGATGCGGTGCCGGCGCTGTTCGCGGGCAGCGCGGTGCTGCTCAAGCCGAGCGAGGTGACCCCGCGGGTCATCGAGGCCCTGTTCGAGACCGTGCGCGAAGTGCCCGAGCTGGCCGCGGTGTTCGATTACGTCACCGGACCGGGCGAGGTCGGCCAGGCGGTGATCGCCGAAGCCGACACGATCTGCTTCACCGGTTCGGTGCCGACCGGGCGCAAGGTCGCGGTCGCCTGCGCCGAGCGGCTGATCCCGTGCAATCTCGAGCTGGGCGGCAAGGACCCTTGCATCGTCACCGCCAGCGCCGACCTCGAGCGTGCCGCGACCGCGGTGCTGCGCGGCGCGGTCTACGCGACCGGCCAGGTTTGCTACTCGGTCGAGCGCGTCTACGTGCACGAAAGCGTGCACGACGCGTTCGTCGGGAAGCTGGTCGAGAAGGCGCAAGCCGTGCGGCTGAACGCCGACGACCCGCGCGCCGGGCACATCGGCCCGTTCACCTTCGCCCCGCAGGCCGAGATCGTGCAGCGGCACCTCGACGATGCCGTGGCCAAGGGCGCGACGATCCTGAGCGGCGGCGAGATCGAGACTATCGGCGGCGGTCTCTACCTGCGGCCGACAGTGCTGACCGGCGTCACCCACGACATGCTGATCATGCGGGACGAGACCTTCGGCCCGTGCATCCCGGTCATGGCCTATGCCGACACCGAGGAAGCGATCCGCCTTGCCAACGACACGCAGTTCGGCCTGACCGCGAGCGTGATCGCCGGCGACGTGGAGGAGGCGAAGGCGATCGGCAAGCGGATCAGAGCCGGCGGCATCTTCCTGCAGGACACCTTCCTGACGTTCGCTAAGCTGCGCACCTTCGGTTCGGACAGCTTCGGCTGGTCGGGCTATGGCGCACCGCGGATCGGGCCCGAGAGCCTGCGCCGGTTCCTGCGCCGCAAGAGCCTCCTGTCGCAGCACGGACCGGTCGCCGACATCCAGAACGACCATCACCTCGGGAAGCAGGGATGAGGATTTCCGCAGCGGTCAGCCGGGGCCGGGGCGCGGCGCCGGTCATCGAGGAGCTCGAACAGGAGGAGCCGCGCGTCGGTGAGATGCGCGTGCGCCTCGTCGCTACCGGCATCTGCCACACCGACCTGCACGAGCACCCGGGCCGACATTCGCCGCAGCCGATCGTGCTCGGGCACGAAGGCGCGGGAGTGGTGGAGAAGCTCGGCGAGGGCGTGCGGGGGTTCGCGGTCGGCGACCACGTGATCCTCTCGGGCAACTCGTGCGGGCGCTGCCCGAGCTGCCTCGCCAACCGGCCGACCTACTGCGACCTGGCGATGCCGCTGTGCTTCGGCGGGCAGCGGCTCGACGGCTCGACCGCGCTGAGCGGCGGCGGAAAGCCGATCCACTCGCACTTCTTCGGCCAGTCGAGCTTCGCCAGCCACGCGATCGTGCCCGAGCGGACAGCGGTGAAGATGGACAAGGACCTGCCGCTCGAGAAGCTCGGCCCGCTCGGCTGCGGGGTGGTGACCGGCGCGGGTGGGGTGATCGAGGCGCTCAAGGTCGGCTTCGGCGACACGATCGCGGTGTTCGGCGTCGGCGGCGTCGGCTTGAGCGCGGTGATGGCCGCGCGGCTGGTCGGGGCGAAGCGGATCGTCGCGGTTGACCTCGTGCCCGAGCGGCTCGAGCTGGCGCGCGAGCTCGGCGCAACCGACACGATCCGCGCCGACGAGGACGGCGTGGTCGAGAAGATCCGCGGCGTGACCAGGCGCGGGGTCGGTTTCACCTTCAACACCACGACGGTGCCCGATGTTCACACTTGGGCGCTCGAGGCGCTGGCGATGAACGGCA
The DNA here is from genome assembly GCA_023432995.1 of Pseudomonadota bacterium. Lineage (GTDB taxonomy): Bacteria > Pseudomonadota > Alphaproteobacteria > Sphingomonadales > Sphingomonadaceae > Croceibacterium_A. The sequence continues at coordinate 8,173 of JAEZES010000307.1, forward strand.
CCGCCGGGTTCGTCGCCGCGCCGCGCGGCCAATGGGCGCCGCAGATGTTCGCCATGCTCGCCGGCGGGCGGCAGCTGCGCGGCATTCTCGGCGGCGACGCGCACCCGGGGCTGTTCATCCCGCGGCTGGCCGAGTTCTGGCGCCAGGGCCGGTTCCCGTTCGACCGGATGCTGACGTTCTACCCGTTCGCCGAGATCGAACGCGCGTTCGCCGCCGCGCACTCGGGCAAGGCGATCAAACCCGTGCTGCTGATGGAAGGACCCGCATGACTCCCGAACTGCGTGCGAAACTCGAGGCCCTGGGGCGGGAGATCGGCCCCGAGATGCTCGGCGGAACGACCAGGCTGTTCGCCGACATGAACGCCGGGATCGCCCCCGAAACGAAGGTCATGCGCGATCTCGCCTATGGCCCAGACCCGCGCAACCGGCTCGACCTGTTCGGGCGCGACGGCGCGGCGAACGCGCCGGTGCTGGTGTTCGTCCACGGCGGCGGCTTCGTGATGGGCGACAAGCACACCGAGGGCAGCCCGTTCTATTCGAACGTCGGCGAGTTCGCCGCGCGGATGGGCTGGGTCGGCGTGCCGATGACCTACCGCCTCGCTCCGGCGAACAAGTTCCCCTCGGGACCCGAGGACCTTGCTGCGGCGGTCGGCTGGCTGCGCGAGAACGTCGCGCAGTACGGCGGCGACCCGGCGAAGATCGTGCTCAGCGGCCAGTCGGCCGGGGCGGCGCACGTCGCCGCCTACGTCGCGCACCGGCGTTTCCACGTCGCCGAGCGCGGCGGGATCGCGGGCGCGGTAATGATGAGCGGCATCTACGACACGCTCAACACGCCCGCGAACGACTTCCACCGCGCCTACTACGGCGAGGAGCGCGCGATGTGGGGTCCGGCGTCGATGCAGGCCGGGCTGATCAACTCCGAGATCCCGCTGCTGTTCACCGTCAGCGAGCTCGACCCGGCCGATTTCCAGGTGGCCGCCGCGCGGCTCGCCGGGGAATGGGGCGCGGCGAAGAGCGAGTTCGCGCCCATCCACCGCCTCGCCGGTCACAACCACCTGTCGCCCGCGGTCAGCCTCGGATCGCCGGTGACCGACGTCGAGGAACTGCTCGCCGAGTTCGTCGAGCGCGTGACGAGCTGACGCGCCTCATCGTCGGATCGCAGGACGGGAAAGCTCCGACGCTCAGGTTTCGCTCGCGCAGGCGATGCACAGCGCCGCCTCGGGCCGGGCCTCGAGCCGGCCTTCGGCGATCGGCTCGCCGCACCTGGCGCATTCGCCGTAGGTGCCGTCCTCGATCCTCTCGAGCGCCCGGCGGACCGAGGCGATGTCGTTCGAGAGGACCGCCGCTTGCCCTTCGAGCGCCTCGTCGTCCTCCATCTGCACCGCCCGTTCGGAGGAATCCGAATCCGGCGGTTCGGCCAGGTCGCGCTCGATGCGCGACAGGCGATCCTCGAGCTCGACGAGCTGGGCTTCGAGCCGGCGCTTGGCTTCGGCGGTGTCAGGCATGTGCAATCTCCTTGCTGGCCATCCAGCTCCCGTGGAACGCCATCGGCAGCGCGAACGGCAGCTTGACCGTGGCGATCGCCGGACGGCTGACGTCGTTGCCGTCGAGGATCAACAGGTCGGTGCGCTTGTCGGCGAAGCGGTCGACCGCGGCGAGGATGAAGCCGTCGCCTTCGGGTGCGTCGGGCGAGCGCGGCACGAACAGCGGCTCCTGCGCGGCGGCGTTGTCGAGGTCGTGGAAGCGGAGGTCGCCGGTTTCCCAGTCGATCTGCGCGACGCCCATGCGCGGGAAGTCGCGGAAGGCGAAGTAGCCGATGCGATACTTCTCCATCGCATAGCGGTCGTCGATCTTGGGCATGTCGCCGAGCGCGCCTTGCACCGGGTGCAGCGTGACCGCCTCCGCGTCGGGCTTGCTGAGATCGAAGGTGATGCGGGTGATCTGCGTAATCGTCTCGGGCATCGACGGCAGGTTGCCGTGCTTGTCCTTGAAGAAGCAGAAGCAGTTGCCGGGGCTGACCGGAGTGTCCACGTGCACGAGGTCGCCCTCGGTGTACGCGTTCATCACGTGGCCCATGACGATCCCGGGAATGTCGAACCAGCGCATCTCGCTGACCGAGCCGTTGCGCGGCATCACGCCCCACTTGCTCGGCAGGTCCGGATCGTACTGGTAGTAGGCGTCGCCCGCGCGCAGCCGCCGGTCGTCGGCGGTCAGCGGCATGATCGGGAACACGAGGTGCTCCCGGGTCACGCCCCAGTCGTGGCTGAGGCCGGGATATGGGGTGTGGAACCACTCCTCGCGGATCAGCCGGCCCTCGCGGTCGAACACGTGGAGGTTGGCGTCGGTGGTCGGCTCGCCGCGCGCGAACACGCCGTAGCTCCACCACTCGCCGGTCCTGGGGTCGATCTTCGGGTGCGCGGTCAGCGCGCTGCTGCCGAGCCTGTCGAAACGGCCGACCTCGATCGTCTCGAGCGTCGCCGGATCGAGCCGGTAGGGGTGCGAGTCCTCGCGCAGCATGAACAGCTCGCCGTGGTGATTGAAGGCGTTGGTGTTGCCCGTGTTGTCGCGCTGCGGCAGGTTCGAGACGCTGGCGTCGTCGGTGTACTTGTTGCGGTACACGCCGTAGAGCCGCCGCCGCGCCTCGCGCTCGCGCCGCAGCCTTTCGGTCTGCACGTAGCGGCTGCGGAAGCTGACGTGGCCGTTCTCGAACCGGAACATGCTGGCAAGACCGTCGCCGTTGAGGATGATGTCGCCCTCGAGGCTCGGGAACTGCCGGTCGGCGCCGGTGCGATAGTAGGCGCCTTCGAGCTCCTGCGGGATCTCGCCCTCGACCTCGCACTCGAACACGTCGGCTTCGAAGCGCATCGGCATGCGGCTCTGGTGGCCGAAGCTCGCGTAGGGATGAAAAATCTCGGGCATCGCTCTCTCACCTTGTTATTCAGGGGATTGAACCGTGCTGGCCACGCCTTGGCAAGAGCGCATTGAGGGAGAGCAAAGTGAGCGAAGACCCATGGCCTGACGGCGTGCCCGAGATCATGCCGGCCGACGACCGGGCCGAGATCGAGGAACTGTTCGCGCGCTACGCCTGGGGCATCGACCTTGCCGACGAGGAACAGGCGATCGCCACGTTCGCCGAGGACGCCGAGTTCGACCACCTGTGGCAAGGCAAGGTCAAGGGCCACGCAGCGATCCGCGAGAACCTGCGCAAGCTGTGGTACGACCGGCAGCACTGGTGGTACGGGCGCCAGCACCTGATGAACCACTTCATCATGGACCCGCTGCCCGAAGGCGCGCGGGTGCGCTGCTTCTTCCAGATCCTGCAGTGGAACGCCGACTACAACACCAACTTCGTGTTCGGCATCGGCACGCGGGATGACCGGCTGGTCAAGCGGAACGGCAGGTGGAAATTCTTCCGGCTGCACGTGAATGCCTGGACCGCCGTCGACCAGATCC
>JAEZES010000309.1 GCA_023432995.1 Pseudomonadota bacterium
CCGACATCGAGCAGCGCCTGGCGATCGCCATCGTCGGCCGCTCGCCCGTCGCGCGCCAGCTCGCCATCGCCCGCGCGCGAAGGCCTATCGGTTCCTCGACGAGCAGGGGCGCGAACTGGGCCTGGCCGACCTGTTCGGCGGGCACGACACGCTGTTCACCTACTTCTGGATGTTCGGCCCCGAGCGCGCCCGCCCCTGCCCGATGTGCACTTCGTTCGTCGGCTCGTTCGACCACGCCGTGCCCGACATCGAGCAGCGCCTGGCGATCGCCATCGTCGGCCGCTCGCCGGTCGCGCGCCAGCTCGCCTTCGCCCGCGAGCGCGGCTGGACGCACCTCAGGTTCTACCAGACGGTCGGCGACGAGTTCGCCCGCGACTGGGGCGCGCTGACCGACGGGCCGGAGGGAATCGACGAGGGCGCCGCCGTGCTCCTGTGGCAGCGCGACGGTGACGGGGCGCGCCTGTTCTGGGCGGCCGAGGGCGGCCCGGAGACGGCCGACCCCGGGTTCGACCCGCACCTAGCGCCCGATCCGACGCCGCTGTGGAACCTGCTCGACCTGACGCCCGAAGGCCGCGCGCCCGGGTGGTACCCCAAGCTCGACTACTGATCCGACCCAATACGACGAATGGAGAGACGATGGCCAAGATGATCTTCGTGAACCTGCCGGTGACCGACCTGAAGCGCTCGATGGCGTTCTACGAGGCCGTCGGGTTCACCAACAACCCGCAGTTCACCAACGACCAGGCGGCGGCGATGATGTGGTCGGACGAGATCGTCGTCATGCTGCTGGTCCACGAGTTCTGGAAGACCTTCACCGACAAGGCGATCCCCGACGCGCGCTCGTCGGCGCAAGTGCTGCTGTGCCTGAGCCAGGACAGCCGCGAGGCGGTCGATGCGATCGTCGACAAGGCGGTCGGGGCCGGCGGCCGTTCGGAGCCCACCCCGAACCAGGACATGGGCTTCATGTACGGCCGCAGCTTCGAGGATCCCGACGGGCACATCTGGGAAAACGTGTTCATGGACATGACCGCGGTGCCCGAGGGCGAAATGGTCGCCGAGCAGCCGCTGGCCTGAGCCGCCGGGGAGAGGAGACGTTCGATGGCCACTCTGGCAGCACCGTCCGCCGCAGCGGCACCCGCCTCGGTGTGGGTGGGGCGCATCCTCAGCGGCCTGGCCGCGGCCTTCCTGCTGGTCGACGCCGGCACCAAGCTGGTCGCGCCGGCGTTCGTCGCCGCCAACAGCCCCGAGATCGGCTGGTCGCTCGATCCGGGGACCATCCGCACACTCGGCACGCTGCTGATCGTGCCGACGCTGCTCTACCTGTGGCCGCGCACCGCCGTGCTCGGCGCTGTCCTGCTGACCGGCTACCTCGGCGGGGCGATCGCGACGCACCTGCGCATCGGCAGCCCGCTGTTCACGCACGTCCTGTTCGGCGTCTACCTCGCGCTGATGGTATGGGGCGGGCTGTGGCTGCGCTCGCCCGCGCTGCGCGCGCTGCTGCCGCTGGCCCGCAGCTGATCCGATCGCCACTCCACGAGGAAAGGCCCGCACCGATGTCCGAAACCGCTTCCCGTCCCGTCATCACCGCGTTCGACTGGGTGCCCGAATTCGCCCGCGGCCTTGTCCGCGACCTGCGGGTCCGCTGGGCGCTCGAGGAGATCGACCGCGACTACGACACCGAGCTGCTCAACGCGCGCGCGCCGCGGCCCGAGGCCTACCTCGCCCGCCAGCCGTTCGACCAGGTGCCGGCGTTCCGCGACGGCGATCTCGACTTGTTCGAGACCGGGGCGATCCTGCTCTATCTCGGCGAGCAGGACGTGCGCCTGCTGCCCTCGTCCGGCCAGGCCCGGTGGGACGCGATCGCCTGGCTGTTCGCGGCGCTCAACAGCGTCGAGCCGGTGCTGCAGCGGATCGTCCATTACGACGTGTTCCACAAGGACAAGCCGTGGTCGGCCGAGGCGCGCGAGGCCTCGTTCGGGCTGTGCTGCAAGAAGCTCGAGCGGGTCGATGCCGCGCTGGCCGGCAAGGATTGGCTCGTCGGGACCTTCTCGGTCGCCGACATCGCCATGATCACCGTGCTCAACATCCTGCGCCACACCGATCTCGTGGCCCAGTACCCCGCCCTCGCCGCCTACAAGGCGCGCGGCGAGGCGCGCCCGGCCTACAAGCGCGCGCTCGACGCGCAGTACGCCGACTTCACCAACGAGCTCGCCTGAAAGGAGAGGAAGCCATGTACGTCCAGGGATTCATCGTTCCGGTTCCGGCCGACAAGCAGGACGCCTATCGCGAGGTCGCCGAGAAGTTCTGGCCGATCGCCCGCGACAACGGCGCGACCGAGCACGTCGAGGCGTGGGAAGCCGATGTCAGCGACGGCAAGCAGACCGACTTCCGTCGCGCGGTTGCGCTGAAGGACGGCGAGAAGGTGGTGTTCTCGTGGGTCATCTGGCCCGACAAGGCGACCGCCGACGCGAGCAACGAGAAGATGATGAGTGACCCGCGGATGGAGGAGTTCCGCGATGGTGAGATGCCGTTCGACGGCAAGCGCATGGTGTTCGGCGGGTTCGAGCCGCTCGTCGAGGAAGGCAGGCCGGGCGGCGGCTACGTCGACGGTTTCATCGCCCCGGTGCCCAACGGCAAGCGCGACGAATACCGCGAGATGGCGGCGAAGGCGGCCAAGGTGTTCCTCGAGCACGGCGCGGTGCGCGACCTCGAGGCGTGGGCGGTCGATACGCCGGTGGGCGAAGTCACCAGCTTCCCGCGCTCGGTCGAGGCGCAGGACGACGAGAGCGTGGTGTTTTCGTTCGTCGAATGGCCCGACGAGGCCGCGCGCAACGCCGGCTGGGAAAAGGTCATGGCCGACGAGCGGATGAACGGCCAGGACATGCCGTTCGACGGCAAGCGCATGTACTGGGGCGGGTTCACCCCGCTGGTGGCGAAGGGCCGCTAGCCGTGCAGATCGACGGCTACGTGATCCCCGTCGCCGAAGACAAGAAGGACGAATACCTCGAGCTCGCGCGGTGGTTCGACCAGGCGATGATCGATCACGGCGCGATCGAGGTGTTCGAAGGCTGGGAGCTCGACGTCCCCGAAGGCAGCGTGACCGACTTCCGCAAGGCCATCGCTGCCGGGCCCGGCGAGCGGATCGTGTTCAGCTGGATCCTCTGGCCGGACAAGGCCACCGCCGACCGGGCGCACGACGCGATCCACGAGAACAAGCGCTTCCAGGCGATGACCAGCTTCCCGTTCGACGGCAAGCGGATGATCGTCGGCAGCTTTACGCCCGTCGTCGGGCTGAGGAGGGATGCATGAGGGGCACGCCGATCTGGTACGAACTGATGACGCCCGACCCGGCCCGCGTGGCGCCGTTCTACCGCGCGACGCTCGGGTGGGACATCCAGGGCCTCGGCACCGAGACTCCAAGCGGCCATCCCTACTGGATGATCAGCCGCGCCGATGGCGGGCACGCCGGCGGAGTGATCCTGCTGACCGAGAAGATGCAGATGAGCGGCGGGGTGGCCGCGTGGATTCCGTATTTCGAGGTCGACGACGTCGAGGCTTCGGTCGAGACCGCGCGTGCCGCCGGGGCGCACGTCTGGCTGCCGCCGATGACGATGGACGTCGGCACGATGGCGATGCTCGGCGACCCGCAGGGCGCGACGTTCTACCTGATGGATCCCACGCCGCCCGCCGGCCAGCCCGACGCGCAGAGCGACGTGTTCGAGGCGAACGTGCCCGGGCACTGCTGGTGGAACGAGCTCGAGACCACCGACGAGCCCGGCGCGACCGCATTCTACGATGCCCTGTTCGGCTGGGACACCCGGCAGACAATGCCGATGGGGGAGAAGGGCAATTACCGCTTCATAGCGATCGACGGCGAACAGGTCGGCGCGATCAACCCGTGGATGGCCGACTACATGCGCGTCGGCTGGCTGCCCTACTTCGGCGTCGCAGGAATCGACGCGGCTAAGGCGGCCGCGGAAGCGACCGGCGGCACCGTGACTCACGACATCCACCAGGTCCCGAGCGGGGGCTACATCTTCACCGCGACCGATCCGGCCGGGGCTCCGGTCGGCTTCGTCGGCCCCAAAGGAGAGTGACCATGACTGACAGCACCGGGCAAATCTGCCTGTGGTTCGAGAGCGACGCCGAAGGCGCCGCGCGGTTCTACGCCGAGACCTTCCCCAACAGCTCGGTCGGCAAGGTTCACCTGTCGCCCGCGGACAACCCCTCGGCGAAGCAGGGCGAGCCGCTGACCGTCGACTTCACGGTCATGGGCATCCGCTGCATGGGCCTCAACGGCGGCCCGCACTTCAAGCAGAGTGAGGCGTTCTCGTTCTGCGTCATCACCGACGACCAGGACGAGACCGACCGCTACTGGAACGCGATCGTCGGCAACGGCGGCCAGGAATCGATGTGCGGCTGGTGCAAGGACAAGTGGGGCGTCTCGTGGCAGATCACCCCGCGTATCCTCGCCGAGGCGATCGACGGCGAGCCGGAACGCGCGAGGCGCATCTTCGAGGCGATGATGTCGATGAAGAAGATCGACATCGCCGCGCTCGAGGCTGCCGCCGACGCGGCGCCGGCCGAGGCATGACGCCCACCATCACCGCCTTCGAGTCCTCGCCCGACGAGGGGCAAGGCCAGGCTCGCGACATGCGCGTCCGCTGGGCGTTCGAGGAAGTCGGCCAGCCCTACGACGTGCGGTTGGTGTCGTTCGACGACTTGAAGCAACCCGGGCACCGGGCGCGTCATCCTTTCGGACAGATCCCGACCTACGAGGAAGGCGATCTCACGCTGTTCGAATCCGGCGCCATCGTCCTGCACATCGCCGAGCGCCACCCGGGATTGCTGCCTTGCGATGGCAACGCCAGGGCGAGGGCGATCGCATGGCTGTTCGCCGCGCTCAACACGGTCGAACCGCCGATCGTCGACCTCGAGCAGTCGTGGTTCACCGAGCACGACAAGACCTGGTGGAACGAGCGCAAGGTCATGATCGAGGAGCGCATCCGCTATCGGCTGGGCGAGCTTTCGCGGCACCTCGGTGACGCCGACTGGCTCGACGGCGAGTTCAGTGCCGGCGACCTGATGATGGTCATGGTACTGCGGAGGGCGGAAGCAACCGGACTGGTGGAGGAACATCCCAACCTCGCAGCCTACGTCGAGCGCGGCAAGGCCCGCCCCGCCTACCGCCGCGCCTACGACGCCCAGCACGCGGTGTTCGAGGCGGTGGCGTTATGACCCTCGCCCTCTATGGCCACCCGTTCTCGTCCTACACCTGGAAAGCGTTGATCGCGCTATACGCCAACGGCACATCGTTCGAGTTCCGCCAGATCGACCCGTCGGTACCGAAGTTCGAGAGCTTCACCGGCAAGGCGCACCCGTCGGGCCAGTTCCCGGTGCTGGCGGACGGCGACGCGGTCGTCGTCGAGACCAGCGCGATCATCGAGCATCTCGCGGTCCATTACCCCGGCCCCGCCCCGCTGATCCCCGCCGATCCGGCCGAAGCCGTCGTGGCGCGGATGATCGACCGGGTGTTCGACCAGTACGTCATGGGCAACATGCAGCGGGTCATCGCGGCCTACTTCGTCGACAAGGACGACCCGGGCGCGGGCGGGATGCGGGACAAGCCTTTCGAGCCCGAGATCGCCGCCGGCAAGGCCGGGCTCCGGCGGGCCTACGCCTGGCTCGAGCGGTGGCTCGGAAACAATGCGCTGCCGCCGCACGTCTCGCTGGTCACCTGCGCCGCGGCGCCGTCGCTGTTCTATGCCGACTGGGTCGAGCCGATCCCCGCCGACTGCCCGCGGCTCAAAGCGCTGCGGGCCGAACTGCTGGCTTTGCCCGAGGTCGTTCGCTGCGTGGACGACGCTCGCCCTTACCGCGCGTATTTTCCGTACGGCGCGCCCGATCGGGACTGAGTCGATGCCCGCCCAGCTCAACCACACGATCGTCTGGTGCCGCGACCGGCATGTCTCGTCGCAATTCATGGCCAGGATGCTCGGCTTGCCGCCGCCGCGCACGTTCCTCCACTTCGAGATCGTCGATGCCGCCAACGGCGTCTCGCTCGATTTCATGGAGAAGGACGGCCCGGTCGCGCCGCAGCACTATGCGTTCCTGGTCAGCGACGCCGAGTTCGACGCCGGGATGGAGCGCATCGCCACCAGGGGGCTGGCCTACTGGGCCGATCCGGCGCGCACCCGCCCCGGCGAGATCAACCGCCATTTCGGCGGGCGCGGGGTCTACTTCGAGGATCCGGACGGTCACCTGCTCGAGCTGATAACCAGGCCTTACGGGAGCGAGAACGAGCTCGGATCGACAGCTTGACCGGGCGCATATGTTCACTTAATGTTCCGCATTGAGGAGGAGCGATGCGATGGCCGAGTACACCTTCTTCTTCAACCCGATGTCGCGCGCCCAAATCGCCCGGTGGGCGCTGCACGAGGCCGGGGCGGACTACGACCCGGTGTTCGTCGCCTGGGACGCCAAGCCGCAGGCGCTGCTCGATGCCAACCCGATGGGCAAGCTGCCGACGATCATCCACCACCACGACGGCCACGAGCACGTGGTCAGCGAGGCGGCGGCCGTGTGTCACTATCTCGCCGAGATGACCGCGCCCGAGCTGCTCCCCGGTCCGCATGAGAGGGCCGACTACTTCCGCTGGCTGTTCTTCGCCGCCGGGCCCCTCGAGCAGGCGGTGACGAACAAGGCGTTCGGCTGGAACCCCGACGAGAAGCAACAGCTCAGCGTCGGCTTCGGCAGCTTCGACCGGACCGTCGATGCGCTCGCCGGGTGGTTAGCCTCGCACGACTACGTTTGCGGCCCGCGCTTCACGATGGCCGACGTCTACGTCGGCAGCGCAGTCGACTGGGGGCTGCAATTCGGCACGATCCCCGCGCGCGACAGCCTCGCCGCCTACGCCGAACGCGTTCGCTCGCGCGAGGCCTACCGGGCGGGCAAGGCGATCGACAACGCGCTGATCGCCGAGATGCAGCCCGCGGGCTAGTCCGCCCGGCTGCTCTCGCCTATGGGCGCGCCATGACCGAGCTGATTCACCGGTGGTTCGCCGCACACCCGCGCGCGGTGGGCGAAACCTATGTCGAGCATTTCCTCGCGGCCGCCCGCTTCGGCCTGGCGATGATCGCCGGCGGCGCGGCCTGCCTCGCCCACGCGCTCGTCCCGGCGTTGTTCGAGCGCACCGGCAGTCGCACGGTCAAACGGCTCTACGCCGAGATGGTCGCCCGGCAGCCCGGCCTCGGCCGACCGGCGCACCAAGACCCGCGCTGGCAGCCGGAATACGAGATCTAGGCGAACGCCGTCGCCTTGCGCAGCAACTGGTAGGCCTCCACCACTCGCTGCAGCCGCCCCTCGTGGCTCCGGTCGCCGCCGTTGCGATCGGGGTGGTATCGCCGCACCAGCGTCGAGTAGCGCTTGCGCAGCCCGTGCAGGTCGGTGTCGGGGCCGAGGCCCATCGTCTCGAGCGCACCGCGCTCCTGCGGCGTGAACCGGCTCGCCGTCGGCCTGGCCTGCTGCCGCCCGGCCGCGCGCGCGCGGATGTCCGCCG
>JAEZES010000040.1 GCA_023432995.1 Pseudomonadota bacterium
AGTCCCGCCCGGTCGCGCAGCGCGGCGACGTCGGCGAACGGACCGCCCGCCTCGCGCGTCGCGATCAGCTGCGCCGCGACGTGCTCGGGCAGGCCGTCGACCTGCCGCAACCCCAGCCGCAGTGCGACATCCTCCCCGTCCCGCGAAGCAAGCCGCTCGAGCGTGCAGTCCCACTGTGACCGATTGACGTCAGCCGGCAGCACCACGACGCCGTGGTCCCGTGCATCGCGTACGATCTGCGCCGGTGCGTAGAAGCCCATCGGCTGCGAATTGAGCAGCGCGCAGGCGAACGCGGCCGGATAGTGGCACTTGAGCCAGCTCGAGACGTAGACCAGGTGGGCGAAGCTCGCCGCGTGGCTTTCCGGAAACCCGTATTCGCCGAAGCCCTTGATCTGGTTGAAGCAGCGCTGGGCGAACTCGGGGTCGTAGCCGCGCGCGACCATCCGCCCGACCATCGCCTCCTCGTGGATGTGCATCATCCCGCGCGACCGGAACGTGGCCATAGCCTTGCGCAGCCGGTTGGCCTCGTCGGGCGTGAACTTCGCCGCATCGATGGCGATCTTCATCGCCTGTTCCTGGAAGATCGGCACGCCGTAGGTCCGCCCGAGGATCGACGACAGCTCGTCGGCCGGGCCGTGCTCGGGCGCCGGGGCGGGCAGCTCGAACGCCGGCTTGCCCTCGCGGGCGGCCTTGCGCGCCTTGAGATAGGGATGAACCATGTCGCCCTGGATCGGCCCGGGCCGCACGATCGCCACTTCGACCACCAGATCGTAGAACTTGCGCGGCTGCAGGCGCGGCAGCATGTTCATCTGGGCGCGGCTCTCAACCTGGAACACGCCGATCGAATCGCCCTTGCACAGCATCGTGTAGACCGCCGGGTCCTCCTGCGGGACGGTCGCCAGGGTCAGCGGGCGAGCATGATGCTTTTCAACGAGGTCGAAGCACTTCCTGATGCAGGTCAGCATGCCGAGCGCGAGCACGTCGACCTTGAAGATGCCGAGTTCGTCGATGTCGTCCTTGTCCCATTCGATGAAGCTGCGCTCGGGCATCGCCCCGTTGCCGATCGGGACCGTCTCGGTCAGCAGTCCGTCGGTCAGGATGAAGCCGCCGACATGCTGGCTCAGGTGGCGCGGCATGCCGATCATCTCGCCGGTCAGCTTGAGCACGCGCCGCAGGTGCGGGTCGGACAGGTCGAGGCCGGTTTCGCGCAAGACGTGCTGCTCGTCGATCTCACGGCCATGGCCGCCCCAGACCGTGCGGGCGAGCGACGCGGTCACGTCCTCGCTCAGACCCATCGCCTTGCCGACCTCGCGGATCGCCATCCGCGGCCGATAGTGAATCACCGTGGCGCACAGGCCGGCCCGGTCGCGGCCATATTCGTTGTAGATGTGCTGGATCACCTCCTCGCGCCGCTCGTGCTCGAAGTCGACGTCGATGTCGGGCGGCTCGCGGCGCTGCTCGGACAGGAAGCGGTCGAACAGCAGCTGGTGCTCGGCCGGATCGACCGAGGTAATTCCGAGGCAGAAGCAGACCGCCGAATTGGCCGCCGATCCCCGTCCCTGACACAGGATCGGCGGCTCGCGGCTGCGGGCGAAGTCGACGATTTCCTTGATCGTCAGGAAATAGGGCGCGATCCCGAGCTTGCCGATCAGCGCCAGCTCTTTCTTCAGAGTCTTTTCAATATCAGGTCGCAACCCACTAGGATAACGCCATTCTGCCCCCTTCCAGGTTTGCAGTTCGAGGCATTCCTGTGGCGTCATGCCGCCAGGATAAGCGCGTTTCGGATACTCGTAGCGCAGCTCCTCGAGGCTGAAACGGCAGGCGTCGGCGACCGCGCGTGACGCCACGATGGCGTGCGGCCAGCGGGTGAACAGCCGCTCCATCTCGGCCGGGCTCTTGAGGTGCCGTTCGGCATTGGCGTGCAGCAGGCGCCCGGCCGCGGCGACCGTGGTCTTGTGCCGGATTGCCGTCATTACATCCTGCAGCGGACGCCGTGCGGGCGTGTGATAATGCACGTCGTTGGTGGCGAGCAGCGCCAGGCCGTTGGCTTGCGCCAGCGCGTCGAGCCGGTCGATCCGCGCCACGTCGTCGCCGCGGTAGAGGTAGCTGGCGGCAATGTGTCGCAGCGTCGCCAGCCCGCTGGCAAGGTGCGGCAGGATCTCGGCAAGTGAGCCCGTGACGCCATCGCCGATCGCCGTCCCGTCGAACGCCACGACGTTGCTGGCCCAGGCGGGCACGGTGAAGCGCTCGGCCAGGTCATCCGGCGGCAGCAGAATCAGGTGTAGGCCCTCCGCATGCTCGGCGACCATCGCCAAGCTGATGTCACAGACCCCCTTGGCCTGCCATTCGCCGTCAAGCTTGCGCATGCGGCCGGCCGAGAGCAGGCGGCACAGGCGCCCGTAAGCCGCGCGATCGGTCGGATAAGCGAGGAACGCGAGGCCTTCGACGGTCTCAAGCCGGCACCCGATGACCGGCCTCAACTTGAGAGTCTTGGCTTCCGCATGGAGGCGCACCACGCCGGCCATCGAATTGGCATCGGCGATCCCGAGCGCGTCGTAACCGAGCGCGCGCGCGGTCGTCACGAGGTCCACCGCGTCCGACGCGCCGCGCAGGAAGGAAAAGCAGCTGGCCACTCCGAGCTCGACGAACGACGCGCGCTCGGGCGGCGGGACCGTTGCCGGATCCAGCGCGATCCGCCGCTTGTCGGGTGTGAGCGGGGCCTCGGGCACTGACCTCGTTCCCTCACGCCGTCCTTGCGGACGATCGCCGGACCGCGGCACCCTCCCGGGACGAGCCCGCTCCGCCATCGCGGGGAAGGCGTGCGCTCACCGCTCCGCCAGCTCCGTCAGCCGCGCGGCCACGGCCGCGAGATCGGCCTGGAACATCCGTTCCTGCTCATCCTTCGCCTCGTCGCGCAGCCGCAGCAGGTACGAGGGGTGCACGGTGACCCACAGTTCGCTGCCGTCCTCGAGCGGGTGCGGCCTGCCGCGGGTCCGGGAAATGCTGACCGTCTTCCCGAGCAGCCCGCGCGCCGCGCTCGAACCGAGCGCCAGAACCAGCCTGGGCTTCACGATCGCCCGCTCGCCATCGATCCACCAGCGGCAGACGTCGATCTCCCTGGCGGTGGGCGACTGGTGCAGCCGCCGCTTGCCGCGCTGGACGTATTTGAAGTGCTTGACGGCGTTGGTCAGGTAGACCTGTCGCCGGTCGATCCCGGCGCGCTCGAGATGCGCGTCGAGCACCTTGCCCGCCGGGCCTACGAACGGGCGGCCGGCGAGGTCTTCCTGGTCGCCCGGCTGCTCGCCGACGATCATCAGTTCGGCGGTCCGCGGGCCCTCGCCCATCACCGCGCTGTTGTCGAGCAGCCCGATCGGGCAGCGCCGGCAGGCATGAATCGCCTCGCCGATGCCCGAAAGCAACTTCGGCCGCTCGCCGTAGTCTATCGTGCCGGCCTCGATCATCGCGCTCTCCCGCGCCTGCGCGCCCGCGACGAGCTCGGGGATGAGCGCGGTCTCGGGCATGTTCTTCCAGTACTTGCGGGGCATCTCCTTGAGCATCGCCCCGACCTTCAAACGCGCGGGATTGAAGATCGACGCGTAATATTGGCGCCACAGCGTCTCGGCCGGGTCGCCGTGCGGAGCGTCGGACCGGTGCGCCGGGGGGCCCTCGGCCAGGCTTTCGCCGTCCCAGTGCAGCGAGCCCTTCGGACTCAGGATCGACCAGCGCATCGCCGCGAAGCGGCGCACGAAGAACCCGGCATTGGCCCGCAGGATGTGATGCTCGGGCTCGAACCAGGCGACGAAACGCTCCGTTTCGCCGTCGCCGACCGCGCGAAAGCGCACGAAGGCGCGCATCTTGTGCATGTCGCGCCGCACGCCGCGGGCCAGTTCGTCGAGCCGCCGCACGTCGCGGTCGGCGCGATCCTCCAGCAGGCGCGGATGGCGCTGCAATCGCCACAGCACACGGTAGAGCAAGGCAAACCGTTGCGAGTCGGAATGCAGGACGGCGCTTTGCGCGAGCTCGATGAACGATCTGCTGGCACGAACCCACGGCGCACTGACGTCAGGCTCCGGGCCTTCGAGGGCCGCGCCGAACAGGCTGGCGGATTCGCCGGGTTCGCTCCAGGCGACCTGCTCGGGCGGGACGCCGCGCTGGACGAGCGCCCGAGCCCGCTCGCGCCAGGCGGCAAAGTCATCCGGTTCGTCCAGGCTGACGCAATAGGCAGCGGGGGCATGCGCGGAGCGGATCATGCGGCGAACAGCTCGAGCTGCTCGGTTGGAGGCGCCAGCAGCGCGCGCAGGTCCGCCCGGTCGGTCAGCAGCGTCGGGCGCCAGTCGGCCGCGACCACGAACGGGCGCACCTTGGCGATCGAGCTGGTCAGCCGCGCGAGGTCGTCGAGCCGCAGCTTGCGGTGACGTCGAGACGCAACGACATGACTGACGGCGCGCACCCCCAGGCCCGGCACGCGAAGCAACATTTCGCGCGAGGAGTGGTTCACATCCACTGGGAATTGCTCGCGAAACTTCAGAGCCCAGGCGAGCTTGGGATCGATGTCGAGCGGCAGCATGCCATCCTCGCCCGCCGCCTCGGCGACGTCCTCGGCGCGATAGCCGTAAAAGCGCATCAGCCAGTCCGACTGGTACAGCCGGTGCTCGCGCACCAGCGGCGGGCGCCTCAGCGGCAGCACCCCGCTGGCGTCGGGAATCGGGCTGAAGGCCGAATAGTACACCCGGCGCAAGCCGAACGCGCCGTAGAGGTGGCTGGCCTTGCCGACGATCTCGGCGTCGGTCGCCGCATCGGCGCCGACGATCATCTGCGTCGACTGCCCCGCCGGGGCGAACTTCGGAGCGTGCCGGAATCGTGCCGTCCCCTCGCGGGCTTCGGCGATCGCCGCCGTCACGCCGCCCATCGCGCTTTCGATTCGCCGGGCGTCCTTGTCGGGCGCGAGGCGGGCAAGGCCGGCCGCGGTCGGCAGCTCGACGTTGATCGACACGCGATCGGCGTAGAGGCCGGCCCGGCGGATCAGCTCGGGATCGGCATCGGGGATCGTCTTCAGATGGATGTAGCCGCGGAACTCGTGCTCCTCGCGCAGGATCCTCGCCGCTTCGACCAGCTGCTCCATCGTGCGGTCCGAGCTCTTGACGATGCCCGACGAGAGGAACAGCCCCTCGATGTAGTTGCGGCGGTAGAAGGCGATCGTCAGGTCGGCCACTTCCTGCGGCGAGAAGCGCGCCCTGCGCACGTTCGAGCTCTTGCGGTTGATGCAGTAATGGCAGTCGAACACGCAGTGGTTGGTCAGCAGCACCTTGAGCAGCGAGATGCAGCGGCCGTCGGGCGCATAGGCATGGCAGATCCCCATCCCCTCGGTCGAACCGAGCCCGCGCCCGCCAGCGCTGTCCCGCCTGGTCGTGCCCGACGAGGCGCACGAGGCGTCATACTTGGCGGCGTCGGCGAGAATCTCGAGCTTTTGCAGCAACGTTAAAGCGACCATGTGTTCACTATATGTTCTTGCTGCGCGTTTGCCTAGGGGCTACGCTTGCCCGCATGGAACGCCGCAAGGATCCTCCCGTCCGCGGCCGCGGCGCGCAATCGGCCGCGGTGCCGCAGCGGTTCGGCCTCGCCGAGCGCACCGCCGACGGCGACTGGCGCGACTGGATGGAGAGGCTCGACGGCCCGCCGGTCAAGCTGCGCACCACGGTGACCGAGGAGCATCCCAAGACGATCCTGACCTTCAACCAGTCGCCCGACATCGGCTTCGACCGCTCGGTCAACGCCTATCGCGGCTGCGAGCACGGCTGCATCTACTGCTTCGCCCGGCCGACGCACGCGTTTCACGACCTCTCGCCCGGGCTCGACTTCGAGACCAAGCTGTTCGCCAAGCCCAACGCCGCCCACCTGCTCAGAGAAACCCTCGCTCGACCGAAATACCGCCCGCGGCAGATCGCCATGGGCACTAACACCGATCCCTACCAGCCGATCGAGGGACGTTACCGCATCACTCGCGCGCTGCTCGAACTGTGCCTCGAGACCCGCCATCCGGTGACGGTGACCACCAAGTCCGACCGCGTGCTGCGCGACCTCGACCTGCTGGCCGAGCTGGCGCGCCACCGCCTGGTCGCCGTCGCCGTCTCGGTCACCACGCTCGACCCACGGCTGTCGCGGCTGCTCGAGCCGCGCGCGTCGGCCCCGGCCAAGCGGCTCGCGGCGCTTGCCGGGCTGGTCGAGGCCGGGGTTCCCGCCCATTGCTCGGTCGCGCCGGTCATTCCGGCGATAACCGACGAATTCATCGAGGAAATCCTCGCCCGCGCAGGTGCCATCGGCGTGCGCTCGGCCGGGTGGATCCCGCTGCGGCTGCCGTTCGAGGTCGCCCCGTTGTTCCGCGAATGGCTCTCGGTCCACTTCCCCGATCGCGGTGACAAGGTCATGAGCATCGTCAGGGCAATCCGCGGCGGCCGCGACAACGATCCGGCGTTCTTCACCCGCATGAAGCCGAGCGGGGTCTGGGCGGACCTGCTGCGCGCCCGCTTCCGCCTGGCCCGCAAGCGCGCCGGGATCGACAACCCGCGCTTCGAGCTCGACTGCGGCGCCTTCCGGCCTCCCGCGGCGGACGGCCAGCTGACGCTGCTCTAGCTCGCGATCAAAGGACCGAGGTTCGGAATTTCGGGGTTTTACCTTGTGCCCCGAGGGCAACAATGGCCGGGCAAACTGATATTGAATGTAACAAGGAACGCTTGACCGCATCGAGAGTCATGGCAAACGTCGGCCAGCTTGCATCACGGATGGACACGGGTTCCGTCCGGGCGGCCTGACTCAAGGGGAACCAACATGCGCAAGTTAGGACTGGGACTCGCAACTGCGACGGCAGTGATCGCGGCCCCCGCAACCGCACGTGACGGCGCCTGGTACGTCGGTGGTGATTTCGGCGCGATGATCGTCGAAGATACGGATTTTGACGTCGACGGAGTCGAAGACGTCGTCACGCTCGACCACGACTACGGGTACGATGGCGCGCTGTTCGTCGGCTACGATCTCGGCGCCTTCCGGCTGGAGGCCGAAGTCTCCTACCGCGAAGCCGACCTCGACGAATTCTACAACAGCGTCCTGCTGCCGGCCGGTGGCGGAACCAACTATTTTGTCGGCACTCACCCCGGTGGTGGCTCGACGTCCGCGCTCGCCTTCATGCTCAACGGCATGCTCGATTTCGGTGACGACGAGGGCCTCAGCGGCTTCGTCGGCGCGGGCGGCGGCTATGCCGACGTCGACTACAGCAGCCTCACCGGATTCTCCAACACCGGCGAATTCCTCGACGGGAGCGACGGCGGTTTCGCCTGGCAGGTCATTGCCGGTGTTCGCCAGGCAATTTCCGACAACGTCGACGTGACGCTGCGTTACCGCTTCTTCAACGTGAACGGGCTCAACATCGACACGGTCGCGGGCGATCCGACCGATTCGGACTTCACTTCGCACTCGATCCTCGGTGGCCTGACCTTCAACTTCGGGGGATCGGAGCCGGCCCCGCCGCCGCCGCCGCCC
>JAEZES010000146.1 GCA_023432995.1 Pseudomonadota bacterium
GCACTATATAGCCCCCGTCTTCGGCCGCGCCACCTGCGAGCCGGTTCCACAAGTCATACGAGCAACGCAGCATGCCCTCCGTCATCTTCCCCGGCCCCGAAGGCCGTCTCGAAGGCCGTTACTCGCCCGGCCCGCGCCCGCGCGCGCCGGTGGCGATGATCCTCCACCCGCACTCGCAAGGCGGCGGGACGATGAACGACCGCATCGTCCAGCGGCTGTACAAGACGTTCGTCGACCGCGGCTTCGCCACGCTGCGCTTCAACTTCCGCGGCGTCGGCCGCAGCCAGGGCAGCTTCGACAACGGCATCGGCGAGCTCAGCGACGCCGCCTCGGCGCTCGACTGGGTGCAGACGATCCATCCCGAGGCGCAGACCACTTGGGTCGCCGGGGTCAGCTTCGGCGCGCTGATCGGCATGCAGCTGCTGATGCGCCGGCCCGAGATCCGCGGGTTCATCTCGATCGCCCCGCCGGCCAATATGTACGACTTCTCGTTCCTCGCACCGTGCCCGGCCTCGGGCATCTTCATCCAGGGCGCGGCCGACACGGTGGTCCAGCCGAGCGCGGTGGTGAAGCTGGTCGAGAAGCTGCGCACGCAAAAGCACATCACGATTCACCACGAAGAAATCCCGCGGGCCAACCACTTCTTCGAGAACGAGATCGACGACCTGATGGGCGCAGTCGACAACTACCTCGACTTCCGGCTCGACCCGGCCTGCACCATCCGTTGAGCGAAGCGCGCGAATTTGCGCTTGCCGGGAACCCGACTTCTGATGTAATGTTACATTGTAACACGAGTCGCCGCCCTCGCCGCCCTGAGGGCGGCGGCACCGGAGAGGAGGCGAGCATGTCATACCTGGACCAGGCCCACGATCCGCGCCGCCGCGCCACCGCCGTTGCCACGACTGCCGCGGTCCACGCCGCCATCGCCCTTGCCGTGGTCACCGGCCTGAGCGTCGTCGGCTACAAGCAGGTCGACGAGCATAAGCCGATCCTGCAGTTCCCGATCCCGCCGGTTCCTCCGGAACCCGCGCCGCCGCTGCCGGACCCGGTCGCGCCTCCGCCGAAGGCGCCGAAACCCGTGATCGAGCTCCTGCCGCCCCCGCCCGAGCCGGTCTACGAGACGCTCGAACCGACCGAGGTGGCGTTCGCCGACATTCCCCGCGTCGTGCCCGATCCGATCGAGAACCTGCCGCCGCGGCCGCAGCCGAGCTTCACCCCGAAACGCGCGGTGCCGAGCAACAGCTCGGCGAACTGGATCACCAACAACGATTACCCGCGGGTGGCGCTGATCGACGAGGCCGAAGGCGCGGTCGCCTACCGGCTGGTAATCGGCACCAGCGGCCGCGTGTCGAGCTGCGAGCTGACCCGCCCCTCGGGCAACCGCGCGCTCGACGAAGCGACCTGCCGCCTGATCACCCGCCGCGCGCGGTTCGAGCCGGCGACCGACGAAACCGGGGCCAAAGTGCTGGGCACGTTCACGGGCTCGGTGCGGTGGGAGATACCCGAGTAATCACTCCGGCGCGGGAGTGCGCTCGATCGGCGCGCTCCCGCTGCCGCTCGGGATCGTCCAGATCAGCACGTTGGCGATCATCACCACCGCCAGGATGACCAGCAGCGAGGCCTGCTTGGTTGAACCGCCCCGGCGCCACAGCACGATGGCGCCGCCGAGCGCCGCCAGGGCGGCGAGCATCAAGACCGACAGGATCGCGCCCATCGCCGGTCAGCGACCCAGCCGGCCCGCCATGCCGATGATGTCGTCGAGCGGATTGCCGTCGCCATCGAGATCGAGCATGGCGCCGATGCCGCCGAGATCGGGGCCACCCGACGCTGCCCCGCCGCGCCCGCCGAGCACCGAGCCGAGAATGTCGCCGAACACCCCGCCGCCCTGCGCCGGTGTGCCGGCGCCGCCGGCTCGCGACGACAGGTAGCCGCCAACCAGCATCGCGAGGATGGGCAGCATCTTCTTGAGCAGTTCGGGGCTGAGCCCGGACTGCTGCGAGGCCTGCCCGGCGACCTGCCGGCTGACCTCTTTCGAGCCGAAGATCTGTCCGAGCACTTCGTTGCCGCGGGCGACGTCGGTCGGCTCAGGACCGACAACGTTGTCAGCCAGGGCCCCTCCGCCAAGGCCGCCGAGCATGCCGATCAGGTCGCCGATCCCGGCCGTGCCGCCGCCGCCCGCCTCGCCACGCTTCTTGAACCCGCCGAGAATGGAGGGGAGCAGGACTTCGGCGCCGGCAGTCGCCTGGGCCGGGCTGATGCCGAGCTGCCCGGCCATCGCCTCGATGCCCCCGCTCCGGCGTAGTGTGTCGAGAATGTCCATGAATAACTCCCCTCGGGCTGCGGCGGTCCGCCATGGCTTGACGGCTGGGCCGATCTGTCCGACCTTCCTACGGCGATTGGGTGCCGAACGAAAGGCAGGGAAGGACTGGCACCGAAGCTTGGGAGGGGAATGCGACAACCCAAGCAAAGGACCACTTCGATGGGTATCTTCAATTCGATCAAGAATGCGATCTTCGGCCGCGACGACGACCAGCCGTCGGCCAGCCCGCAACAAGAGCAACAGCAGGCGACCGCCACTCAAACTGGCTCGCCTCAGCCGGCGCCGGGCCAGCCCGCGCCGATCAGCGAGATCGACGTCGCAGCGCGGCTCGAAGCCTTGCCCGGCGCCAGCAACCTCAACTGGCGCACTTCGATCGTCGACCTGATGAAGCTGATCGGGGTCGATTCGAGCTACGCCAACCGCAAGCAGCTCGCCGAGGAGCTCGGCAACACCGACTACGAGGGCTCGGCCGAGGACAACATCCGGCTGCACCGGCAGACCATGCAGGAACTCGCCAGGAACGGCGGCAAGGTGCCGGCGGAATTCCTCAACTGATGTCCGTTTGACAGTTCGGCAGGGCGCGGCGAAAAGCCGCTCATGTCGATTTCATCCGCAACCATTACCCGACGCCAGGCCCTTGCCGGGCTTGGCGCCGGGGCTTCGCTGTTCGTCCTTCCAGGTTGCGCGACGCGCCTGGCTGGGGCGCCGGCGCCGGTCGATGGCGCGACCGCGCTGCTCGACGACATCGCCTGGAACCTGCTGGCCCACGAGCCCGAACGGGCAACCTCGCTCGGGGTCGACACCGAGGCGCATGCCGCGCTGCGCGGGCGGCTGAAGGACATCTCCAGCCAGGGCATCGACGCCTACGCAGCCACGCTGCGCGCCGATCTCGCGCGCGTGCGCGCGGTCGACACGGCCGCGCTCGATCCGGCGACGCGGACCAGCTTCGAGGTGGTCGAGAGCGCCTACGCCACTGCGCTCGAGGGCTTTGCGCAGCCTTACGGCGACGTCGCGGTCGGCTCGTGGCGTAACGCGCCTTACGTCGTGATCCAGAACGTCGGCGGCTACATCGACTACCCGCGGTTCCTCGATTCCGACCACCCGGTCAGGGACGCGACCGACGCCGAGGCGTACCTGTCGCGGCTCGAGGCGATCCCGGGCAACCTCGACGGGGAGCTCGAGCGGGTCCGCGCCGCAGCCGGGATGGGCGTGATCCCGCCCGACTTCCTGCTCGCCAAGGCGATCCCGCAGCTCGAATCCTCGCTCGCCGACGCGAAAGCCGGCGGCGTTCTGGTCGAATCGCTGGCCCGGCGCACGGCCGAGGCCAACCTGGCCGGGGACTGGGAGGGCCGCGCGCGCAGCCTCGTCACCGGGCCGATCGCGGCCGCGCTCGAACGCCAGCTTGCCGAACTCAGGCGACAAACAAGCCTCGCCGACGGCGACCCCGGCATGTGGTCGCAGCCGCGCGGCGACGAGTGGTACGCCTGGGCGCTCCGCGCCAGCACGACCACGCGCATGTCGCCCGACGAAATCCACGAGATGGGGCTGACCGAGCTCGACGAGATCCACGGGCGGATGGACCCGATCCTGCGCGACCTCGGCTATACCCAGGGCTCGGTGGGCGACCGCATGACCGCGCTCGGCGAGGACCCGCGCTTCAAGTTCGCCGAGGGCGATCCGGGCCGCGCCGAGATCATGGCCTTCATCGAGCAGCGCATCGCCTGGATCCGCGCGCAGATGCCGCGCGCCTTCGAGACCATCGTCCGCGCCAACCTCGAGGTCCGCCGCTTGCCCCTGTCCGAGGAACCGGGCGCGCCGACCGCCTATGGCGGCGCCGGATCGAAGGACGGCACGATCCCCGGCAAGATGTGGATCAACCTCCGCACCACCGACCTGCACCGCAAGTACGACGTGCCGACGCTGGTCCACCACGAGACCATCCCGGGCCACGTGTGGGAAGGCGAGTATTCGAACCAGCTCCCGCTGATCCGCTCGATCCTCGCCTTCAATGCGTTCTCCGAGGGCTGGGCGCTTTACGCCGAGCAGCTCGCCGACGAGCTCGGCGCTTACGACGAGAATCCCGCCTGGCGGCTCGGGTACCTGCAGGACCAGGCGTTCCGCGCCTGCCGACTGGTGGTCGACACCGGCCTCCACCACAAGCGCTGGAGCCGCGAGCAGGGCATCGCCTTCTTCATGGAGCGTAACGGCAACAAGCGCGAGCAGGTCGAGAGCGAAGTCGACCGCTACTGCTCGTGGCCCGGCCAGGCCTGCGGCTACAAGGTCGGCCACAGCGAGATGGTCCGCCAGCGCAGCCGAGCGCAGCAGGCGCTTGGGGCGGCGTTCGACTTGCGCAAGTACAACGACGCGGTCGTGAAGGGCGGCAACGCCCCGCTCGACGTGCTGGCAAGGAACGTCGACCGCTACATCGCCTCGGGCCGCGCCTGAGGGATCGCGATCAGCGCGGCGCCAGCATGCGCCGCGCGACGATCATCGCCCCGACCACGCAGCCGCCGAACAGCGCCCCTTCGAGTCCGGCCGTCACCACCTGGCTGACCGGGCCGAACCCCTGCTCGCCGAGCAGCGCCCCGATCGGGTCGAGGCGCAACCGCGATTCCGGGAAGGTGCGGGCGAGCAGGTCGAGGCTGCCCGCCATCAGCCGGCCGCCGGCAAGCGCGATCGCCACGCCGGCGAGTGCTCCGGCCAGCGCCGCGATTCCCGACCCGAGCCGCAGCCGCGGCCGGCCCCCGCGCCAGCCGAGCCACGCTCCGAATCCGACGACGCCGCCGAGCACCAACCCCTCGACCGCGCCGGTGATGTCCGACGGCGCGTGGCCGAACAGCAGGTTGAGCGTGTCGAGACCGAGCAGCTTGACCACCGCGCCGGTCAGCAGGCCGCCGAGCGCCCCGCCGAGGGCGTTGCGGTACCAGGCGGGCCGCTCGCCATCGGCGGCCATGGCAAGCCCGAAGCCCACCCCGGCCCCGCCGATCGCGCCGACCACCACGCACACCGCGGTCACCACCAGCAGCACCGACAGCGCGCCGACGCCGGGCTGCACCGGCGTCGAGACTCCGGCGAACCCGTAGAGCAGCCCGCCCGTCAGCCCTGCGATCCCGCCGCCGATCGCGCCCGCCGCGCCGAGGGCGACCACGCGCGGCCAGCGTGGCGTCGAAGCAGCCGGCGAACGACCGTCCACCGCCGAGGCCACTGCAACCGCGGCGAGGAACCGGTAACCGTGCTTCGGCACCGTCTCGATGAACCGCGGGTTCGCCGCGTCGTCGCCGAGCTGGCGGCGCAGCGTGCGGATGCACTGCGTCAGCGCCTCGTCGGTCACCGGGATGCCGCGCCACACTTCCTCGAGGAAACGGTCCTTGGACACCAGCCGTCCGCGTTCCGACACCAGCAGGACCAGCGCGTCGAGATAGCGGCCGGTGAGTTCGACCGGGGCGCCGTCGCGGCTCAGCCGCCGGTTGCCCGGATCGAGCTCGAAGCCCTCGAAGTGCAGGCAGGAATCCATCCTGCCCCAGTTGCTATGCCCAAGCACGCCCTCGCGCCAAGCCCCATCGTCCGGCTTTCCCTCGCCGCGGTAGCTGGGCACTGGTTGCATGGCCGCAGCGCGCGAGCGTCAGGTGCTCGAGCCGGTAACCGTCACCTGCATGAACTGCGGCTTGCTGCGCGGCGGGCTGAGCAGCTGCGCCGGATAGTTGCCCGGCGGCAGCGCGGCGAGCGGCATCCCGGCCGCGGCCAGCGCGTAGGGCGAGACACGATGCCGCGTGCACAGGCCGCCGGCGCCGTCGCTGACCAGCGGCGTCTCGAACTCGATCGCGATCATCACGTCCTCGACGCGGTTGACCACGCCGACCGCGAGCTGGCCCTCGCCGAGGTCGAGCACCAGCCCGGTGCCGACCGGGACGCCGAGCAGGCCCTCGACCATCGCCCCGGTCTTCGACAGGTTGCGCATCACCGCTTCGTAGCGGTGGTCGTCGTGGATCACGCCGACGCGGCGGAACACCGAGCGCCGCTCGGGCCGGTGCTTTTCCGGGCCGTGCGGCTCGATCCGCATCTCGCCGCTGCTCATCCCGTCGGCGATCTGCTCGGCCGGCAGGGCCTTCGAGTAGATCCAGCCCTGGATGTACTTGGCGCCGCGTTCGCACACGAGGTTGAATTGGTCGAACGCCTCGACGCCCTCGACGGTGGTTTCCATCCCGAGCGCCTCGGACAGGCCGATGATCGCGGTGATGATCTTGGCGCTGTTCTGGTCCTTCTGGGTGCACGAATCGACGAAGCTCTTGTCGACCTTGAGCTTGTCGAACGGCGCCGAGCGCAGATAGCTGAGCGACGAGTAGCCGGTACCGAAATCGTCGAGCGCGAGCCGGACGCCGAGGTCCTTGAGCGCGGTGAAAGTCCTTTCGGTCACCTCGCTGTCGCCCATGAACACGCTCTCGGTCAGCTCTAGCTCGAGGCGGTCGGGCGCCAGCCCGGAGGCGGCCAGCGCATTGGTCACGACGGTCAGGAAGTTGTTGTTGTTGAACTGCACGGCCGAGACGTTGACCGCGACGCGCACGGTCTCGGGCCACGTCGCGGCGTCCTCGCACGCGCGGCGCAACGCCCATTCGCCGAGCTGGTTGATCAGGTTCGATTCCTCGGCCGCGGGGATGAAGATCCCCGGCGAGACGTAGCCGCGCTCGGGGTGCTCCCAGCGCATCAGCCCCTCAAACCCGACCACCACGTGATCCTTGGTCCGCACGACCGGCTGGTAGTGCAGCTGCAACTGGTCGTTGGCGAGCGCCTCGCGGAGGTCGTCAAGCAGCAGCCGGCGCTCTTCCTCCTCGTCCTTGAGATCGGACGAGTAGAACCGGAACTGGCCACGGCCGCCGTTCTTCGCCGCGTAGAGGGCGAGGTCGGACGAGCGCACCAGCTCGTCCTTCTCGATCCCGTCGTAGGGCGCGATGGCAACGCCGACGCTGGTGCCGATGATCGCCCGCTTGCCCTCGATCGGGTACGGCTGCGAGACGATCTGGATGACCTTCTCGGCCAGTTCGCCGAGCTTGCCGCGGTCATCGAGGTCGGGAAGGATGACCTGGAACTCGTCGCCGCCCAAGCGGCCGATCTCGCCGCGGTCGCCGATGATGCTCTGCAGCCGCTGCGCGACCTGGCGCAGCAGCTCGTCGCCGGCCGGGTGGCCCATCGTGTCGTTGACGTACTTGAACCGGTCGAGGTCGAGCATCATCAGCGCGCAGCTGCGCTTGGCCTGCTTGTACGCGCCGAGGATGCTGTCGAGCCGGCGGTTCATCCGGTGGCGGTTGGCGAGCCCGGTCAGCGCGTCGTACTCGGCCATGCGGGAGTCGACCAGCTTGCGCTCGTACTCGGTGGTCACGTCCTTGGCGCTGCCGCGGTAGCCGAGGAACTTGCCGCCGGCGTCGAACAGCGGGTGGCCGGAGATCGACCACCAGGTGTGCCGTTCCTGGAACCGCGCGCGGTCGAGGATCACCCTGACGGTCAGGTCGTGGATCTTGCTGCGCGCGTTGAGCTGGAAGTTGAGCGGGCGGTCGCTGCGCTCGTCGGGGTTGTCGGGATCGGTTTCGAACACCGAGACCAGCGGCTGCGCGAGCAGCTCCGACGTGGGCTTGCCGAGCTTTTCCGAGGCCGTCTCCGACAGGTAGATCAGGCGCCCCTGGGCATCGGTCGCCCAGATCCAGCCGATCCCGGCCTGCTCGAAGTCGTCGAGGATCTGCAGCCGGCGGCGCGTGTCGCCGGGCGTGACCACTGCCACTTCGCCATAGTCGACGTCGTTGCCGGCGTCGGTTGCGCCGCCGCCGCCGGTCAGTCCCTTGAGGATGCTCCGTACTGCCATCTGTCGCCTGTCGCCGTGGCGCCCCGCGCGCCCCGCCGGCCCCATTGCGGCAATTTAGGTTTATTTAGCGCTAACGAAGCCCTCGCGCGAGAGCACGCAGGCGCTTTTCCCGACGTCCTGCGCCGGCGCAAAGCGCACCGACGAGACGGCCTAGAGCGCAGACAGGTTGAGGAACCCCGGAACCGGACCGTTCCACTCGCCCGGCTGGCCCGCGTCCTCGAGCTCCGGCTCGCGGCGCGGCTCCTTGCGCTTCTCGCGCCGGGCCGGCGCGCGCGCTTCGGCGCTGGGCTCGGCC
>JAEZES010000163.1 GCA_023432995.1 Pseudomonadota bacterium
GGCCGGGCGCGAGTCTCCGTGCGCCGGGGACATGTCTGCGCGAGCGGGCGCGCCCAGTTCGGCTGCCGCGCGTGCCTGGCCGGTTTCTGACATGGCCGGCAGATGCGCCGACCAGCTTTGAGAAAGCGTTAAGTGGACAAGGCTTTTCGGAGCCCGGACGCGGCCTTGCCGCAGGGCACAGCAAGGTTACAACCGGTGCGGGAAAACGGCGGGGAGAGAGCCGCGTGAGGCATTTCGCGATCATCGGCTCGGGACCTGCCGGCTACTACACCGCCGAGGCCGCGCAGAAGGCCTTCGGCGACGAGGTCCGGGTCGACGTGTTCGACCGCCTGCCGGTGCCCTACGGGCTGATCCGCACCGGCGTCGCCCCCGATCACCAGTCGATCAAGGCCGTCGCCAAGCGCTACGAGAAGGTCGCGCTGTCGGACAACGTGCGCTTCGTCGGCAACGTCACCGTCGGCGAGCACGTGACCATGGCCGAGCTGCAGGAGCTGTACGACGCGGTGATCCTCGCCACCGGCGCGCCGCACGACCGGCCGCTCGGCATCCCCGGCGCGGACCTCGCCAACGTGTTCGGCAGCGCGGCCTTCGTCGGCTGGTACAACGGCCATCCGGAGTTCGCCCGGCTCGACCCCGACCTGTCGGGCAGGACGGCGGTGGTCGTCGGCATGGGCAACGTCGCGCTCGACGTTGCCCGCATCCTCGCCAAGACCCCGGCCGAGTTCGCCGGCAGCGACATCGTCGCCCACGCCCTCGAGGCGCTGGCTGCCTCTCGCATCGAGCGAATCGTGATCCTCGGCCGCCGCGGGCCGCACCAGATCATGATGACCCCCAAGGAGCTCGGCGAGCTCGGCGAGCTCGAGCGCGCCGCGCCGCACGTCGCCGCCGCCGACCTCCCGCCGCCCGAGGAGGACGCAATCCTCGAGCCGGGCCTGCGCAAGTCGGTCAGCCTGCTGCGCGCCTTTGCCGCAACCCCCGAGCATATCCGGGCGGAAAAGCCGATCGAGATCGAATTCGCCTTCATGTCGGCCCCCAAGGCCCTGATCGGAAACGGCAAGGTCGAGGCCATCGAGATCGAGAAGACGCGTCTGCTGCACGGCCGAGCCGAGGGCACCGGCGAAACCGAGACGATCCCTGCCGACCTGGTGGTGTCGTGCATCGGCTATCGCAGCTCGCCGATCCCGGGCGTGCCGTTCGACGAGCGCGCCGGCCGCTTCGCCAACGACGAGGGGCGCATTCTGCCCGGCCTGTATTGCGTCGGCTGGGCCCGCCGCGGCCCCTCGGGCACGATCGGCACCAACCGGCCCGACGGCTACTCGGTCGTCGAGCTGATCGCCGAGGACGCCGCAAGCAGCGCGCTCGGCCCCGCCCGCAAGCCAGGCCGTGCCGGGTTCGACATCCTCGCCGAACAGCGCGGCCTCGACATCGTCACCTTTCGCGACTGGCAGAAGATCGAGGAAGCCGAGGAGCAGGCGGCGCGCGAGGGCGCCCCGCGCGAGAAGTTCGTCGATATCGAGGCTATGATCAGGGCCGGCAGGTAGTCGGGGGCGCGCGCCATGCCGCGATCTTCCGGGCTAGTCGCGGAGAGACCCGGGCCACACCCGCCGCAGGCGTGCCGAACACGATGCTGGCCAGCGGGTGCAGACGGGGCACGCGTTCGAATACCAGTTCGTTCCATGGCACGAAGAACGACGGACAGATGAACGAAAACGGGGGGATCAGCCTTACGCGGAGCCCCGCCACGCAAGGCTGGAACACGACTGCAGCCCCGAACGAGAACCCGAACTTCCAGCCGTCGCTGATGATGGCACTCCGAAAGGCATAAGTACGCAACGTCGGGCTCGCCCGGTCAGGATAGCGATGCGCGAGGCGGGACCAGTCCGAGGTTAGGACTCCGATACCGACAGCGACCAACCAAAGCAGCGGGACCAGGGCGAGATACGGTGACATGCCGCTGCCGGCGCGAGGTCACACCCGCATCGGCATCAGCACGTAGAGCGCCGGCGACTTCTCGTCCTGGCGGATCAGCGTCGGCGCGCCCGGGTCGGCCAGGTGCATCTCGACGGTGTCGCCTTCGATCTGGCCCAGGATGTCCTTGAGGTAGTTGGCGTTGAAGCCGATCTCGAACGCGTCGGAACGGTAATCGGCGGGCACTTCCTCGGCCGCGGTGCCGTTGTCGGGGCTGGTCACCGACAGCGTCACCTTGTCGGGCTCGAGCCCCATCTTGACCGCCCGGGTCTTCTCGGTGGCGATCGTCGCAACGCGGTCGACGCCCTCGTAGAAGCTCTTCGGATCGAGCTTGAGGAGCTTGTCGTTACCCGTTGGAATCACGCGCGAATAATCAGGGAAGGTGCCATCGATCAGCTTGCTGGTGAGCACCACCCCGCCCTCGCCGCCGAGCGTGAAGCGGATCTTGCTCGGGCTGAGGTCGATCTCGACGTTGCTGTCGAGCGCCTCCTCGAGCAGCTTCCTGAGCTCGCCCACGGCTTTCCGCGGCACGATCACGTCGGGCATCCCCTCGGCGCCTTCGGGGCGCGGCAGGGTGAAGCGGGCGAGCCGGTGGCCGTCGGTCGCCGCCGCCTTGAGCACCGGCTGGTCGTCGTCGGAGACGTGCAGGAAGATGCCGTTGAGGTAGTAGCGCGTCTCCTCGGTCGAGATCGCGAAGCGCGTGCGGTCGATCAGCTCGGCGAGCGTGCGCGCGGGCAGCTCGAAGCTGGTCGGCAGGTCGCCCTCGACGATCACCGGGAAGTCGTCGCGCGGCAGCGTCGGCAGCGAGAAGCGGCTGCGCCCGGCCTTGACCGTCATCCGGTTGTCGGCGGTCTCCCAGCTCACCTGGCTGCCGTCGGGCAGCTTGCGGGCGATGTCGAACAGCAGGTGCGCCGAGACGGTGATCGCGCCGGCGCTTTCGACCGAAACCGCGTCGAGGCTCTCGACCACCTGCAGATCGAGGTCGGTCGCCATGATCTTGACCGTGCCGTCGGTGTGCGCCTCGATCAGCACGTTCGACAGGATCGGGATCGTGTTGCGCCGCTCGACCACCGACTGGACGTGAGACAGGCAACGCAGCAGCTTGGCGCGTTCGATGGTGGCTTTCATCGCAACTCAGACCCCCTAGCGCGCTCTTCCCGTTGACAGGGATGGGCCGGAATCGCCCGCAAGCGCCGGAATACGTCGAAATATCCTTAGCGGGGCCTCGTCGAGCGGCAAGGATGAATGGCGAAGCGTCCGGATTCGCTGGGGATAAATGAGGGGGCCGAACGGGATTCGCGCGCCGGGATGGCAGCGACCTGCACGGCCTCATTCGTACGGCGCCCGCAAGGAAGGCGGGATCACCTCCGCGAGGCGAAGCGCTTGTAGGGTCCGAGGCCGCGCCGCACGCGGCGGTGCTCGCGCCGCTTGAGCAACAGATGGCGCGCGCCGAACGCCGCCGCGGCCACCAGCAGGCCTATCAGCAGGTACGCGATGATCAGTCTCGTCTCCATCGCCGGTCCTCTTGTCGCGAGGCGCCGAGCATACCGCGCGGGGCCGCGAACTGCGATTACGTAATACCTCGCGGCGGCCGACCGGCGCGGCTGTTGGCCGACGCGAAGCGGCGCCGAGGAGCCGCGCCCGCTGCCCTAGGGCTGCCCGGGCGGCGCCTCGGCGGGAAGGTCAGGCTCGCGATTGCGCGCGCCCGGTTCGACCTGCACGCCGTTGCGGTCGATCCTCAGGTCGATCGGCACGCCTTCGATCCGGCCCGAGATGACCGCCCCGTCCTGGCCGATCCGCAGGTTGGCGTTCTCGCCGAGCGGGATGTCGCCGAGCTCGGGGACGTCCTGCGGCTCGACCGGGCCGCTCGGGTCGGGCGACGGCTGCGGCCGCGACGGCCGCGCGCGCTCGCCGAGCGCCTGCTGCATGAAGTCCTTCCAGATCCGCGCCGGCAGACCGCCGCCGGTAATCCCGGGCAGCGGCGTGTTGTCGTCGTTGCCGACCCACACGCCGACGACCAGCCCGCCGGCATAGCCGACGAACAAGGCGTCGCGGTGGTCCTGCGTGGTCCCGGTCTTGCCGAAGTTCGGCGCGCTCAGCATCGCCGCGCGGCCGGTCCCGCGGTTGACCGCCTGGCGCAGCATCCGCTCGATGTCTTCGTGCTCGTCGCGACCGAGGCTGTCGCGGCCGTCGAACAGGCTCTCGAGCCAGCCCGGCTCCTCGGCGACGAACGCCGTCGGTACCACCGGATAGTCGTTGGCGGCGACGCCGGCGTAGGCCGAGGTCAGTTCGAGCAGGGTCATCGTCGAGGTGCCGAGCGCGACGCTGGGATCGCCTTCCTCGATCGGCGAACGGACGCCGAGCTCGCGCGCCATGTCGATCACCGCCTCGTCGCCGACAAGCCCGAACAGCCGCACTGCGGCGACGTTGCTCGACTGCGCAAAGGCGTCGGCCAGCGTGATCGTGTCGGAGTAGGTCTCGCCGTAATTCTTCGGCCGGTACGAGCCCTGCTCGATCGGCCGGTTCGAGATCCGGTCCTCAGGCTCCCAGCCCCGCTCGAGCGCGGCGAGGTAGACGAACAGCTTGAACGTCGAGCCCGGCTGGCGCCGCGCCTGGGTCGCGCGGTTGAACGGCGAGGCGCGGTAGTCCCGGCCGCCGATCATCGCCACGACCTCGCCGTTGGGCCGCATGGCGACGAGGCCGACCTGGGCCCCGCCGAGCGGCGCCCGCTCGACCGCGCGCCGGGCCGCGGCCTGCAGCCGCGAGTCGAGCGTCGTGCGCACGGTCTGGCTCGAATAGCCCATCCCGGTCAGCTCGCGCGCCTCGGGCAGCGCCCAGTCGGCGAAGTAGGTTCCGGTCGGCAGGTCGTTCTTGGTCCTGACGTCGACTTCCGGCGTCGGCAGCGCCGCCGCCTCGGCCGCGGTCAGGTAGCCGCTGTCGACCATCGCCGCGAGCACCAGCCGCATGCGCCGCTCGGCCAGCCGGGGATTGTTGGTCGGTGCCAGCCGCGAGGGCGCCTGCAGCAGGCCGGCGAGCATCGCCGCCTGCTCGGGCTTGAGGTTCTCCGGCTTGCGGTAGAAGTAATGCAGCGAGGCGGCCCTGAGCCCGTAGACGTTGTCGCCGAAATAGGCGTTCGACAGGTAGCGCTCGAGGATCTCGTCCTTGCTCAGCCAGGCCTCGAGCCAGAATGCGATCAGCGCCTCGCGGGCCTTGCGCGTCAGGCTTTGCTCGGGGGTGAGGAAGGTGAACTTGGCGAGCTGCTGGGTGATTGTGCTGCCGCCCTGCGTGCGCCCGGTGGTGAGGTTGGCCCACAGGGCGCGTGCCACACCGCGCGGGTCGACGCCCCAGTGGCTGTAGAAGCGGCGGTCCTCGATCGCGATGAACGGCTCGATCACGTGGTCGGGCAGCTCGGCGACCTTGACCGGGGCCTCGACGATCGCGCCGTTGCGGGCGATCGGCGTCCCGTCGGCGGCGAGCAGGGTCAGCTGCGGCGGGGCGATCGGCTGCAGCGACTTCGACAGCGGCGCGGTGATCGCCAGCCAGCCGACGAGCAGGACGAAAGCCGGGGCGAGGCCGGCGAGGCCGCGCTTGATCCACCACCAGCGTGTGCGCGGCTGCGGTTCCCCGTCGGCCCCCTCTTGCGGCCCGAAGCGGCCTTCGATCTGCTCGTCGAGCCACTGACCGAACTCGGGGTCGCCCGGCCCGTCCTCGTCGTACAGCGGGCCGTACGACAGGTACTCGGGCTCGCCGACGGAGTCGGCGCGGCGCGACCACGGCCAGCGGCCGCTGCGTTTGCCCCGCGTTCGCCCCGACTCCATGTGCATCGCCCTGCTGTATTAGTGGTCCAACACAGTAATTGCGAGTGATTTAGCACCGATCGTGCGTCACGCGCGCCCTCCCCGCGCGCTTGCGGACAGGAGGGAGGCGATTTAGTTAGTCCGCTAATCAAATCTCAGGGGATGGGGTCGCAATGGATATCGAAATCGAGAAGCTGCACCCGCTGTTCGCAGCCGAGCTGATCGGGGTCGACTGCGCCCGGCCCGACGCCGAGCTGGTGGACCTGGTCGAGGACCTGATGCGCGAGCACGCAGTGCTGTGCATCCGCGGCCAGGCGCACATCGACGACGAGCAGCATCTCGCCTTCGCGCGCATGTTCGGCCCGCTCGAGCTGCCCGGCAACAAGCCGCACAACGGCGGGCGGGTCGCGTTCGGGCTCTACGACGTCTCCAACCTCGCCCCCGACGGCTCGATCATCGACCCGGACTCGCCGCGGGCGCGCATCTCCAAGGGCAACGAACTGTTCCACGCCGACAGCTCGTTCAACGACCTGCCGAGCAAGTGGTCGATGCTGCGCGGGGTGATCGTCACGCCCGAAGGCGGGGCGACCGAGACGATCGACATGCGCGCGGTGTGGGACGCGCTGCCGAAGGCGACCAAGGACCGGCTCGAGGGCCTGACCGCGCGGCACAACTACTTCCACAGCCGGCGCAAGGCCGGCGCGACGGTCGACGAAAGCAACAGCCCGCTCGCCCCGCACATGCGCGCCGAGCACCCGGTGGTGCGGACGAGCGCCTCGGGCCGCAAGGCGCTGTTCGTCGGCGCGCACACGCAGGAGATCGTCGGGATGGGTCCCGAGGAGAGCCAGGCGCTGATCGAGGAGCTGATCGCCTTCGCCACCCAGCCGCCGTTCGTCTACGCGCACCGCTGGCGCGCGGGCGACATCCTCATCTGGGACAACCGCTGTACGCTCCACCGCGGCACCGAGTACGATTATCGCCGCTACAGGCGCGACATGCGTCGGGCGACGATCAACGAGGCGGGCGCAGACCGCAGCGCGATTCCCGAGGGGCTGAGCCTGCAGATGCTGAGCGAGGCGGCGAAGACCGCGCCGCCCTCGGTCACCGCCTAGCCAGCTAGGCCGCGTGCCCGCCCGTGCCGTCGCCATCGGCGGCCTTGCCGACGACGCCGAAGTTCTGCGACTTCTCACCGGCCGCCGCGGTCGAGAAGCCATCGGCGGCCAGCCCGCGCTTGAGCAGCTCGCGGACGGCGGCCGCGCGCGTGGGCATGCGCCGCGCGAAGCGCCAGTCGTCGATCACCGCCAGTTCCTCGTCCGTGAGCATGATTTGCAGGCGCTGTTCGCGTGTCAGATCGCTCAACCTTTCAATCCCCCTGCTTACCGCCGACCATCGCCTGCGCGCACGCATCGGCATCAATGGCCCAAATGCAGCCAAGTTACGCAGTTACTCAAAATTGGTTCCCGACGTCATCCACGCCGATGGAGGCAGGGGTGCCGGCAGCGCAAGCCGCGCACACGCCTCGCTAGACTACTTTACCCAATATTCCACAATAGACTGCCGTGTCCGATTGAGTATTGGTAAATATCGACCTAAAAACTCCGACTCATGTCGAACCAGGTCTTCCTTCACCCGACGACAAACGAAGCGAATGATGCGGAGAGATTCATCGCGTGCGCTGCTCCGCACGATGCGCTGTCCGAGATCAACCACAGAATTTCGAATAACCTCGCCCTGCTGGCCAGCACGGTCAGCATGCGGGCCGCGAGCTTTTCGCGGCGCAAGGGGTCGGTCGACGGGCACGAAGCCGCGGTGGCCCTGCACGAGATCACCGCGCGCATTTCCATCGTCGGCCACATGCACCGGCTGCTGTCGACCCGCCCCGGGTCGGATCGGGCGGCGTTCGGCGC
Organism: Pseudomonadota bacterium; assembly: GCA_023432995.1. GTDB lineage: Bacteria > Pseudomonadota > Alphaproteobacteria > Sphingomonadales > Sphingomonadaceae > Croceibacterium_A. The sequence goes on from JAEZES010000163.1 coordinate 7,673, forward strand.
GCACTTGCGCGAACTGTGCCGGCTGCTCATCTCGGCTCTGGCCGTGCCCGAGCAATGGGAGCTGGCGGACGGCGACATCGCCGAGTGCCCGGTCGGCGCCGACCATTTCCTGCCGCTGTCGCTGATCGTCACCGAGGTGGTGACCAACGCGCTCAAGTACGCCCATCCGGCGGGCGCGCCGGGCCGGCTGACGATCGGCTGCGGGCGCGAGCGCGACGGGACGACGCTGATCGAAATCGCCGACGACGGCGTCGGCTTTCCGGAGGATTTCGAGTTCGCCGCCGGCGGGGGGATCGGCTCGCGCACGATCCACGTGCTGGCGGAGCAGATCGAAGCCGAGCTGTCGTTCGACAGCCGCCCGACGGGCCTGCGCTTCGTCCTGCGGTTGCCCGCCGCGGAGGGCGCGACCGGCTACGCCGCCGCCCGCTCGTCTCGCTAGCGGGCCGTGCCGTTGCCTTCGAGCGTGTGACGCGCCTGGAGCCGCTTGGCGAACAGCGAGCAGGCCGCCGCCCAGGTCGCGCCGATCGTCCAGCCGGCGAGCACGTCGGTCGGCCAGTGCACCCCGAGATAGAGCCGCGAAAACCCTACCAGCAGCGTCAGCGCGATCGCCATCGAGATGAGGTAGCGGCGCAAGGCGGCGGACTTCTCGGCGCGTGACAGCAGGACCGCGAGCGTCAGGTAGGTCACCGCCGAGTTCATCGCGTGCCCGCTCGGGAAACTGGCCGAGTCGATCCCCACCAGGTGCTCGACCACGTCGGGCCGGGTGCGCGCGTACGTGACCTTGAGCAGCGTGCTGATCGTTGCCCCGCCGGCGACCGCGCCGACGGTGAACGCGGCCAGCCACGGCTTCTTCGCCGCCAGCAGGTAGCCGGCGACGAGCGTGGTGATGATCGTCAGCAGCGCCGTGCTGCCGAGCGCGGTCACGTCGATCATCGCCTGGTGCAGCCACGGCGGGCCGATCGGCGTGGCCGGGTCGCCGGGCTGGCGCAGGAGCAGGAGCAGCTCGCGGTCGAACGCCAGCGGATCGCCGTCGGCCAGCGCGGAGGCCACCTTGTTGAGCAGCGTGACGGCGGCCGCGACACCGAGGAAAACGAGCAGGATGCGGCTCTCGACGCGATGCTTCGCGAAGAGGTCCCGCAGCACGCCCGGTCAGGCCTTGCCGACGACGCTTTCCGGGAGGTCGACGCCGAACACCCGCTGGTAGTACTCGGCCACCAGCATCCGCTCGGCCTCGTCGCACTTGTTGAGGAAGGTCAGGCGGAACGCGAACCCGGGGTCGCCGAAGATCTCGGTGTTCTGCGCCCAGGTGATCACCGTGCGCGGGCTCATCACGGTCGAGATGTCGCCGCCGATGAAGCCCTGGCGAGTGAGGTCGGCGACGCGGATCATGTCGGCGATGATCTTCGGGTCGAGCTTGGACTTGGCCGCGACCACCTGGCGCTCGGTCTCCTCGGGCAGGTAGTTGAGCGCGACGACGATGTTCCAGCGATCCATCTGGCCCTGGTTGATCGCCTGGGTGCCGTGATAGAGGCCGCTGGTGTCGCCGAGGCCGACGGTGTTGGCGGTCGAGAACAGGCGGAACCACGGGTTCGGGCGGATCACCCGGTTCTGGTCGAGCAGCGTCAGCTTGCCCTCGGTCTCGAGCACGCGCTGGATGACGAACATCACGTCGGGCCGGTCGGCGTCGTACTCGTCGAACACCAGCGCCACCGGGTGCTGCAGCGCCCACGGCAGCAGGCCCTCGCGGAACTCGGTCACCTGCAGCCCGTCGCGCAGCACGATCGCGTCGCGTCCGATCAGGTCGATGCGGCTGATGTGCGCGTCGAGGTTGATGCGGATGCACGGCCAGTTGAGCCGGGCGGCGACCTGCTCGATGTGGGTCGACTTGCCGGTGCCGTGGTAGCCCTGCACCATCACCCGGCGGTTGAAGGCGAACCCGGCGAGGATCGCCAGCGTGGTGTCCGGATCGAACACGTAGGCCTCGTCGAGGTCGGGCACGCGCTCGTCGGCCTTGGAGAAGGCCGGGACCTTCATGTCGGTGTCGATTCCGAACACCTCGCGCACGTCGACTTCGCGGTCGGGCGCGGCGAGCACGGTGCCGGAATTCGGGTGGGTGCTGCTCATCTCGTTCATCGCGTGCGCTGCCTAGACGCGCCGTCTTGCGCCTGCAACACGCAATGGCCAGATAGGCGCCGTTCGGAGGAGGGTGTCGATGAAGATTTACGGGTTCCCGCTGTCGCCGTTCGTGCGCAAGGTGCTTGTCGCGCTCAAGGAGAAGGGGCTCGACGCCGAGCTGGTGCCGAGCAACCCGAGCCAGCCCGATCCCGAGTTCTCGGCGGTCAGCCCGTTCCACAAGATCCCGGCGTTCCGCGACGGCGATTTCACGATCGCCGATTCGACCGCGATCGTCACCTATCTCGAGGCCAGGTATCCCGAACCGGCGCTGCTTCCGGCGGCTCCTGAGGCGCGCGCGCGGGCGATCTGGTTCGAGGAAGTCGCCGACACCGTGCTCATCCCGACCGCGGCGCCGATCGTCGTCAACCGCTTCTTGCGGCCGCGGATCTTCGGCACCGAAGGCGACGAGGCGGCGGCGCTCGCCGCCGAGGAGGCGGTCAAGCGGCCGCTCGGCTACCTCGAGGCGACGGTCACCGACCAGTGGCTCGACGGCGCGTTCACGATCGGCGACATCGCCGTGGCTTCGGCGTTCCGCACGCTCGGCTACACCGGCTGGGCGCTCGACGCCGCGGCCAACCCGAGGCTGGCAGCCTGGTACGAGCGCGTGCAGCAGCGCCCCGGGTGGCAGGCCGCGGCCGCGCAGGAAGACGCGCTGTTCGCGGCCTCGGGCCTGTAGTCACGACTCCGCGGCATTGCCGGCGAGCCCGGCGACCCATTCGCGCGTCGCGTAGCAGGCGTCCATCGCCCGCCGGTAGGCGTCGCGGGCGGTCGTGCGCGCGAGATAGGCGCGCTCCGCCTCGCTCGGCACCGCGTTGCCGGTCCGCTGAGCGAACTCGAGCGCGTAAGTCAGCGGGATGTCGGCGGCGGTGAAGCATCCGCCGGCCATGTAGGGCGCGCGCTCAAGCTGGAGCGGGCCCAGCCCGCGGCGGGCCGCGACATGCGCCTCGCCCAGCCCGGGCTCCGGCTGTCCTTCTCGCCCTCGGGGGCGAGGACGCGGCTGGCGACGATGACGTTGACCGGGCCGGCCAGCCCGGCCTCGCCGAGGTGGAGGGACTGCTAGCCGGGGCCTTCGCCGTAGAGCGTGATCATGCGGCGTGTTGTCCGATCTTCGGCGGCAGCGAGAACAGCGCGAGGAAGCGCTCGGCGAGCGGCTGGTCGCCGGTCAGCGTGACCCCGCCCGCGGCGATCCCCTCGGCCAGCGGCTGCTTGCCGTAGATCACCCGCAGCAGCGGCAGGGCGACCTCGGCGGTGAGCCAGGCGTCGCTCGGCTCGCCCGGCTCCGCGCGCCGGACGGGCATCACCCCGTCGCGCAGCTCGGCGATAAAACTCTCGCCGCTGACGGTGAAGCCGACGGTCGCGTCGAAGTCGTGCGCCGCTGCGTGATCGATCATGGTCCGCAGGCTCAGCATGAAGCTGACCGGCGAGATCGGCAGTTGCGGGTTGTGCTCGGGCGAGCGCGCCGCCCAGCGGCCGAGCTCCTGGATCGCCGGCTCGGCCAGGTAGCCCCACTCGGTCAGCTCGTAGACTTGCGTTCCGGCCGGCGGCAGCAGCTTGCGCTTGACCAGGATTCCCGCCTGCTCGAGCCCTGTGAGCCGCTCGGTCAGCACTTTGGCCGAGATTCCGGGCAGGCTGGCGCGCAAGTCCGAAAAGCGCCGCCCGCCGAGCATAAGTTCGCGGATGATCAGCATCGACCAGCGTTCGCCGACGAGCTCCATCGCGAACGCCGTGCCGCAGGCGTCCTGGTACCACTTGCCGTGTTTTTCGGGCGCCTCGGTATCTTTTTGTAACTTCATGGTTGCTTTTAGTAACTCAATGAGCCACGAATCGCAAGCGCCGAGTCGCCCACTGGCGGAGGGGAGGAGATGGACATGACCGAAGCCGCCACGCTGCCGCCCCCCGCCGCGCTCAAGCCCGCGCACGAGCTGGCCGCGGCGAGCCCGACCCGCTGGCCTGGCGAAAGCGCCGCCTACCGCGAGGCCCGCGCCGCGCTTCTCGCCGACGAGATCGCGTTGCGCCGGCAGATCC
>JAEZES010000172.1 GCA_023432995.1 Pseudomonadota bacterium
CCCCCGAACGGGGGAGGGCTTTGTGTCGCTCTGGGGCAGCGAGCGCTTTATCCCCCTCCCCGGCGGGGAGGGGTTGGGGTGGGGGAGCGAGGCCGCCAAGCCTCGCGTCCGCGCTGGCGCTGAACCCCCATCCCCAACCCTTCCCCGTCGGGGAAGGGGGCAGGTTCGTTCATTCGGAAACGTCGTCGTCGAACCAGGCGTCGCGGTCGGTGTTGAGGGCGAGGTCCTCGGCGATGCGCAGGACCACACCGTCGGTGTTTTGCAGCACGTCGTTGTTCCAGAAGCGGATCACGCGATAGCCGTAGCTTTCGATCACACGGGTTCGTTCGTCGTCGGCGGCGTTGTCGGCGTGCTGACCGCCGTCGACTTCGACAACCAGCTTCAGCCGACGACACGCGAAATCCGCGATGGTATTCCCGATCGGATACTGCCGCGTGAACTGCACACCCATCTGCCGCGCGCGCAGATGGGACCAAAGCCGCCGTTCGGCATCCGTCATCTCTCTGCGCAGTCTTTGCGCAACCGGCGTCAGGCGCTTGGCCGTCATGCGTCGGAAACCCCCACCCAACCCTCCCCCGGACGGGGGAGGGCTTTTGGAGCGATAGCTGCCTGAGATGCCCAAGCGTACTGACATCAGCTCCATTCTGGTCATAGGCGCCGGCCCGATCATCATCGGCCAGGCGTGCGAGTTCGACTATTCGGGCACCCAGGCGATCAAGGCGCTGAAGGAGGAGGGCTACCGGGTCGTCCTGGTCAACTCCAACCCGGCGACGATCATGACCGATCCCGAGTGCGCCGATGCGACCTACGTCGAGCCGATCACGCCGGCGATCGTGGCCAAGATCATCGAGAAGGAGCGGCCAGACGCGCTGCTGCCGACGATGGGCGGGCAGACCGCGCTCAACTGCGCGCTTGCGCTGTTCAACGACGGCACGCTGGCGAAGTACGGCGTGCAGATGATCGGCGCCGATGCCGACGCGATCGACAAGGCCGAGAATCGCCAGCGCTTCCGCGAGGCGATGGACAAGATCGGGCTCGAGAGCGCCCGCTCGGGCCTCGCGCACAGCGTCGACGAGGCGTTCGCGGTGCTTGAGCGCACCGGGCTGCCGGCGATCATCCGCCCGAGCTTCACGCTCGGCGGGACCGGCGGCGGGGTCGCCTACAACCGCGCCGAGTTCGAGAGCATCGTCCGCTCGGGGCTCGACGCCTCTCCGACCACTGAAGTGCTGATCGAGGAATCGCTGCTCGGGTGGAAGGAATTCGAGATGGAAGTCGTGCGCGACAAGCACGACAACGCCATCATCATCTGCTCGATCGAGAACGTCGACCCGATGGGCGTGCACACCGGCGATTCTATCACCGTCGCCCCGGCGCTGACGCTGACCGACAAGGAATACCAGATCATGCGCAGCGCGAGCATCGCCGTGCTGCGCCAGATCGGCGTCGAGACCGGCGGTTCGAACGTGCAGTTCGCGGTCAACCCGCGCGACGGCCGGCTGATCGTGATCGAGATGAACCCGCGCGTGTCGCGCTCGTCGGCGCTGGCCTCGAAGGCGACCGGCTTCCCGATCGCCCGTGTCGCCGCCAAGCTCGCGGTCGGCTACACGCTCGACGAGATCGAGAACGAGATCACCGGGGCGACTCCGGCGAGTTTCGAGCCGACGATCGACTACGTCGTTACCAAGATCCCGCGCTTCGCGTTCGAGAAGTTCAAGGGCACCGACCCGCACCTGACCACGGCAATGAAGTCGGTCGGCGAGGTCATGGCGATCGGCCGCAACTTCAAGGAATCGCTGCAGAAGGCGCTGCGAGGGCTGGAGACCGGGCTCGACGGGTTCAACCGCGTGCTCGAGCTCGAGGGCGCCGGGCGCGACGAGATCACGGCGGCGCTGAGCCAGCAGACGCCCGACCGCCTGCTCAAGGTCGCCCAGGCGTTCCGCGAGGGTTTCACCGTCGAAGAGATCCACGCGATTACCCACTACGACAAGTGGTTCCTGCGGCACATCGACGAGATCATCTACGAAGAGGCGATGATCGCCCAGAACGGGCTGCCGAACGACGCCGACGGGCTGCGGCGGCTCAAGGCGATGGGCTTTTCCGACAAGCGCCTGGCCACGCTCGCGGTGCGCTCGGTCGGGGTCGCCGGCGGGCTGGCCGAGACCCAGGCACGCCGCTCGGGCCTGCTGCACGACACGCTCAGGGCGATGGTCGGGGCGACCAGCGAGGAGGAAGTGCGCGCGCTGCGCCAGAAGCTCGGCGTGCTGCCGGTCTACAAGCGGATCGATTCCTGCGCCGCCGAGTTCGAGGCGATCACGCCCTACATGTACTCGACCTACGAGGCCCCGAGCTTCGGCGAGGCCGAGAACGAGGCCGATCCGTCCGACCGGCGCAAGATCGTCATACTGGGCGGCGGTCCCAACCGCATCGGCCAGGGGATCGAGTTCGACTACTGCTGCGTCCACGCCTGCTTCGCGCTGAGCGAGGCCGGGTTCGAGACGATCATGGTCAACTGCAACCCGGAAACGGTCTCGACCGACTACGACACCTCCGACCGGCTCTATTTCGAACCGCTCACGGCCGAGGACGTGCTCGAAATCCTCCGTGTCGAGCACGCCCGGGGCGAGCTCGTCGGGGTCATCGTGCAGTTCGGCGGGCAGACCCCGCTCAAACTGGCCGGCGCGCTCGAGGCGGCCGGCATCCCGATCCTCGGCACCTCGCCCGACGCGATCGACCTCGCCGAGGACCGCGAGCGCTTCGCCAAGCTGGTCAACCAGCTCAAGCTGCGCCAGCCGCAGAACGGCATCGCCCGCAGCCGCGACGAGGCCTTGGCCGTCGCCCATCGCATTGGCTACCCGGTGCTGCTGCGGCCGAGCTACGTGCTCGGCGGGCGGGCGATGGAGATCGTCGATTCCGACGCCCAGCTCGACGCCTACATCACCACCGCGGTCAGCGTTTCCGGCGATAGCCCGGTGCTGATCGACCAGTACCTGCGCGACGCGATCGAGTGCGACGTCGACGCGCTGTGCGACGGCGAGCGGGTGGTCGTCGCCGGGGTCATGCAGCACATCGAGGAGGCCGGCATCCACTCGGGCGACAGCGCCGCGACGCTGCCGCCGTACAGCCTACCCGACGAGGTGATCGCCGAGATGGAACGGCAGGCCGAGGCCCTGGCGCTGGCGCTCGGCGTCAAGGGGCTGATGAACGTGCAGTTCGCGGTCAAGGACGGGCTGGTCTACCTGATCGAGGTCAACCCGCGCGCGAGCCGCACGGTGCCGTTCGTCGCCAAGGCGATCGGCGTGCCGGTGGCCAAGATCGCCGCGCGGGTGATGTCCGGCGAGAAGCTGGCCGACCTGCCGCCGATCGACTGGCGCATCGACTATATGACGGTGAAGGAGGCGGTATTCCCGTTCAGCCGCTTCCCGGGCTCCGACCCTGTGTTGACACCGGAGATGAAGTCCACCGGCGAAGTCATGGGGATCGATGGCGATTTCCCGACGGCCTACATCAAGTCGCAGCTCGCCGAGGGGACCGTGCTGCCCGAGGGGGGGACGCTGTTCGTCTCGGTCAAGGACAGCGACAAGCCGCTGATCGTCGCGCCGGTCAGGGAACTGCTCGAGCAGGGGTTCACGGTCGTCGCCACCGGCGGCACGGCGCAGTACCTGACCGAGGCCGGGCTGCCGGTCGAGCGGGTCAACAAGGTCGCCGAAGGCCGTCGGCACATCGTCGACAAGATCGTCGATGGCGAGATCGCGCTGATCTTCAACACCACCGAGGGCTGGCAGAGCCATAAGGACAGCCAGTCGATCCGCGCCTCGGCGCTGGACAAGAAGGTCCCCTACTATACCACGGCGGCAGCTTCCGCCGCGGTCGCGCGGGCGATCACTTCGGTCAAGGCGAGCGAACTTGAAGTGCGCTCCTTGCAAGACTATTATAGCTGAAAGGCAGTTTCCCCCGACATTCGAACGTGCTGCTCCGCCTTCCGCGGGCAGGGGTTCTTTTGACGGGACGCTAGGGACAGACAGGGAAGACCATGGAACGAGTGCCGATGCTGGCCGAGGGTTACGAGAAGCTGACCGCCGATCTCCAGGCCCTGCGCCAGGAGCGACCGAAGATCGTCGACGCGATCGAGGAAGCGCGCGCGCATGGCGACCTGTCGGAAAACGCCGAATACCACGCCGCCAAGGAGCGCCAGGGTCAGATCGAGGCGCAGATCGCCGAGATCGAGGATCGCGTCAGCCGCGCCCAGATCATCGACCCTGCGAGCCTCTCGGGCGACCGTGTCGTATTCGGCGCGACCGTCACCGTGCTCGACGACGAGGACAAGCCGCAGCGCTATCAGATCGTTGGCCAGACCGAGGCCGACGCGCGCCACGGCCGCATCTCGTACGATTCCCCGCTCGGCCGCGCGCTGATCGGCAAGCAGGTCGGCGAGGAAGTCGAGGTCACGGTGCCCTCGGGCGACCGGTTCTACCTGGTCGACAAGATCGAATTCATCTGACGCCGGCCCCGGCGCAGGTCAGAAGCGGGTCGGCGCCGGGTCCACGACGGTGACGCTGCCGCTGCCGACCTCACGCACTTCCATCGCCCGCTCGCCGACGCCGTTGCTGCGGAAGCGGAACGGGCCGTCGAGCCCGAGGAAGCCGTCCTCGGCCAGCATGCGCCCGGTCGGGAAATCGCGACCCGGCTGCCAGTCGCGGGCGATCCGCAGCGTCAGCAGGACCGCGTCGTAGCCGAGCGTGGCGAGGCGGAACGGCTGCTCGCCGAAGCGCGTCTCGTAGCTGTTAGAGAACTGCCGGTACCGGCTGTCCGACACCGCCGAGAACAGCGCGCCGCGCAGCGCCGTGCTGCCGGCGACGCTCGCTTCCCCGCTCCACAGCTCGGTGCCGAGCAGGAAGACCGAAACCCCGCCCTCGCGCAGCGCGCCCGCGGCCATTTCCGCCAGGCGCGGCCCTTCGGCGATCAGCACCGCGTCGTAGCCGCCGGCCGCCTTGAGCCGCTCGGCCGCGCTGACGATCGAGGT
>JAEZES010000276.1 GCA_023432995.1 Pseudomonadota bacterium
GGCCGAGATAGGCGAGGTTGCGGTCCAGCGCCGCGGTCGGTCGCCGGCAGTTCTCGAAGATCGGATGGAGCGGGAATTCCATCGGCACTCCGCCCGCCGCGATGATCCCTTCGCGGGCGCGCTTCACCGTCTCCAGGTGGATGCGATTGCACGGCGCGATGTCGCTGCCCGACTGGGCGATGCCGATGATCGGCTTGCCCGAGCGCAGCTCCTCGAGGCTGAGCCCGTAGTTCAGGTATCGCTCGAGATAGAGCGAGGTCATGTCGATGTTGTCCGGGTTGTCGAACCAGGCCCGGCTGCGCAGCTTGGGAGTATCGGACATCGGTGGCGTGCGACTTTCGAAGGTACGCGGCGATTGCCGCGGGGCGGTTAACTCAGACAAATTAACAATCGGACAAAACGACGCGGCGGTCGAGAGGAATTATCGCCGCACGTCGGCGGTGCCGGCCGCGAACGCCGCGAGGTCGCGCTCCGTGGCCATGCTGTGGTCGCCGGCGATGCCATGCTTGAGCGCGGCCAGTGCCAGCCCCGTCGTGACCGCCTCGACAAGGTCGCCCTCGAAGCGCGCGAGGACGCCGGCGGCGAACGCATCGCCGCTGCCGATACGATCGACGATGCCCGTCACCTCGACCGGCGGCGCCGCGAAAGACCCGTCGCGCGTGTCGATCCGCGCCGCCAGGCGATGGTGATCGGCGGCGACGATTTCGCGCGCCGACGAGGCGACGGTGGCGAGGCGGGGAAATCGCTCGAACGCCTGGCGGGCCGCCCGCTCGTCGCTGTCGAGGGTCTCGCCGAGCACGAGCGACAGATCGCGGTGGTTGCCGAACAGCAGGTCGCAACCGGCGACATAGTCCGACAGGATCGGGCCCGGATCGCGACACCAGCGCGCCCACAGCGACGCGCGGAAGTTGCCGTCGAACGACACCCGGACGCCGGCCTGCCGCGCCGCCGCTATGGCCGCAAGGCCGGCCTCGGCCATCTCGGGGCCGAGCGCCGGCAATATGCCCGAGAGATGCAGCCAGGCCGCGCCATCGAGCGCCGCCGGCCAGTCGTAGCTGCGCGCGTTAGCAAAGACGCTGTCGGCGCGGTCATAGATCACCGATCCGGCGCTCGCGCCCGCCGCCGGTGCGAGGAAGTACAATCCGAGGCGCCCCGCTGCGCGCTGCACGTGCGACACCTCGACCCCGGCCTTGCGCAGGCTCTCGATCGCGGCATCGCCGATGGCGTCGTCGGGCACGACCGAGACCATCGCGCTCGGACAGCCGAGACGGGCCAGCGCCACCGCCACGTTGCCCTCCGCCCCGCCGAAGTGGGCAGCCACCCGCGGGCCTTGCAGCAAGGCCTCGCCCCGCGGCGCCGACAGGCGCAGCAGCAACTCGCCGAAGCACACCACGAGGCCGGGCCTGCCGTTCATCCCTCACTCCCTATCGGCCGTCGGCGGCACTTGACAGCCCATGCGCGCAAGTGTTGTTATGATAGCGCTATCATAAGCATAGCCGAGCGGAGGGGACCATGGAAGCGGGTAACGGAGCGGCGGCGTCCGCGTTACCGGACGACTGGGCCGCGGGTACCTTCCTCGGGCGCATCGCGACCGCAGCCGGACCGAGCCCCGTGCTGCTGGTGCGCGGCGAACTGATCGACATGTCGCGCGTGGCGCCGACCAATGCGGCGCTGGTCGAGGCGGGCGACTTCAGCGGCTCCGGCGGCGCATCGCTCGGCCGGTACGAACCGGGCAAAGTTGCCCTGCTCAGCCCGGTCGACCTGCAATGCATCAAGGCCTGCGGCGTCACCTTCGCGGTGTCGGCGATCGAGCGGGTGATCGAGGAGCGCGCGCGCGGAGACTGGTCGGCCGCAGCGGCCATCCGCGAGCGACTCGAAGGCCGCATCGGCGGATCGATTCGCGCGGTCGAGCCCGGCTCGGCCGCCGCCGCGGCGCTCAAGGACGCGCTGATCGAGGACGGGCTGTGGTCGCAGTACCTCGAAGTCGCGATCGGCCCCGACGCGGAAGTCTTCACCAAGGCCCCGGTGCTGTCGACGGTCGGCGCCGATGCCGAAATCGGCGTCCGCTCGGATTCGAGCTGGAACAATCCCGAGCCGGAAATCGCGCTGCTGGTCGACCCGCGCGGCAAGGCGGTCGGGGCGATGCTCGGCAACGACGTCAACCTGCGCGATTTCGAAGGCCGCTCGGCGCTGTTGCTGGGCAAGGCCAAGGACAACAACGCCTCGTGCGCGCTCGGCCCGCTGGTGCGGCTGTTCGACGCCAGCTTCACGCTCGACGACGTGCGCAGCGCCACGGTGACGCTGCGCGTCGAGGGCGAGGACGGCTACGTGCTCGACGGGGCCTCGAACATGGCCGAGATCAGCCGCGATCCGCTCGAACTGGTCCGCCAGGCGCTGAGCGAACACCAGTACCCCGACGGCTTCGTGCTGTTCCTCGGCACGCTGTTCGCGCCGGTGCAGGATCGCGATCATGCCGGGCGCGGATTCACTCACAAGCTCGGCGACACCGTCGCCATTGCCAGCCCCAGGCTCGGCCGGCTGGTCAATCGCGTGGTCACCTCGCGCGATGCACCACCGTGGACCGAGGGCATCGGCGCGCTGATGAGTAACCTCGCCCGGCGCGGACTGCTCGCGTGAGCCAGGCAACTTATCCGAGGCCGGTGGGCAGGCGAACGCTCGTCACCGGGGCGCAGACACCGCGGCAGGCGGGGTGGTATACGGGCAAAGAGGAGGACATCGTGGCGGCTCAATGTCTCACCGGGCGAATCCAGCCGAGCGCCGTGGCAGCGCCGGCGCACTTCCCGGCGTCGGCGGACTCCGGAACGGGCATCGGGCGCCAAAGCTTCATCGACGCCGGGTGGCGCTGAGATGGACCCGGTCTCCGTTCTAGCCGTCGGCGCCACGCTCGGTGAGGGTCCGGTGTGGATCGGCGATGCCGTGTGGTTCGTCGACATCAAGCAGCAAAAGGTCCACCGGTTCGATCCGGCGAGCCAGACCCATCGCTCATGGGAAGCGCCCGACCAGGTCGGCTGGGTGCTGCCGGCCGAAGGCGGAGGGCTGATCGCCGGGGTCAAGACCGGACTGCACCGGTTCGACCCCGAGACCGGAGCCTTCTCGCTGGTTCACAACCCCGAGCCCGACCGGCCGTGGAACCGGCTCAACGATGCGACCACCGACGTCCATGGCCGGCTGTGGTTCGGCTCGATGGACGACGGGGAATCGCGCCCGACCGGGTACCTGTTCCGCTGTGTCGGCGGGCTGTGCGTCGATAGCGGGTTGCCCCCGGTGGCGATCACCAACGGGCCGGCGCTCAATGCCGACGGCACGTTGCTGTACCATACCGACACCATCGGCCGGGTGATCTACCGCGTGCCGGTGAACGACGATGGCTCGCTTGGCGCCCCGGTCCCGTTCGTGACCATCGAGGAGGGTGGCGGTTACCCCGACGGGCCGGTGGTCGACGCCGAGGGCTGCTTGTGGACCGGCCTCTATGCCGGCTGGAGCGTGCGCCGCTACGATCCTGCGGGCAAGCTGATCAAGTCGGTCCGCCTGCCGACCGCCAACATCACCAAGATGTGCTTCGGCGGGCCCGACCTGAAGACCGCCTACGCCACCAGCGCGCGCAAAAACCTCGACGCCGCGGCCCTGGCCGCGCAGCCCGACGCCGGCAACTTGTTCGCGTTCGACCCCGGGGTGGTAGGATTGCCGGTGACGCCGGCGAAGATCACCGGCCTCGGCAAGTAGCCCTCAAGCGCCGCGCGAACTCGGGCGACGCCGCGGCGCCGCATCCGACTGGCGCCGGATCAGTTCGAACTCGGCCTGGGCGTGCGGCTTGCGCGGGGTTTCGGCCTGGAGCCGGCGCGCGCGGATTTCCTTGACAAGCAGGTCGACCGCGGTCCGCGACATCTCGAACACGGGCTGGCGTATGGTCGTCAGCTCGGGCCAGATCGTCGTTGCCAGCGCCGTGTCGTCGAATCCGCAAACCGTCAGGTCGCTCGGCACGTCGAGCCCCCGGCGGTGGGCGATCGCGACGGTCGCGGCCGCCATGTCGTCGTTCGAGGCGAAGATCGCGGTCGGCGGTTCGGGGAGCTCGAGCAGTTGCTCGGCCGCGTCGAGACCCGAGCGGTAGGTGAACAGGCCTTGCGCGATCAGCTCGGGCACGTCGGGCAGCCCGGCGTCGGCCAGCGCGTCCCGGTAGCCCTGCAGGCGCTCCTCGCTCGCGGTCTGACGCGGATTGCCCTTGATGAAACCGATCCGGCGGTGACCGAGCGAAGCGAGGTGGCGCGTCATCTCGTAGGCGGCGGCATGATCGTTGATGCTCACCGACAGTGCCCAGTCGGGCGCGCGCCCGGTCGCCACCGCGACCACCGGGATATTGCGCTTGTGGATCGCCTCGAGCACCGGCAGCGACTCGCTCAGCGGCGGGGTCAGGATGATGCCGTCGAGCCGGGCGCGGATCAGGTGCTCGACCGCGCTCTTCTCTTCCGCCTCGTCGTCGCACTTCTCGACGATCAACTGCACGTTGAGCCGGCTTGCCTGGTCGAGGCTGCCGACGAGCAATTGGCTCAGGTAGTTGAAGCTCGGGTTCGAGTGCAGCAAGCCGATGCGGATCTCCTCGCCGCCGGCGAGCGTGCGCGCGGCGCTGCTCGGGGCGTAGTCTAGGGCCTTGATCGCCTCTTCGACGCGCATGCGCGTTTCCTCGCGCACGTTGGATTCGCCGTTGATGACGCGGCTCACCGTCATCGGCGAAACCCCGGCGCGCGCGGCGACGTCGCTGATCGTCGGCGCGTTGCGCTGCCGGCGGGTTCCCCTCGGTTCACTCATGGTCGGTGCCCCTCACCGTCTCGCGGTTAGGGCAAGAGGGTGACTCTGCGCAAGACGCCCGGTGGTGCGGCCTGTTCATCAGGGATTTCCCGGAGCGTAAGGGAATGACTGCGCCTGGTACCAGGCGAGTTCATGGGCCGGCGGCGCAACGCCCTCGGGCAGCGCCAGGCCGTTGACGCTCATCCAGTAAGCCAGGCTGGCGTCGCGCCACCAGCGCGCCTCGCGCTCCTGGATCGCGAGAAAATCGGCGGTCTTTTGCCACCGCTCCGGATCGATGCGCGGGCGCAGCCCGTCCCACTCGCGCCGCATGCCCGCCACGTAGGACACGCCGCGGTCGTAACGCGCCACCAGTTCCTCCCACAGCGTGCGTCCGCTCTCCATGCGGTAGGTCCACGGCAGGTGGTGAAACCACAGCAGCTCGGCCTCCGGCGTGGTGCGGGGGTCGGCCAGTCGCGCGGCCAAGCCAGGCGCGTACTGGCTGATCGCATTGCTGCCGCTCGCGGTGCGGTCGAAGCCGATCCCGTCGGTGTCGGCGCGGTGATAGTAGGCCGGGTTCCATTCGGGGCGGGCGAGGTCCGCCACCCACGGACCCGGCCCGTAGTGGTGGCCCGTCGCCATCAGGTGCGCGAGCCCGAGCGCGCCGGTGTAGTCGACGACCGCCTCGCGCGAGCCCATCATCATCCGCACCACCGGCTCGACCACCTGCGGATCGGGCGAGAAGGTCTGCGCAGCCCATTCGCGGGCGACCGCCTCGGCCGACAATGCCGAATCCCAGGCGAGCCGCCCGAACACGTACCAGTTGGCCTGGTTGAAGGTCGAACCCGACCAGTCGCGCGAACGGCCGACATTGGCGACTCCAGCGATGCCGCTCAGCGCATGCCCCTCGGCGCTCCCGTCGACTACCTCGGCAACCGTCGGGCCGTCGCCCCGGACTTCGGTGTTCGCGCCGAGCGCTTCGGTGAACAGCGGGCCGAGATAGGCCAGGTGGGTGCCTTGCCCGAGGTACTCCTTGGTGATCTGCAGCTCGAGCATCAGCGGCGTGCGCGGCATGGCCCCGAACAGCGGGTGAAACGGCTCGCGCGGCTGGAAGTCGATCGCGCCGTTCTTGACCTGGACCAGCACGTTGTCGGCGAACTGCCCGTCGAGCGGCTTGAACTCCGAATAGGCCTGCTTGGCACGGTCCTCGGGGTCGGTGTCGGCGCGGTGATAGTAGGCCGGGTTCCATTCGGGGCGGG
>JAEZES010000293.1 GCA_023432995.1 Pseudomonadota bacterium
CCCCCGGGGGGGCCCCCCCCGGGGGGCCGCCGCACGCGCAGCGCGAGCCATGGCCACAAGGCCAGCAGCCTGATCGCGAGCAGGTAGGCGGCGGCGACGACGGCGCTGACGTGCAGCCCGCTGATCGACAGCATGTGCGACAGCCCGGAATCGCGCATCGCCTGCTCGTCCTCGAGGGCGATCGCGCCCCGGTCGCCGCTGGCGAACGCCGCGGCAATGGCCCCGGGCGAGCCGGCGAGGCGCGAACGCACGTGATCGGCCAGCCGCCGCTGCAACGAGGCCAGCGGGGCCCCGCCCCGTCCCGGCTCGAGCACGCGAGGCTCGCCCTGCACGCTGCCGGTCGCCGCCAGGCCCTCGAACCACGCGGTGCGCGCGAAGTCGTAGGCGCCGGGAAGCATCGGCGGCGACGGCTGCATCAGCCGGGCCTTCAGGCGCAGCAGAGCGCCTTCGGCCAAGGCCGGCGAATCCGCCTCGAGCGGTACGTTCACCCGGATCTTGATCGCCTGGCCGCCGATGGGATCGCGCGTCGCCAGGACCAGACGGACGCGCCCCTCGGCCGGCTGCTCGATCCGCCCGAGCACGCGGCCCTCGAACTCGCCCACGATCGGTCGCCCGATCGCCGGCGCGCCGACCAGCGCCGATCGCGCCCAGATCACGCCGATCCCTGCAGCCGAGACCAGGCCGAGCGCGACACAGGCGGTCATCAGGTGCTGCCGGCCGCCATTGCCGCGCCACAACGCCACCGCGCCGACGGCGAGCAGCAGCCCGGCGCTGGCGCCGAGCACCCAATCGACGGCCCGCGGCAGCGCGAACCACGCGGCGATCCCTCCGGCGAAGGCCACCGCCAGCCACGGACCGCGATCGAATCCCGCCCGCGCGAGCGCGCTCTCGGCCCTGTCGGCCACGCTGGACAAGCGCGCGCTTCTTCGCCAAGGCGGCTGCTGCAATGCAGCATCGGCCGGTTCGTCCCCGAGGGGAACCGTCGGCTCGCGCGTGGCCATACGATCATAGGACCGGAAGCGAACGGACATGGCAATTGAGGGTGAATCCGCGGTGAGCGCACGGCCGGTGGTCACGCGTTTCGCGCCCTCGCCGACCGGCTTTCTGCACATCGGCGGGGCGCGCACGGCGCTGTTCAACTGGCTCTATGCGCGCCGCTTCGGCGGCAAGTTCCTGCTGCGGATCGAAGACACCGACCGGGTCCGGTCGACCCAGGAGGCGATCGAGGCGATCCTCGACGGGATGCGCTGGCTCGGCCTCGATTGGGACGGGCACGAATACTACCAGTCGCAATTCTGGGCGCGGCACGCCGAAGTCGCGCACGAACTGCTCGCCCGCGGTCACGCGTACAAGTGCTGGATGACCCAGCAGGACCTGGCCGCGCAGCGCGAACGCGCCCAGGCCGAGCGGCGTCCGTTCCGCATCGACAGCCCGTGGCGCGACGCCGCCCGCGAAGGCGAAGGCCCGTTCGTGCTGCGTCTCAAGGCCCCGCGCGATGGCGAGACGGTGATCGAGGACCGGGTGCAGGGCCGCGTCGCGGTGCAGAACGCCGAGATCGACGACTTCATCCTGCTGCGTTCCGACGGCACCCCGACCTACATGCTGGCGGTGGTGGTCGACGACCACGACATGGGCGTCACTCACGTGATCCGCGGCGACGACCATCTGAACAACGCCTTCCGCCAGCTGGCGATCATCCGCGGGATGGGCTGGCCGGAGCCGATCTACGCGCACGTGCCGCTGATCCACGGCCCCGACGGGGCCAAGCTGTCGAAGCGCCACGGCGCGCTCGGCGTCGACGCCTATCGCGACGAGATGGGCATCCTCCCCGAGGCGCTGTTCAACTACCTGCTGCGGCTCGGCTGGGGCCACGGCGACCAGGAGGAATTCACCGCGGCCGAGGCGACCGCGGTGTTCGATCTCGACGGCGTCGGCAAGAGCCCCTCGCGCTTCGACCTGAAGAAGCTGCAGAACCTCAACGGGCACTACATCCGCCTGACCGACGACGCCCGCCTCGCGCGGCTCGCCGCCGATCGGATCGGGCCGCAGGCCGACGTTGCGCTGCTGACCGAGGCGATGCCGGTGCTGAAACCCCGCGCGCGCGATCTCAACGAGCTAGCGAGCGGCGCCTCGTTCCTGTTCAAGACCCGTCCGCTCGAGCTGACCGAGACTGCCGCGGCGCTGCTCGACGCCGACTCGCGGGCGCTGCTGGGCCGAATCTCCGCGCGGTTGCGGGATGAGCGGGACTGGACAACGGCCGCGCTGGAAGCCAATCTCAAGGCCTACGCCGAAGAACAGGGGCTCGGGCTCGGCAAGCTCGCACAGCCGCTGCGCGCGGCTCTGACGGGGCAAACGACCTCGCCAGGAATTTTCGATGTGCTGGCCCTTCTCGGCAAGAAAGAGAGCCTCGCGCGGATCGACGCGCAGGTTGCCGGCTGACAGGGACCTCGACCAAGGAGACGCAATTTGGCGGACAAGCAGGCGAAGCTGACGCTCGGCGACAAGGCATGGACCCTGCCGGTGCTCGAAGGCACCACCGGGCCCGACGTGGTCGACATTCGCAAGCTCTACGGCGAAACCGGGATGTTCACTTTCGACCCCGGCTACACCTCGACCGCGAGCTGCGAGAGTGCGCTGACCTATATCGACGGCGAACAGGGCGTGCTGCTGCACCGCGGGTACCCGATCGGCCAGCTCGCCGAGCACTCGACCTTCATGGAAGTCGCCTACCTTCTGCTCAACGGCGAGCTGCCCGACAAAGGCACGCTTGAACAGTTCTCGTGGACGATCAGCCGCCACACGATGCTGCACGAGCAGCTGACCCAGTTCTACCGCGGTTTCCGCCGCGACGCGCACCCGATGGCGATCATGTGCGGGGTCGTCGGCGCGCTCAGCGCCTTCTACCATGACAGCACGGACATCTCGGATCCGCACCAGCGGCGCGTCGCCAGCCACCGCCTGATCGCCAAGATGCCGACGATCGCCGCGATGGCCTACAAGTACAGCGTCGGGCAGCCGTTCCAGTATCCCGACAACTCGCTGAGCTACACCGCCAATTTCCTGCGCATGACTTTCGGCGTGCCGGCCGAGGCGTACGAGATCCATCCGGCGGTCGAACGCGCGCTCGACCGCATCTTCATCCTCCACGCCGACCACGAGCAGAACGCCTCGACCTCGACCGTGCGCCTGGCCGGCTCGTCGGGCGCCAACCCGTTCGCCTGCGTGGCCGCCGGCATCGCCTGCCTATGGGGCCCGGCCCACGGCGGCGCCAACGAGGCCGCGCTCGAGATGCTGCGCGAGATCGGCACGCCGGAGAAGATTCCGCATTACATCGAGCGGGCCAAGGACAAGAACGATCCGTTCCGCCTGATGGGCTTCGGCCACCGGGTCTACAAGAACTACGACCCGCGGGCGACCGTGATGCAGGCCACGGTGCGCGAGGTGTTCGCCGCGCTCAAGGTGTCCGACCCGGTCTTCGAAACCGCGCTCCGGCTCGAGGAAATGGCGCTCAAGGACGAGTACTTCATCGAGAAGAAGCTGTTCCCCAACGTCGACTTCTATTCCGGCGTGATCCTGTCCGCGATCGGCTTCCCGACGACGATGTTCACGGCGCTGTTCGCGCTGGCACGGACCGTCGGGTGGGTCGCCCAGTGGAACGAGATGATCTCCGATCCGGGCCAGAAGATCGGGCGCCCGCGCCAGCTCTACACCGGGCCGACGCAGCGCGACTACGTCCCGGTCGACAAGCGCTGAGCGAGCGCGTCAGCGCTCGGCCTCGGCCGGGAGCTCGAGCGTGAACCGCGCGCCCTGCCCGGGCGCGCTCTCCACGGTCACCTCGCCGCCCATCGCCCGCGCCAGCCGGCGCGAGATGTAGAGGCCGAGGCCCGTGCCGCCTTCGCCGGTTCGCCCGAGCCGCTCGAACTTCTCGAACAGCCGTGCCTGCTGGTCGGCCGACAGGCCCTCGCCCTGGTCGGCCACGGTCACCCGGGCTGACCCGTTCACGGTCTCGACCCGCAGCCACACCTGCGAGCCGCGGGGCGAATAGCGGATCGCGTTGCCGAGAAGGTTGAGCAGGACCTGCAGCACGCGGCGGAATTCGCCGATCGCCGGGGCGGACTCGCCCGGTTTGGGCGGATCGATCGCAATCCCGCGCTCGTGGGCGCGCACGCCAAGGATACCCGCCGCGCGGCGGGCGACATCGGCGAGGTCGATGCGGTCGGGTGCAGTGGTGAACTGCGCGTCCTCGACCACCTCGAGGTCGGCCAGATCGTCGATCAGCGCCAGCAAGTGCTCCCCGGCATGGGCGATGTCGGCAGCGTAGTTGCTGTACTCGCTGGCGAGCGGACCGGCGAGCTGGGTGCGGATGGTCTCGGCGTTGGCGATGATCCGAGCGATCGGCTGGCGCAGCACCGGGGCTATTTCCTTGCCGATCGCGGCCCCGAAGCCGGCCGGCAGATGCCCGGTCCCCGCGCCTTCCTCCTCGGGCGGTTCGTCCGCCACGAGGTGCAGCTCGAACCCGGTGCTGCCGGGTTCCGGCTGACCCAGCGGGACGAGGTGCGCCTTCCAGTGCCGGGTCGAGCCGTCGAGCCGCAGCCGCGCGCCGTCGAGCAGCCGCCAGTGCATCGGCTGTTCGTGCGCGCTGCCTTCGAGCTCGACGAAATCGGTCCACGGGCGGCCAAGACCGGCGCGCATCCGCTCGACCAGCGGCGCGAGTGCGGCGCACTGGCTGTCGACCGAGAGCAGCTCCTGCCGGGCGCCGAGCCGCGCCGAAAGCTCCGCCAGGTGGCGGGCGATGCCGGCGTGGC
>JAEZES010000314.1 GCA_023432995.1 Pseudomonadota bacterium
GGGTCGACATGGCCGGTCAGGAAATCGGGCAGGTCGGGCAGGTTGAGATCAGGCGGCGGAGCCGGTGCGCGGAACTGCGCGGTCATCAGCACCTTGGTCACGTCCTCGCGGATCATTTCGAGCATGCGCTCGAACAGGCCGAACGCCTCGTGCTTGTACTCATTGATCGGCTGCTTCTGCGCATAGGCGCGCAGGAACACCACCTGGCGCAGCGCGTCGAGCGTCGCGAGGTGCTCTTTCCAGTGGTAGTCGAGCCGGTCGAGCAGGATGCCCTTCTCGACGTCGCGCCACATCCGCGGATCGATCTCGGCGGTCTTGGCCGCCATTTTCTGTTCGGCAAGTTCGACCAGCCGTTCCTCGATCAGTTCGGGTTCGACCGCCTCCTCGTCCATCCACGCCTCGATCGGCGCGTCGATCCCGGTGACCTCGAGCACGCGCGCCTTGAGCCCGGCGACGTCCCACTGCTCGGGGTAGGACCCCGGCGGGCAGGCGCTGCCGACGATCGCGTTGATCGTGTCGACCCGCATGTCGACGACCACGTCGTCGACCGCCTCGGCGTCCATGATCTCCGAGCGCTGTTCGTAGACCACCTTGCGCTGGTCGTTCATCACGTTGTCGTATTCGACGACCTGCTTGCGCGCTTCGTAGTTGCGCGCCTCGACCTTCTTCTGCGCTGTCTCGATCGCCTTCGACAGCCACTTGCTGCCGATCGCCTCGCCGTCGGCGAGGTTCGAGTTCATCATCTTGGCGAACAGCGTGTCCGGGCCGAAGATGCGCAAGAGGTCGTCCTCGAGGCACAAGTAGAAGCGGCTCAGGCCCGGATCGCCCTGGCGGCCCGACCGTCCACGCAGCTGGTTGTCGATGCGGCGGCTCTCGTGGCGCTCGGTGCCGAGCACGAACAGGCCGCCCGCGGCGAGCACCTTCTCGCGCTCGGCGGCGACCTCGGCCTTGATCCGGTCGATCTCGAGGTCCCGCTTCGGACCCGGCTCGAGGTCCTTGAGCTCGTCCTCGATGCGGAACTCGACGTTGCCGCCGAGCTGGATGTCGGTCCCGCGACCGGCCATGTTGGTGGCGATCGTCACCGCGCCGAGCCGGCCGGCCTGGGCGACGATGTGGGCTTCCTGCTCGTGGAAGCGGGCGTTGAGCACCGCGTGCGGCACGCCCTCCTTCTTCAGGTAGCTGCTGAGCAGCTCGGACTTCTCGATCGACACCGTGCCGACCAGCACCGGCTGGCCGAGCTGCTGCTTCTCCTTGATCGCCTTGGCGATCGCCTGGAACTTGTCGGCGGTGTTCTTGTAGAACTCGTCTTCCTCGTCGATCCGCGCGACCGGCTTGTTTGTGGGGATCTCGACGACGTTGAGCTTGTAAATGTCCCAGAACTCGGCCGCCTCGGTCGCCGCGGTGCCGGTCATGCCGGCGAGCTTGGGATACATGCGGAAGTAGTTCTGGAAGGTGATCGTCGCCATCGTCTGGTTTTCAGGCTCGATCTTGACCCCTTCCTTGGCCTCGACCGCCTGGTGCAACCCGTTCGACCAGCGCCGCCCGTCCATCATGCGGCCGGTGAACTCGTCGATGATGACGACCTTGCCGTCCTTGACGATGTAGTCGGTGTCGCGCTTGAACATCACGTTGGCGCGCAGCGCCTGGTCGAGATGGTGTACGACCAGCGTGTTCTCGACGTCGTAGAGGTTGTCGGTCGCGAGGACGCCGTCTTCGATCAGCTTTTGCTCGACGTGCTCGACGCCTTCCTCGGTCAGGCTGACCGTCTTGCTCTTCTCGTCGGTCTCGTAGAGGTCCTTCGGCAGCGTCTTCACCAGCGCGTCGAGCGTCAGGTAGAGATCGGACTTGTCCTCGGTCGGGCCGGAGATGATCAAGGGGGTGCGCGCCTCGTCGATCAGGATCGAGTCGACCTCGTCGACGATCGCGAAGTTGAACGGCCGGTGCACCTGCTGGCTCCGGTCGTGCTTCATGTTGTCGCGCAGGTAATCGAAGCCGAACTCGTTGTTGGTCCCGTAAGTGATGTCGCAGGCATAGGCCTCGCGCCGCGCGTGCTCGGGCAGGTTGGGAACGATCACCCCGACCGTGAGGCCAAGGAACTTGTGGATCTTGCCCATCCAGTCGGCGTCGCGCCGGGCCAGGTAGTCATTGACCGTGACCACGTGGACGCCCTTGCCCTCGATCGCGTTTAGATAGGTGGCCAGGGTCGCCACCAGGGTCTTGCCCTCGCCGGTGCGCATCTCGGCGATTTCGCCGCGATGGAGCACGATGCCGCCGACCATCTGCACGTCGAAGTGGCGCATGCCGAGCACGCGCTTCGAGGCTTCGCGCACGGTGGCGAACGCCTCGGGCAGGATGTCGTCAAGTGACTTGCCGCCGGCGAGCTGCTCGCGGAACTTGGCGGTCTGCGCCTGCAGCTCGGCGTCGGAAAGGGCTTCGAGCTGCGGCTCGAACGCCGCGATCACGGCAACGGTCTTGTCGAGCGACCGCACGTAACGGTCGTTGGCGGAGCCGAAAACGGCTTTGGCGAGCGCGCCGAACATCGGGCGGGATCCTGTCTATGTCTGGAAATGCAAGGAAGTCGCGCAGCGGTGCGCGACCGGAACTCAGGCGGAAGCTATGGAAAGCGCGCGCTTACTCGCGCGCGCGGTCCGCGTGCAGCATCACCGTCGGCACGACGAGCACGATGCGCGGGGGCTTCGGGCACGGCTTCTGCTGGACTTCCTCGCGGTCGCGGCGGACCGACGAGGGCGTGCTGCGCTGGCTCGGCTGTGCGGCGCAGGCAAAGCCTGCCTCGACCGCCTGCACGCTGTCGACCTTGAGCGCGACGGCCTGCGCCGGCTGACCCACCGCGGTGAGCCCGGTCACGATGACAAGCAGGGCGAGCAGCTTGCGAAGCATGGCTCTTAGATAAATCACCGCGGGGCAATCGTCCAGACGCGCCGAACAAATTCCCTCGGGCGTTGCAGTAACGCCGCAGCCAAATTCG
Organism: Pseudomonadota bacterium; assembly: GCA_023432995.1. Classification (GTDB taxonomy): domain Bacteria; phylum Pseudomonadota; class Alphaproteobacteria; order Sphingomonadales; family Sphingomonadaceae; genus Croceibacterium_A. The sequence goes on from JAEZES010000314.1 coordinate 2,987, forward strand.
GCATTGGCGGCGATTGCGCGGATTGTCGCAGGCCATCACTGAGACTAGACGCGCCGGCGATGGACCTCGCCCGCTCCCCACTCGCCCTGCCGTTCCCGGACATCCCGCCGATCGCCGGTGTGACGCTGCGCACGGCCCGGGCGCGTTACAAGGAATGGGACCGCTGCGACCTGACGTACGTCGAGCTCGCCGAGGGCACCACCGTCGCGGGCGTGTTCACCAGGAACGTTTGCTGCTCGAGCGAGGTCGAGCTCGGCCGCGAGCAGGCGCGGCTCGGCCAGGCGCGCGCGCTGGTGGTCAACGCCGGCAACTCGAACGCCTTCACCGGCTATCGCGGACGCGAAGCGGTCGAGCAGATCATGGCCCAGGTCGCCCAGCACCTCGGCTGCGAGCCGAGCGCGGTGTTCGTCTCCTCGACCGGAGTGATCGGCGTCCCGCTGCCCAAGGACAAGGCCCGCGAGGGCATCGCCGCGGCGCTTGCTGCTCCTCCGTGCTCGTGGGAAGACGCGGCGACAACTATCGGAACAACCGATACTTTTCCGAAGGGCGCCGTTGCCACTGCGGTGCTCGGCGCGAAGACCGTCACGATCGCCGGGATCATCAAGGGCTCCGGCATGATCGCGCCCGACATGGCGACGATGCTCGGCTACCTGTTCACCGATGCGGCGGTGGACGCGGGCTTTCTGCAGGCCTGCCTGTCGCGGGCCAATACCAGCACGTTCTCGTGCATCACGGTCGACAGCGACACCTCGACCAGCGACACCGTGCTCGCTTTCGCCACCGGGCAAGCGGGCAATGCCCCGCCTGCCTCCTTCGACGATCCCGGCGCCGATGCCTTCGCCGCCGCGCTGCATGACGTCTGCCGCCAGCTCGCCCTGCTCGTCGTGCGCGACGGCGAGGGCGCGCAGAAGCTGATTGAAGTGCGCGTGACCGGCGCGGTCAGCGACGACAGCGCGCGCCGGATCGGCCTCGCGGTGGCCAACTCGCCGCTGGTCAAGACCGCGATCGCCGGGGAGGACGCCAACTGGGGCCGCGTGGTGATGGCCGTCGGCAAGGCCGGGGAGCCGGCCGACCGCGACCGGCTGTCGA
>JAEZES010000064.1 GCA_023432995.1 Pseudomonadota bacterium
AGGCCGCGCTCGCGGGCGGCGAAGAACGCCTGCTTGTAGGCGGCGACCACCTGGCTGTGGGTCTCGGGCGGGTGGTCGGGCGCGAGCCGGGCGATCGCGCTCGGCAGGCTCAGGCCGACGATCCGCCGCACCTGGTGCGGGTCGGGCGCGGTGAGGCCGCTCTCGGCGAAGGCCTGCGCCATCGCCGCGCAGATCGCCGCCTGCCCGTCGCTGAGCGTACCGTCGCAGTCGAACACGGCGAGGCGGACGGTCATTCGGCGAACCGCCGCATCAGCGCCCCGATCGCCGGGGAGCCGGGGGCCGCGCGCGCGTCGGCGACGCGCCGGCGCTCCTCGGGCGGCTTGTTCTGCGACAGCTTGAAGGTCGGGCGCCAGGCGCGGATCTCGAGCTCGAAGCCGACAATGCCGCGGGCGAGCTTGTCCCACAGGTCGCCGGCGACTTCCTCGGGCCGCCACGGCTCGCCGTCGGCGATGCGCGCTTCCTGCCGTTCGCCGATCGTCTCGAGCAGGCCGGTCAGGCCGTCGCCGTCCATCTGCCGCACCGGGCCCTCGAGCTCGAGCGCGACGTAGTTCCACGTCGGCACCTGGCCGCGGTCGGCGTACCAGCGCGGGCTGACGTAGGCGTCGGGCCCGTTGATCACCGCCAGCGCGGTACGGCCGGCGATGTGCTTCGTCAGCGCGTTGCCGCGGGCGAGGTGGAAGTGCAGCGCGCCGTCGCCGGTCGAGACCAGCGGCACATGCGCGACGCGCGGGCCGTCGGGGGTCTCGGCGAAGACCATGCCGAAGCCGACCTCCTCGATCAGCGCTTCGAGCAGGCCGCGGTCGTCGATGCGAAACAGCGAATTCGGATGCATCAGCGTTTGCTTCCTCTGGGCTTGGTTCGAGCCGCGCCCAGCGTCCGGCTTCGCCGTTCGCCGCGGCGCGCCTTTCGGTAAGTCTTCGCATGGGCCTTGGCGGCCTGCTTCTTGGCTGCGCGCGAGGGCGGGGGCGGGCCGCTGTCGGGCTCGGCCGCGCTGGCGTGCTCGTCGAAACCGAGCTGGGCCATGCTCGCGGCGAAATGCTCGGGCAGCTCGGCGGTGACGTCGAGCGTGCCGCCGCCGGGCGCATCGATGACCAGGCGGCGCGCGTGCAGGTGCATCTTGCGGCTGATCGAGCCGGTCAGGAACGCATCCTGCCCGCCATACTTGCCGTCGCCGACGATCGGATGGCCGATCGCCGCGAGGTGGACGCGCAGCTGGTGGGTACGCCCGGTGAGCGGCTGCAGCTCGACCCACGCGGCGCGGTTGCCGGCGCGGTCGAGCACCCGGTAGCGGGTCTTGGCCGGCTGGCCGTTCTCGCTGTCGACGTGCATCTTCTCGCCGCCGGTGCCCGGCTGCTTGGCCAGCGGGGCGTCAATCGTGCCCTCTTCGACCTCGGGCACGCCGACCACCAACGCCCAGTAGATCTTCTTCGCCGAGCGGCCGGAGAAGCGCTTCGAGAAGAACGCCGCGCTGCCGGGGGTGCGGGCGACCAGCAGCACGCCCGAAGTGTCCTTGTCGAGCCGGTGGACGAGGCGCGGGCGCGGCTCGTCCCCGGTCGCATGGGGGCCGTGGTAGGCGTCGAGCAGGCCGTCGACGTGGTTGAAAGTGCCGGTCCCGCCCTGGGTGGCGAGGCCGGGCGGCTTGTTGAGCACGATCGCGGCGTCGGTCTGGCGGATGACCATCGCCTCGGCCTGGGCGACCTGCGCCGGAGTCAGTTCGCGCCGCTTCGGCTTCGGGCGCGAGGTGTCGCCGCCGGGCGGCACGCGGACCACCTGGCCGGCGGCGAGGCGGTCGTCCGGCTTCGCCCGCTTGCCGTCGACCCGCACCTGGCCGGTGCGCGCCCAGCGCGACACGGTGGCGAAGCCGACTTGCGGCAGGTGGCGCTTGAACCAGCGGTCGAGGCGCACCCCGTCGTCGTCGGGCTGGACCGTGAACTGGCGGACGTCGGCGCTCATCCGGCGAGCCGCAGCACGATCAGCCCGAGGTAGAGCGCGGTCAGGCTGGCGAGCACCGAGACGGCCGCGTAGACGAAGCCCTGCGCCGCCTGGCCGCGCTCGATCAGCAGCATCAGCTCGAGGCTGAAGGCGGAGAAGGTGGTGAACCCGCCGAGCAGGCCGACCCCGAGCAGCAGCCGCGCCTGCTCGCCATGCTCGCCGTAGCGGGCGAGGTAACCGGCCAGCAGGCCCATCGCCAGGCTGCCGACGACGTTGACCGCGAGCGTCGCCCACGGAAACGCCGAAACCGCCTGCGGCCCAAGCCAGTGGGTCATCCAGCGTCCGACCTGGTAGCGCAGCACGGCGCCGATCGCCCCGCCGACCGCGACGTGGACAGAGGCGACGAGGGGGGAGGGGGCGCTCATGCCCCAGCCCTTAGCGTCGCGCGGGGGCGGGCGGAAGGCGGCAAAGCATGCATCGCCCGGCGGCCCGAATCCCGCGCGGCGCTTGCCTTTCGCCCCGCATTCGCCTATCGGGCCGCGTTCCGGCCGGTCCCGCGGGGATTCGGCGCTCATTTCGTTTGATTGAATGATGGTGCAACCCGCGCCGATCACGCGGGCTCTCCCGGTTCGAAATTGCAAGAGGTGGCTTAGGTTTATGCAGATCATCGTCCGCGACAACAACGTCGAGCAGGCCCTCCGCGCGCTCAAGAAGAAGCTGCAGCGCGAGGGCGTGTACCGCGAGATGAAGCTGCGCCGCCACTACGAGAAGCCGAGCGAGAAGCGCGCGCGCGAGAAGGCCGCCGCGGTCCGCCGCGCGCGTAAGCTCGAGCGCAAGCGCGCCGAGCGCGACGGCGTCAAGTAAGCATCGCTTGCCACCCCAGACTTGCTAATCCAAAGGGGCGCGGGGACGATCTCCGCGCCCCTTTCGCATCCAGGACATCGCCATGGCCGAAGTTACCCGCGTTCCGCTGAAGCCGGTCAGCCGCAACTCGCTGATCATGCTGTTCCTCGGCATCGTGATCGGCATCGGGCTCTCGCTAGCCTATGCCTACGTGACCGTGCCGCGGGTCAGCGTGTCCGAGATCACCGCCGGCACCGGCGGCAATCCCAAGGCCAATGACGTGGTGTTCGTGCGCTACACCGGCAAGCTCGAGGACGGCACGGTGTTCGACCAGTCGCAGGACCTCGCGCTGCCGATCAAGGGCGTGCTGCCAGAAGGCACGCCGCTGCCGCTCGAGGGCATGGTCCCGGGCTTCCGCGAAGCGGTGATGCAGATGCAGAAGGGCGGCAAGTACGAGGTCTTCATCCCGGCCTCGAAAGCTTACGGCGAGCAGGGGCGGATGAATCCGCAGACCGGCGAAGGCGTGCCGCCGAACGCTGACCTGACGTTCGAGATCGAACTGGTCGACTTCATGCCGATGGCCGAGGCCGAGGCGAAGTTCCAGCAGCTGCAGCAGATGATGCTGCAACAGCAGATGCAGCAGGGCGCCGACCAGGGTGGAGCCGCGCCGGCCGAATAGGCGCGTTTCAGCGAACGCTCACGAATTGCTCATGCCCGGGAGGTGACTTTCGGGCATAAGCGGCGGCCTGGCGGCGAGGGGACCAGGCATGAGCGATACGGCGTCGGGCGAGTTCGAGCCGTCCGATCCTGCGAGCGAGCGGGCCGAGTGGCGCCTGCGGCCGTGGCTGCTGGCGGCGCTGTTCGGCGCGGCCGGGCTGCTGGTCCGTCTCGCGACCGACGGCCACGACGAGGACCCGGGGCGCATCGCGGTCGCCGCCTTCCTGCTGTTCGGCGCGCTCGCCGCGGGGTTCACGCTCGAGCCGGGCCGGTGGAAGGCGCCGTCGCTGTTCGCGCTGCTCGTCGGCCTGGTCATGGCCGGGCTTGCCTGGCGCGCGGTGCGCTACGGCGAGAACCTGCCCGACGAGGAATACGGCTTCGCCGCCGGGGCCGTGGCGAGCGCACTGGCGCTGCCGCTGTTCCAGGCCGACTTCCACCGCCGACGCCTGGCCACGCCCTATCGCGAGATCTTCGGCCACGTATGGAGCGACGCGATCAGCGCCGCCGGCATGCTCGCGTTCACCGGCATCTCGTGGGTCGTGCTGGCGTTCCTGTCCGAGCTGTTCGTGCTGCTCAAGATCGAACTGCTGCGCGACCTGATGCAGAAGGGCTGGTTCGCCTGGACCTTCTCGGGCCTCGCCGCAGGGGCGGCGCTCGGCACGATCCGCAACCAGCTCAAGGTGCTGGCGACGATGCAAACGGTCGTGCTGCTGGTGGCCTCGCTGCTCGCGGTGCCGCTGGCGCTGGGGCTGGTGGTGTTCCTGCTGGCGACCGTGGTCTCGGGCCCGCAGGTGCTGTGGGACGCGACGCGCAGCGCCACGCCGCTGCTGCTCGCCTGCGCGGCGGGGTCGTTCGTGCTGGCCAACGCGATCGCCCGGCAGGACGACGCGGCGATGACCCGTTCGCGGGTGATGCGCGCCGCCGGCCTCGTGCTGGCCGCGGTGATCCTGCCGCTGGCGGTGTTCGCCGCGGTGTCGATGGGGCTCCGGCTCGACCAGTACGGTCTCGCGCCCGAGCGGCTGTGGGCCCTGGTGGCGATCGTCGTCGCCTGCGTGTGCGGGGTCGGCTACTGGGTGGCGCTGCTCCGCGGGCGCAAGGGCGGCTGGGCCGGACCGCTGCGCCAGGCGACGTTCCATGTCGGGCTGTTCGTCTGCGGGCTGGCGGTGCTGCTGGCGCTGCCGGTGCTCGACTTCGGGGCGATCTCGACCCGCAACCAGGTGGCCAGGCTGGCGAGCGGCGCGGTGCCGGTCGACGAGTTCGATTTCGCCGCGCTGCGCTGGGATTTTGGCGAGCCGGGGAGGCGAGCGCTGCGGGGGATGGCGCAGAGCGGCAACGCCAAGGTGGCCGAGCTGGCGCGGTCGACGCTGGCCCAGACCGAGCGCGTCTACGCCCGCGCCAGTTCGGTCAACCGGACCCGGAGAGAGATCGGCTTGACGGTGCGGCCCGAGGACCCTGCGTTGCGGGAACTGGTGCTCGACTATCTCGTGGCCAGGCCATGGCGATGCGAAAGGTTCTGCGCGGCGGTGGATTTGGGCCCCGGGATCGAAGGAAGGCGACGCGTGGCGCTCGTCGAGGGCAGCGACTGGATGCAGTTGAATCTCCCCGAACCGCCGGGGACCGAGCGCACCTCCGTCGTGGACCTGCCGGAGTCCGCGGAATTGACCGGCGATTCCACGATCGAGATTCGCGAAGTGAGCCGGCGCTACATCTTCGTCGACGGCAAGCCGATTGGCGAGCCGCTGGACGAGCTTGAAGCAGACGCACCGCCCCGCTAACGCCGCGCGCATGTCAGTCACCCGCGAAACCGTGGCGAAGATCGCCAGCCTCGCGCGCATCCGCATGAGCGAAGACGAGCTCGACCGGATGGTGCCCGAATTGAATGGAATCCTCGCCTGGGTCGAGCAGCTCGGCGAGGTCGACTGCACCGGGGTCGAGCCGATGACCGCGGTGATCCCGCAGAAGCTCAGGCTGCGCGACGACATGGTCGACGCCGACCCGCTGACCGGCGGCGGCGTGCGCGAAGCCGTGCTGGCGAACGCGCCCGCGGCCGAGCACGGGTTCTTCGGCGTGCCGAAGGTGATCGAGTGATGGCGGCTCTCACCGAACTCGGCGTCAAGGCGATCCGCGACGGCGTTGCCGCGGGGGAGTTCACCGCGCGCGAGGTGGCAGAGGCGTTCAACGCCAATGTCGCCGCGGCCGCCAAGCTCAATGCCTTCATCGTCGCGACCCCGGAGAAGGCGCTCGAGGCGGCCGACAAGGTCGATGCCGACCGTGCCGCGGGCAAGCCGCTCGGCAAGATGGCCGGCGTGCCGATCGGGATGAAGGACCTGTTCGCCACCAAGGGCGTGCAGACGACCGCCGCGAGCCACATTCTCGAGGGGTTCAGGCCGGCATACGAGAGCACCGTCAGCCAGAAGCTGTGGGATGCCGGCGCGGGCATGCTCGGCAAGCTCAACCTCGACCAATTCGCGATGGGCTCGTCGAACGAGACCTCGTACTTCGGCAACGTGATCTCGCCCTGGCGACGCAACGACGGCGGCAACGCCGCGCTCGCGCCCGGCGGCTCGTCGGGCGGCAGCTCGGCGGCGGTCGCGGCGCGGCTGTGCCC
>JAEZES010000090.1 GCA_023432995.1 Pseudomonadota bacterium
GCGCTGGCGCTGGCGCGCAAGCGGGGTTTCGGGCCGTTCGGCGGCGCCCGGCCCGACCGCGCGCAGCGCGAACGTCAGCTCGCCGCGATGCTGCGCGCGGGCCACACGCTCGACAGCGCGCGCGAAATGGTCGATGCCGCGAGCGAACAGGCGGCCGAGGAATGGGCCGCCGCATGCGACGACGAGGACCGCTGATGCGCGCGCTGATCTTCTCCTTGCTGCTCCTGGCCCCGGCCTGTTCGCCGCAGGCGGCCGAGAATGCCCCGGGCCCGACTGCCGCCGCGACCGAGGCTGCGGTGCACCCGGTCTCCGGGCTCGAGGTGATTCCGTTGACGATCACCACGCGCGACAAGACCCATCGCTTCCGCGTCGAGCTGGCGGTGACGCCGCAGCAGCAGGCGCGGGGGCTGATGTTCCGCACCGAGATGGGGGCCGACGAGGGCATGCTGTTCCCCTACGAGCAGCCCCACATCCTCAGTTTCTGGATGCGGAACACGGTGATCCCGCTCGACCTCGTGTTCATCGACGAGCAGCACCGGATCATCAACATCGCCGAGAACGCGACACCCTACTCGGAAGCCAGCATCGTTTCCGCCGCGCCGGCGGTGGCGGTCCTCGAGCTCAACGGCGGCCGCACGCGCGAGCTCGGTATCGTCGCCGGCAACCGCGTCGACTGGTAGCTCGGCTGCGTCCCGAACCGCCGCATCACAGGTTGCCTAGAGGGGGCGATCCCGGCTAACGCGCGCCGCATGAAAGCCCTCATGAAGCTCTTCACCTGGTGGGACGGCGCGACGATCGGCACGCTGCTGTTCAGCGCGTTCAACGGCGAGCACGTCGGCACCGACGCGCAGGGCAACAAGTACTACCGCTCGAAGAAGAAGGGCCCCGACGGCCGCGAGCGGCGCTGGGTGATCTACGACGGCGCCAACGACGCCAGCCGGGTGCCGGCCGAATGGCACGGCTGGCTGCATCATTCGTACGACGAGCTGCCCGAGAGCCGGTTGCCGCCGCCCAAGGTCTGGGAAGCCGATTTCACCGCCAACCGCACGGGCACCGTCGCCGCCTATCGCCCGCAGGGCGCGCTCGAACGCGGCGGCCGGCGCGCCCGCGCGACCGGCGACTACGAAGCCTGGGCGCCCGACGCGTGAGGCGCTTCGCAGTCCCGGCGACGCTGGCGCTGCTCGCCGCCTGCACGGGAGAGGCCCCCGAACCTGAGCCCGAAGCGACCGAGATTCCCGAGGAGCTCGCCGCCGCGGCGCCGACGGTGGCCGCCGCCGGCGGGATCGGCACGCCGATGGCCGAGCGGGTCGCGGTTCTCGGCCTGCTCAACAAGCGCAACAACATCTCGCGCGACATCGAGCTCAAGCCGGGCGAGCAGCGCCGCATCGGCGATGTCGTCGTGCGTCTGTCGGCGTGCGAGAGGACCGCGCCGTGGGAAGAGCCGCCCGAGACCGGCGCGTTCGTCCAGGTCGTGGTCCAGCAGCGCGCCGACGCCGACGCCGATCTCGCCTGGCACCGGATCTTTTCGGGCTGGCTGTTCAAGAACTCGCCGAGCCTCAACGTGGTCGAGCACCCGATCTACGACGTCTGGGTCAAGGACTGCAGGATGAGCTTCCCGGGCGAGGAAGCGCCGGCCGCCGGCAGGGACACCGATTCGCCGCGCCCGGCCGCGCCCGCCGCTTCGCCTTCGCCGACACCGACGCCGGCGCCCGCGGTCCCGAGCAACGAGGCGTAGGCCTCGGGCAGCGTCGGGGCCGGGCCCGCGCCGACGGCGTCGGCCAGTGCGGAGAGGTAGGCGTCGCGGCTCAGCGGAACGGCGCCGAGCGAGGCGAGGTGCTCGGTCATGAACTGGCAGTCGAGCAGGCGGTAGCCCGCATGGCGCAGCAGCGCGACGAGCCAGACCAGCGCCACCTTGGAGGCGTCGCTCGCGCGGCTGAACATGCTCTCGCCGCAGAACGCGTGGTCGAAGCCCACGCCGTAGAGGCCGCCGACCAGAATATCGCCGTCCCAGCACTCGAGCGAATGGGCATGTCCGGCCAGGTGCAGCGCCCGGTAGCTGGCGGCGATGCGCCCGCTGATCCAGCTTTCCGGGTGGCCCGGCCGCGGCGCGGCGCAGGCTTCGACAACGCCGGCGAAATCGGCGTTGCAGGTGACCCGGAACCGGTCCCGGCGGACGGCCTTGGCCAGCGAACGCGAGCAGCGCAGGCCGTCGAGCGGGATGACCGCGCGCTCGCGCGGCTCGACCCAGTAGATCTCCTCGTCGTCGCGGCTGTCGGCCATCGGGAAGATCCCGCTGCGGTAGGCCATCAGCAGGAGTTCGGAGGGGATGATCTTGACCGGCGCGTGCATCGTGCGGGGGGTCTAGCAGGTTGCGGCTGTACCTGCGGCTACAAGTCGCGGGAGTGGGTTTGGGTCCCGGGGGGCGAATGGTGCAGGGGTGGAATGGAACCGATCAGCTGCTACGAAGCAGGCCGTGAGGATGTCGGCGTGGTTCGCTGTTGTTTTGGCAACACCCCTCCTCAGCGGATGCGGGCAGAATCTCGGTGCGTACGCTGTAGAGGCCGTGGAGGTTACGACCGATGTGCCCCTCCGCGCCGAGACAGCGGCTCGCTACCGTCGCTTCCTGGAAGTCCGGTTAGCTTCGAGGACGAGCCTGACTGAGTTCGCTGACGAAATCGACGGAATCTATGTGGATGCAGACTTCTGCCCACTCCGGAACCCCGATGGCGTGATCGCCTTCGGACCCTTTGGCGGCGACGGAGAGGACCTGGGTGTGCCTTCTGCAGCCCCAGCTCTTCGGCCGAGTGCCGATGGTGACTTTCACTATCGGGTCTACCTGCCAATCGCTTACCGGGCCAATCGCGCGACGAAGCCCGGACAAATCCAGCTGCCCACGTATGATATGCGCGAAACAAGGAGGGACCTCTGCCTGCGGCTCTTCGCGCCCGGATACGACATCATTAAGTCGCGTTCCGAAACTGTCACGGTGCCAGCCGATCTGATTTCCAGGGCGCTCGAAAGGACGCCAGGGGCGGCGCAGTAGCTGGCATCGCCACAAACCGCTTGCTGGCGAAGCAGGATGGCAGGAGTGGAGGGATTCGAACCCCCGGCCCTCGGTTTTGGAGACCGATGCTCTACCAGCTGAGCTACACTCCTGCAGGCGGAGGCGCCTCTACGGGCTGGCGCGGGGGATGGCAAGGCGGACGATTCGCGGCATCCGACGCGGGGTCGGCGGCGCCGGAGCTAATTCCGGGAACGGGCCAAGGCAAAGCGTCGAGCCCGGCGCGGCCACAGCACGACTTCGCCCGTCGAATCAGCGGGATGAGCCGCCAATCGGGACAAAGTCCGACGTGGCGTAATCGCCACACCTTGCCCGGGTTCCGCCGCAATTCACCCGATTCCGGGGAACCGCCGCGCCGAACCGTGCATTCTCAGCGCCGGACGGGACGCGACATGAGGTGCAGTTCTATGTCCAGCCTGAGCTATCGCAGCAGCCGCCCCGACGGCTGGGTCATGCCCCGGCCGCATCGCGACCCGAGCATCCGGTACATGACGCACGGGCCGATCCTGCCGATGGAGGAGCCGGGTTTCTTTGCGCGGCTGTTTCGGAGGAATTGACGGGGGCAGCAGGCAGGAGGGGCACGGGGCAGGGAGGCCGTAGGCAGTAGTGACTGGGCAATGGGCCCGGTCCGGCGTCCCAACTCCTGTCCTTCTGCTTCCCACTTCCCTCTTCCCACACCCCACTTCCCTACTGCCTCCCGCCTACCTCCTCCCACCCTTGCCTTCCCAGCGCCGCGTCGCTACATCCGCCCGCGACTTCCGACATCGGAGCCAGCAAGCCCCTCCCGGACCTAGCCCGGGGCGGCGCGGGCCCTATGGCGGAAGGCCAACGGCAGATCGTGCGAGGCGAACAGAGATGGCCAAGACCAACCCCGGCGAATTCCTCCGCCAGGTCCGCGCGGAAGCGGGCAAGGTGGTATGGCCGACGCGCGAGGAAACCACGCGGACGGCAATCTTCGTCGCCATCATGATGGTCATCCTGGCGCTGTTCTTCCTCGGCATCGATTCGGTGTTCGGCGCCGCGGTGCGGTGGCTGCTCGAACAGGTCTGACGCGCGCATTCAGGGATTGACGACTCTCCGCCAGACTTGGCCGCGGGGAGTGAGCGAAAGAGAAACGATGGCAGCCCGCTGGTACATCATCCACGCCTACTCCGGCTTCGAGAACAAGGTGCGCGATTCGATCATCGCCGAGGCCGAGCGGCTCGGCCTGGCCGAGGCGGTCGAGGCGGTCGAAGTGCCGACCGAGACCGTGACCGAGGTCAAGCGCGGCAAGAAGGTCCAGGTCGAGCGCAAGTTCATGCCCGGCTACGTGCTCGCCAAGCTTAAACTGACCGACGACGTCTACCACCTGGTCAAGAACACCCCCAAGGTGACCGGCTTCCTCGGCGCCGGCGCCAAGCCGCAGCCGATCTCCGAGCGCGAGGCTGCGCGCTACTTCGGCGGGGTCGAGGAGGCGAAGGCCAGCCCCAAGAAGCAGGTCACCGTCGAGTACGACATCGGCGACCAGGTCAAGGTCCTCGAAGGCCCGTTCGCCAGCTTCAACGGCGTCGTCGAGGAGCTTGAGTTCGACAAGCAGAAGGTCAAGGTCTCGGTCTCGATCTTCGGCCGCGCGACGCCGGTCGAGCTCGATTTCGAGCAGGTCGAACTGGTCAAGTAAGGCGGCTCCTCCGGGCGCGCGCTCGCGGCCCATCGCGGATCGCGTTGCCTTAGCTCCGGCTTACCAGCAGGTAGGCGAGGTAGGCGAGGTACGCGGCGACGAACAGGATTCCCTCGGCCCGGCTGACTTCGCGGCCGCTGTAGAACACCGGCACGCAGGCCATCGCGACCGCGATCATCACCGGGATGTCGACGGCGATCAGGTCGGGGTCGACCGCCACCGGGGTCGCGGGCACGACGCAGGTCAGGCCAAGCACCACGAGGATGTTGTAGACGCTGCTGCCGATCAGGTTGCCGACCGCGATGTCGCGATTGTTGCGGATCGTCGAGATGATCGTCGTCACCAGCTCGGGGGCGGAGGTCCCGATGGCGACCACGGTCAAGCCGATGAACGCGTCCGACACATGCCACAGTCGCGACAGCGCCACGGCCCCGTCGACCAGCAGGTTCGCTCCCATCACGATGATCGCGATGCCGGCACCGAGCAGGAGCGCTTCGGCGGCGGCGCGCAACGACAGGTTGCGCAGGCTGCGGCGTCCCAGCGCCGTGGCGAATTCGCGGTTGACCGCCGGGGTCTCGCGCTTCGCCGAACGGATGACCAGCCAGGTAAAACCCCCGCCCAGTGCCAGCAGCAGGAAGCCCTCGAGCCGCGAGATTTGCCCGTCGAGGGCCACCAGGGCGAGCGTCACCGACGCCGCCACGATCGCCGGAAGTTCAAGCCGCAGGGTCTGCAGGTGCAGCGCAAGCGGCCGCAGGGCGGCGCTGAGGCCAAGAATGAGCAGGATGTTGACGGTGTTGGTCCCGGCGATGTTGCCGACGGCGATCGATCCCTGGCCCTGGATCGCGGCCTCGATCCCAACGCCGAGTTCGGGCGCGCTGGTGCCGATGGCGACAAACGTCAGGCCGATGATCAGCGGCGAGATGCCGAGCCGCGCGGCCATCGCGCTGCCGCTGCGGACAATCATCTCCGCGCCGACGATCAGGATGACCAGGCCGACGGCGACCAGCCCGAGTGCGAGGACCATCTAGCGCATCCTGCGCCTTACACGCCGGCCGGCGCGCGAGCGCCGCGTCAGCACTCCCGGCGGGGGCCGGCCGCGATCTATTCCGACGCCGGCCATGTCTTCAGCTCGCTGAACCAGCCCCAACGGCGCATCGCGGCCTTCTCCAGTTCCAACAGCAGCATCAGCCCGAAACCGGTAACGCCCAACACCAGCCAATCGGTCGCCGTCAACGGCCGGCTGCCGAACGCGGCGTGCATGAACGGCGCGTAGGTGAAGGTCAGCTGCAGCACGGCGAGCACCGCGATGGCGAGCAGCACCGGCGGCGTGCCGAGGGCCCCTCGCCAGGTGAACGAGGTGACATGCAGGTAGCGCACGCTGAACAGGTAGAAGATCTCGGCGATGACGAACATGTTGACGACCATCGTCCGCGCCACCTCGACGCCGCGGCCTTGGTCGAGCGTGTAGAAGAAGATGCCGAGCGCGGCGATCGTGAACAGCACCGAGACCAGCACCACGCGCCACAGCAGGAACGAGGACAGTAGCGGGGCGTCCTTGTGGCGCGGCGGCCGGCGCATCACGCCGGGCTCCGGCGGCTCGAACGCGAGCACCAGGCCGAGCGTCGCTGCCAGCGCGAGGTTGCTCCACAGGATCTGCGTCGCGTTCATCGGCAGGGCAAAGCCGAGCAGTATCGCCAGCACGACCGAGAGCGTTTCGCCCCCGTTGGTGGGGACTTCCCAGGCGATGACCTTGCGGATGTTGTCGTGCACCGTCCGGCCCTCGCTGACGGCGCTGACGATCGAGGCAAAGTTGTCGTCGAGCAGAACCATGTCGGCCGCTTCCTTGGACGCCTCGGTGCCCTTGATCCCCATGGCGACCCCGACATCCGCCTGCTTGAGCGAGGGTGCATCGTTGACGCCGTCGCCGGTCATCGCGACGATCAGCCGGTTGGCCTGGAGCGCGCGGACGATGCGTAGCTTGTGCTCCGGAGTGGTGCGGGCGAACACCGCCACGTCGCGTACGCGCGCCTCGAGCTCGCGGTCCGACATGGCTTCGAGCTCGGCGCCGGTCAGCGCCGTCGGCTCCGGAGCGAGCTCGAGCTGGCGGGCGATCGCCAGCGCCGTCTCGGCATGATCGCCGGTGATCATCTTCACGTCGATGCCGGCCGAGCGGCACTCGGCAATGGCCCCGGCTGCCTCGGGGCGCGGCGGGTCGATGAAGCCGACCAGCCCGAGCAGGCGCACGTCGTCGGCCAGCGCCTCGAACGACAGCATCCGCGTGCCCGGCTCGAGCGGCTTCATCGCAAACGCCAGCACGCGTTCGCCGGCCCGCCCGGCCTCGGCAATCAGGCGGTGCCAGGGTTCGGCGTCGAACGGCGCGGCGGCCATCCCCAGCAGCGTCTCCGGCGCGCCCTTGATCAGCGCAACCCGGCCTCCGCCGGGCGTCTCGTGCAGCGTGGCCATAAAGCGATGCGCGGCGTCGAACGGAATCTCGTCGAGCCGTGGCCACTCGCTCCGCGCGTCGCCCGGACGGCATCCGGCTTTCATCGCCAGCACCAGCAGGGCGCCCTCCATCGGGTCACCCTCTACGCGCCACTCGCCGCTGGCTTCCCGCAGCGTCGCGTCGTTGCACAGCATCGCGCAGCGCAGCAGCTCGTCGGCCTGGTCGCGGTTTTCGGTTGGCTCCACGCCGCCGACCGGCTCGAGCGTTCCCTCGGGCGCGTATCCGGCGCCGCTCGCCATCCAGCAGCCGTCGCCGGTGATCAGGCGCCGCGCGGTCATCTCGTTGCGCGTCAGCGTGCCCGTCTTGTCGGTGCAGATGACCGAAGTGGCTCCGAGCGTCTCCACCGCCGGCAGCTTGCGGATCACCGCGTTGCGCCGGGCCATGCGCCGCACGCCGATAGCTAGCGTAATGGTGATGACCGCCGGAAGCCCTTCGGGCACGATGCCCACGGCCAGCGCGACCACCGCGACCAGCGCCTCGATCCAGTCGTAATCGCGCACCAGCACGGCGAACGTGAACAGCAGGGCGGCCCCGGACAGCACCAGCCAGGTGAAGCGCCGCGCGAAGCGATCGATCTGCAGCAGCAGCGGCGTCGTGAGGTTCGACACCATCCCGAGCAGCCGGCTGATGCCGCCGATCTGGGTGGCGCGGCCCGTCGCGACCACGACGCCGGTCCCCTGTCCCGCGGCCACCAGCGTGCCCGAGAAGGCCATGTTGCGCCGGTCGCCGAGCACGGTGGCCGCATCGACCGGGGCCACGTCCTTCTCCGCGGCCACGGATTCGCCGGTCAGCAGCGCCTCGTCGGCGAGCAGCCGGCGGGCGTGGATCAGGCGCACGTCGGCCGGCACCCGGTCCCCCGCCTCGAGCAGCACGATGTCGCCGGGGACGAGGGCAGCCACCGGCACCGTCAACCGCCGCCCGTCGCGCAGCACGCTCGCCTGCGGCGCGATCAGGCCTTCGAGCGCTTCGAGGGCCTGCTCGGCCCGTCCTTCCTGGACGTACCCGATCACCGCGTTGAGGATCACCACCGCGACGATCACCACCGCGTCGAACCCGTGGTCGAGCAGCGCGGCGGCGATCGCCCCGGCGAAGAGCACGAAGATCAGCGTGTTGTTGAATTGCGCCAGGAAGCGGCGCAGCGCGCTCCGACGGCGTCCCTTGGGCAGCTCGTTGGTCCCGAACACGCGCCGCGCCGCCGCGGCGGCCTGTTCGGAAAGGCCGGCCTCAGAAGCCCCCAGCGCCTGCAGCACAGCCTCGGCCGGCATCGCATGCCAGTCGTGCTCATCCATGCCCCGCTCGTCGGAGGCAACGGGTCGGGGCTCGCGGTCTGCCTGCTCGCTCACATCGAGGCCGGTACAGCCTGGCCAGGCGGGGGTCAAAAGCCCTTGCGCCGCCAGCCGATTTCCGACAGCGGGGGCGCACTCCTCCCCGATCGTGCGGGCCGCCCGCGTGCCGGGGCTTGCGGCGGCTTGGCCGATCTGCTGCTCATTCCCTGACGAAAGGAGGAACGATTTCATGACGCTGCAACAGGGCGTCCTGTGGCTCATGCTGATCCTCCCGTTTGCGGGAAGCCTGGCGGCCGCCTTCCTGCCGTCGCGGGCGCGCAATGTCGCGGGCGTGCTGGCGGGGGTCGTGGCGCTAACGAGCACCGGCCTGGCGATCTGGCTCTACCGTTCGGTCGGGGAGGGCGCGGTCGTCCGCAGCGAGATCGAGTGGCTTCCGGCCCTCGGGGTCAATCTGCTCGTGCGTCTCGATGGCCTGTCGTGGCTGTTCGCGCTCCTCGTGCTGGCGATCGGGTTCCTGGTGGTCATTTACGCCCGCTACTACATGTCGCCCGACGACCCGGTGCCGAGGTTCTTCTCGTTCCTGCTGGCGTTCATGGGTTCGATGCTCGGCCTGGTCCTCTCGGGCAACCTGATCCAGCTGGTGTTCTTCTGGGAGCTGACGAGCCTCTTCTCGTTCCTGCTGATCGGCTACTGGCACCACAACGAGACGGCGCGCAGCTCGGCGCGGATGGCTCTGATCGTGACCGCCGCGGGCGGCCTCAGTCTGTTGCTCGGCGTCCTGCTGATCGGCAAGATCGCCGGCAGCTACGACCTCGACGTCGTGCTGGCCGCGGCCGACGAGATCAAGGGCAGCCCGTCTTACATTCCGGTGCTGCTGCTGATCCTGCTCGGCGCGTTTTCCAAGAGCGCGCAGTTCCCGTTCCATTTCTGGCTGCCGCACGCGATGGCCGCGCCGACGCCCGTGTCCGCCTACCTGCACTCGGCAACGATGGTCAAAGCCGGCATCTTCGTGCTCGTCCGGCTGTGGCCGGTGCTGGCCGGGACCGAGGCCTGGTACCTGATCGTCGGCACCGCCGGCCTGCTGACCTTCGTCGTCGGCGCCTGGGCCGCGGTGTTCCAGCACGACCTCAAGGGCCTGCTGGCGTACTCGACGATCAGTCACCTCGGGATCATCACGCTGCTTCTCGGGCTCGGCACACCGCTCGGCGCGGTCGCGGCGATCTTCCACACGGTCAATCACGCCACGTTCAAGGCGTCGCTGTTCATGGCCGCAGGCATCGTCGACCATGAAACCGGGACGCGCGATCTGCGCCGCCTGAGCGGGCTGTTCCGCTTCATGCCGTTCACCGCCACGCTGGCCATGGTGGCAGCGGCGGCGATGGCCGGGGTCCCGCTGCTCAACGGCTTCCTGTCGAAGGAGATGTTCCTCGCCGAAACCCTCGAGGGTCGCGGCGATACCGCGCTCGACGCGGTCTTGCCGTTCGTCGCTACCGCCGCCCTCGCGCTGAGCGTGCTCTATTCGCTGCGCTTCATCCACCAGGCCTTTTTCGGGCCCGCGCCGGCGAGCTTGCCGCGCGTGCCGCACGAAGCGCCGTTCTGGATGCGCCTGCCCGTCGAAGTGCTGGTGCTGGCCTGCCTCGTCGTGGGGATCGCGCCCGCGGCGACCATCGGGCCGTTGCTCGGCGCCGCGGTACAGGCCGTGCTCGGGGACGACACGCCGCGATACAGCCTGTCGGTGTGGCACGGCGTGACCGAACCGCTGCTGCTGAGCCTCACCGCCTTGGTCGCCGGCTCGCTCGCCTACCTGCTGCTGCGCAACCGGCTCAACCGCGCGTCTGGCGCCCCGGTTATCCGCTACCTGCGCGGGCGGCGCATGTTCGAGACGACGCTGGCGCTCGTCATCGCGATCGCCCGCCGTTTCGAGAAAGTGTTCGGCACGCGCCGGCTGCAATCCCAGCTCAGGGCCCTCGCCGCGGTCGCCGGGCTCGCCGCTCTGCTGCCGTTCGTGCGCCATGGCTACGCGCTCGGACCGGAAACGCTGACCCCGGTCCATCCCGGCTTCATGGCGCTGTGGATCGTCGGCGGCGCCTGCGCGATCGCCTCGGCGTGGCAGGCGAAATACCACCGCTTCGCGGCGCTGGTGCTGATGTCGGGTGCCGGCCTCGTCTGCTGCCTCAGCTTCGTCTGGCTCTCGGCGCCCGATCTCGCGCTGACCCAGCTGCTGGTCGAAACGGTGACGACGATCCTGCTGCTGCTCGGCCTCAGGTGGATGCCGCAGCGGCAGCCCGAGCGCTGGCCCGGCGGCGTGCCGCCGGCGCCGGTCATTGTGCGGCGCGGGACCGACCTCGCCCTCGCGATCGGCATCGGCACCGGTGTCGCGCTCCTCGCGCTGGCGATGATGACACTGCCGATCGGCCACACGATCTCGCGCTACTTCATCGAGAACGCCTATGCGCAGGCAGGCGGAAAGAACGTCGTCAACGTGATCCTGGTCGATTTCCGCGCGTTCGACACGCTCGGCGAGATCGCCGTCCTCGCGATCGTCGCCCTCACCGTCTACGCGCTGCTGCGCCGCTTCCGGCCGGCCCGCGAGAGCGTGCGCACACCCGAGCAGCAGCGGGTCCAGAACGCCTACGACGACGCCCATGCCGAGCGCGAGCGGGGCGACACCGTGGCCGACTACCTGTTCGTCCCACGGGTGGTGATCGAGTGGCTGTTCCCGGTCTTCGTGCTGTTCGCGCTGTACCTGCTGGTCCGCGGCCACGACCTGCCCGGCGGGGGATTCGCCGCCGGCATCACCATGTCGATCGCGCTCGTCCTGCAGTACATGGCCGGCGGCACGCGCAGCGTCGAAGAGCGGCTGCGCGTCCTGCCGCTGTCGTGGATGGGCGCGGGCCTGCTGCTGGCGCTCGTTACCGGGCTCGGCGCGGTGCTGTTCGCGCGGCCGTTCCTGACCAGCTGGTTCCGCTACGCGGACCTGCCGCTGATCGGCGAGGTCCCGCTGGCGACCGCCATGCTGTTCGACGTCGGGGTGTTCCTGCTGGTGGTCGGCGTCACCGCGCTGATGCTGGTGGCCATCGCGCATCAGTCGATCCGTACGCCCACGCGGCGCCGTGACCTCGAACCCGGCCCGTCGACGGAGGGAGCGGCCTGATGGAAGTGGTCCTCGCCCTCGGCATCGGCGTGCTCACCGCCTCCGGCGTGTGGCTGATCCTGCGCCCGCGGACGTTCCAGCTCGTGCTCGGCTTCTCGCTGCTGTCGTACGCGGTGAACCTGTTCATCTACGCGATGGGCCGCTTGCGGGTCGACGCGCCGCCGCTGGTCGGCTCGGACCAGGCGCCCGATCCGGCGAACTTCTCCGACCCGCTGCCCCAGGCGCTCGTGCTCACGGCCATCGTCATCTCGTTCGCGATGACCGCCCTGCTGCTGGTGGTCATCCTGGCCTCGCGCGGGGTCACCGGCACCGATCATGTCGATGGTGACGACAGCGAATGACTCTCGGCTGGACCGCTCACCTGATCGTGGCCCCGATCCTGCTGCCGCTGCTGGCCAGCGCTGCGATGCTGTTGCTCGACGAGCGGCGGCGGCGGACGAAGAACGCCATCGCGCTGGCGACGGTGCTGGCGCTGTTCGCCATTGCGCTCGCGCTGCTGGTCGAAACCGTGCAGCGGGGCTTCTCCGGCGAGTCCTCCACCCGGGTGTACCTGGTCGGCGACTGGGCCGCGCCGTTCGGCATCGCGCTGGTGGCCGACTGGCTGTCCACGCTGATGCTGCTGCTGACGAGCATCCTCGGGGTGACCTCGCTGATCTACTCGCTGGCGCGGTGGGACCGGGCGGGCCCGCGCTTCCAGGCCCTGTTCCTGCTCCAGCTGATGGGCCTCAACGGCGCCTTCCTGACCGGCGACCTGTTCAACATGTTCGTCTTCTTCGAGATCCTGCTCGCGGCGTCCTACGGGCTCATGCTGCACGGCTCGGGCGCGCGGCGGGTCAAGGCGGGGCTGCACTACGTCGCGATCAACGTCGGCGCCTCGCTGGTGTTCTTGATCGGCGTCGGGCTGATCTACGGCGTCGCGGGCACGCTCAGCATGGCCGACCTGGCGACGATCATTCCGGCCACGCAGGGGCTCGAGCTGACGCTGCTGCAGAGCGGCTTCGCGGTTCTCGGCATCGCGTTCCTGGTCAAGGCGGGCATGTGGCCGCTCGGCTTCTGGCTGCCGCGGACTTATGCCGTGGCAGTCCCGCCGGCCGCCGCGCTGTTCGCGATCCTCAGCAAGGTGGGGATCTACGCGCTCCTGCGGGTTTACCTGCTGCTGTTCGGCGGCGACGTCGGCTGGACCGCCAACTTCGGCGAGGAGTGGCTGCTCTACGGCGGCATCGCCACGATCCTCTACGGCACGCTCGGAATCCTGGCGGCGAGGACCCTGTCGCGCGTCGCCGGCTATTGCGTGATCATCTCGTCCGGCACCCTGCTCGGCGCGATCGGGGCGGGCGAGGGCGCGGTGATCGGCGGGGTTCTGTTCTACCTCGTCAGCTCGACGCTCGGCATCAGCGCGTTCTATCTGCTGCTCGAGCTGGTCGAACGGCACGAGTCCGACGCCAGCCTCCAGGCGGTGGTCGAACCGGTGTTCGAGGACGAATACACCGGCGCGCGCGCGGTCGACGAGGACGACGAGGTGGGCATCGTCATTCCCGCCAGCATCGCGATCCTCGGCGGCGGCTTCATCTTCTGCGCGTTGCTGCTCGCGGGGCTGCCGCCGCTGTCCGGATTCATCGCCAAGTTCACCATCATCCACGGGTTGATCAATCTGGATACCGCGGTGCCGGTCGCCACCTGGGTGCTCGTCGCCGCGCTGATCGTCTCGGGCATGGCGACCCTGGTCGCGACGACGCGCGCCGGCATCGACATGATCTGGACCCCGTCGGAGCGGCCGCCGCCGCCGTTGCGCCCGGCCGAGGCGTTCCCGATCGGGCTGTTGCTGCTGGTCGCGCTCAACCTGATGATCTTCGCGGGGCCGGCGATGCGCTACATGGAGCGCACCGGCCAGGCGCTGCAGGATCGGCAGGGCTACATCAACGCCGTGCTCGGCGCCGAGCGCGCGTCGGAAAGCCGGGGGCCGCGCGAGCTATGACCCGCTGGCTCCCCTATCCGCTGCTGACGGCCATCCTGCTCCTGTTCTGGCTGCTGCTGACCCAGTCGTTTTCGCCCGGGCAGGTGGTGTTGGGGTCGCTGGTGGCGTTGCTCGCCGCGGCCAGCATGGTGGCCTTGCGGAGGCCCTCCTCGCCGGTCGCCTCGTGGGCGAAGGCCGGCCAGCTCTTCGTCGCGGTCGCCCTCGACATCCTCCGTTCGAACATCGCCGTGGCGCGGATTGCCTTCTCGCCCCGCGCCCGGCCGAATTCCGCCTTCATTCGCCTCCAGCTCGAGCTGCGCGACCCGCAGGCGCTGGCGATCCTCGCGCTGATCATCACCGCCACTCCGGGGACCGCCTGGGTCGAGTTCAATCGCGCCGACGCCACGCTGCTGATCCACGTCTTCGACCTGGTCGACGAGGAGGGCTGGAAGCGCCTGCTCAAGACCCGCTACGAACGGCTGCTGCTGGAGATGTTCGAGAGATGACCACGCTCGTGCTGGCCTGGGCGCTGCTCGCCGCGCAGACGCTCCTCGGACTGAGCCTGATGTGCGCCGCCTATCGCCTGGTGGTGGGCCCGCGGGCGCAGGACCGCGTGCTCGGGCTCGACACGCTCTACGTCACCGCGATGCTGATGCTGGTGCTGTTCGGCATCGAAAGCGGGCGCACGATCTATTTCGAGTCCGCTCTGGTCATCGCCCTGGCCGGCTTTGCCGGAACCGCGGCGCTGGCCAAGTTCATCATGCGCGGCGAGGTGATCGAATGATCGGCGCACCGGACCTTCCGGGCTGGGCCGCGATCCTCGTCGCCATCCTCGCGCTGGCCGGCGCCACGGTGACCTTCGCCGGCGCGGTCGGCCTCGTCCGGTTCAGGACCTTCTACGACCGCCTGCACCCGCCGACGCTCGGCTCGAGCGGGGGAACGCTGCTGATCGTCGCGGCCTCGGTGATCTGCTTCTCGGTGCTTCGCACCCGCCTCTCGGTGCATGAAGTGCTGATCGGCCTGTTCGTGACCATGACCACGCCGGTGACGTTCATGCTGCTCGCGCGCGCCTCGCTCTACCGCGACCGGGTCGAGGGCCGGCCGGGCGTCGACGTGCCGGATCTCGAGTATCCACCGGCGCCTCGGGCCGACGCCGACCTCGGGCCGGCGGAAAAATGAGGCGCACTGTGCCCTCATCTTGGGGTAACGCATTCGTCCGACCGTCCGAAGGGAGCACCCGATGAGCGTCCTGCTGCTGGCGACCGACTTCAGCCCGAGATCCGACCGCGCCCTGCGGCGGGCGGTGCTGCTGGCGAGGGCCGGCGGGCACGAACTGCGAATCGTCGCGGTCCTCGAGGACGGGGCGGCCGCCGAGCCCGCGCTGGAGCGCGACCGGGCACTGGCCCTGCTCGGCGAAATGGAAACCTCGATCGTCGAACGAGACCGGATTCCGTGCAGCGTCGAGCTGCGGGCCGGGAACCCGCCCGAGCAACTGGCCCTTGCCGCGGAGGAGGCCGGCGCGTGTCTGATCGTCATCGGCCCGCACCGGCGCACGCTGATGCGCGACGCCTTCGGGTCGATCACCGCCGAACGGATCGTGCAGCGCAGCCCGGTGCCGGTGCTCGCCGCCAACGGCGTGCCCAGCGGAGACTACGGCCGCGCGCTGGTTCCGGTGTGCCTCGATGACGTCTCGCGGCACACGGTCGCGGCGGTGCGCGACCTCGACCTGCTCGGAACGGCCGAGGTTACGCTGCTGCACGTGTTCGACCCGGAAGCGCGCGAGATGATGAGCCGCGCGATGATGCTGGCCGACGAACGCCAGCAATACCTCGACGACTGCGCCGCCGGGGCCCGGGCCGAGCTGAAGGCGTTCGCGCAGGCTTCGGCGATGCCCGACGCCCGGCTGCTGGTCGAGGAAACGAGCGGCTTGGTCGCGGCCGACATCGATCGCGTGGCCTCGCGCTTCGCGGCGGACCTGATCGTCCTGTCGGCGAGCGACAAGAGCGTGGTCGCCAAGACCCTGCTCGGCAGCGTCACCGCCGACCTGCTGCGGCCGGGCAAGTTCGACGTGCTGGTCGTGCCGCGGCCCGCGTCGGGCGACTGACCCGCCGCGCACGAGGCGCCCCTCGGCCGGCGGTCACGCCGACGGTTGTGTTTCGGGCCGGTTTCGACTAGGGGCGCGCCTTCCCACAGCGACAGCACCGGGAATCCGCGCGGGAGGCGCCGTCAGTCGCCGCTTGCACCGCTTACCATGAGCCCCCGTCGAACACGGGAGGCGACAGTGAGAAAGGAGGCCACTCGTGGCCAAGAAGATCGAAGGCTACATCAAGCTGCAGGTGCCCGCGGGCGCCGCCACCCCGTCACCGCCGATCGGGCCTGCGCTCGGCCAGCGTGGCGTCAACATCATGGAATTCTGCAAGGCCTTCAACGCCTCCACCCAGGAGATGGAGAAGGGCATGCCGATCCCGACGGTGATCACGGTCTACGCCGACCGTTCGTTCACCTTCGTCACCAAGACGCCCCCGGCGAGCTTTCTGATCAAGAAGGCGGCCAACCTCAAGTCGGGCTCGAAGGAGCCGGGCAAGGTTACCGCCGGCAAGATCCAGCGCTCGAAGCTGAGCGAGATCGCCCAGCTGAAGATGGCCGACCTCAACGCCAACGACCTCGAGGCGGCGACCCGCATCATCGAAGGCTCCGCCCGCGCGATGGGCCTCGAAGTGGTGGAGGGCTGACGCGATGGCCAAGCTGACCAAGAAGCAGAAGCTGCTCGCCGAGAAGGTCGACGCCGACAAGCTGTACGGCTTCGACGAAGCGCTCGCGCTGCTCAAGGAAGTCGCCAGCAAGAAGTTCGACGAGACCGTCGAGGTGGCGATGAACCTCGGTGTCGATCCGCGCCACGCCGACCAGATGGTCCGCGGCATGGTCTCGCTCCCGAGCGGCACCGGCAAGGAAATGAAGGTCGCGGTGTTCGCCCGCGGCGACAAGGCCGAGGAAGCCGCCAAGGCCGGAGCCGACAAGGTCGGCGCCGAAGACCTGATGGAAGACATGCAGGCCGGCAACCTCGACTACGACCGCGTCATCGCCACCCCCGACATGATGGGCGTGGTCGGCCGGCTCGGCAAGGTGCTCGGCCCCAAGGGCCTGATGCCGAACCCGAAGCTCGGCACGGTGACCCCGAACGTTGCCCAGGCGGTCAAGGACGCCAAGGGCGGCCAGGTCGAGTTCCGCGTCGAGAAGCAGGGCATCATCCACTCGGGGATCGGCAAGATCAGCTTCACCGAGGCGCAGCTGAAGGACAACTTCAAGGCGCTGACCGACGCGATCATCAAGGCCAAGCCGGCCGGCGCCAAGGGCAAGTACCTCAAGAAGGTCTCGCTGACCTCGTCGATGGGCCCGGGGCTCAAGATCGACGTGGCGGAAGTCGAGGGGGCCTAAGCCTCCTCGCCCGCGAGACCCCCGCTTTCGCGGGGGCAGGGATCACCAAGGGGGCCGGCGGAGCGATCCGCCGGCCCTTTGCTTTTCTTCGATCAGCGGCCTGCGTCAGCCGCCGCGCCCGCTGTCAGTTTGCCACCAGCCACAATAGCTCCCGCGAGCTCGCCGCGTTCAGGCGGCGGTACGCCCGCTGCCGCAAGGTCAGGACCGACGTCTTGGCGATGCCGAGCTCGAGAGCAGTCGCCTCGACGCTCATGCCGAAGGCGGCGCGCGCGCAGACCTGTCGCTCGCGCTGCGTGAGCGAGGGATAGCGGCGCGAGAAGCGGTCCTCGAGGTGCTCGGGGGTGAGGGCATTCTCGGCCGCGGCCCCGGGCCGGGCGAGCGGAAGCATGGGCAGCGCGAGCCGCGCCAGGCCGGCGAGCGCGTCGAGCTCGCCGTCGGAGAAGGGCCCCTGGCTGGCGTGGCGCGACACGTTCATGCCGCACCAGCCGGTCTTGCTCCGCTGGATGAGCGAGACCCGCTCGACGATCCCCGGCGTATCGAAGAAGCGCCGGCGGAAGCCGGCCGAAGCGATGTCCGAGGGGCGGATGCGCTGGACCGCGAGGTCGCCGACGGCCGGGGCCGCGCGATAGAGATCGCCGAGCGGGTCGAGCCGCTTGTAGCGCTGCGCGTAGGCCGCGAGCTGTTCGGCGATGTGCGGCTCGCAATGGTAGTAGCGCAAGTCGTCCTCGCCGCGACCGGTGGCCTCGAACAGGTAGAGGCGGCGCGCGCCCGCGGTCAGCGTCTCGACCCCATGGCGCAACGCCGCGCCGAACTCGTCGCTGCCGATCGCCCCGATGAGCGTCTGGTAGACCGGTCCGACCGCGGTCGGCAGCCGCCAGTCCGTCACGCGCCATATGTCGGCCATGGGCCTCTCCCGCCGCTGCGTCTCGCCTTGTGCCCTGTCCTTCCGCGATAGGACAGACCCGGCGTGCGATCCGCGCGAAACCGGCGGGAACAGGAGAGACAACTCATGCTCGACGGCAACAAGGTGATGATCACCGTCGCCCTCAACGGCGGGATGCAGCAGGATCGCGACGGCGCGATCGTGCCCAAGCAGCCCGACGAGATCGGCGAGGCGGCGGCGCGCTGCTGGGAGGCCGGGGCCTCGGTCGTGCACGTCCACGCGCGCGGGCCCGACGGCAAGAACAGCGGCGACCCGGCGATCTATGCCGAGATCATCCGCCAGATCCGCGCGCGCAGCCCGATCCTGATCCAGACCACCAACGGCATCGGCGTGCGCCGCGATCCGGCGACCGGGCAGTTCATCTGGCCATCCGACAGCGAGCGCCTCGGCCTGCTCGAGATCGAGCCGCAGCAGGACCTGTTTGGCATCGCCGGCGGTTCGGCCGACTTCCACAACCCCGAGGGCGGCTATCCCGAAGAGACACCCTACGTGAACTCGCCGCAGCTGCTCAGGCGGACGATCGAGGCGGTCTATGCCAAGGGCTCGGCGCTCGAGTACGAGATCGTCGAGGCGAGTTCGCTGCACCGGCTGATGCGCTACGCCGAGGAAGGGCTGTTCGACCGCCATCGCAGCAACATCTGGCTGCTCCACGGCGGCGGGTTCGGGGCGACGCCGCCGATCGCGCGCAACGTGATCTTCAACATCGACGAGGGCCAGCGGATGTTCCCGCAGGCGATCTGGGGAGTGACGGCGACCGGGCGCGACATGTTCCGCATCGTCACGCTCGGCCTCGCGATGGGCTGCGACCTCGTCCGCGTCGGGTTCGAGGACGGAATCCACCTGCCCGACGGCACGGTCGCGCGCGACAATGCCGAAATGGTCCGCGCCGCGGCCTCGATCGCGGCGATCTACGGGCTCGAGCCGGCAACGGTCGACGAGGCGCGCGCGCGGTTCGGCATATGACCGCCCGCGCCGCCGCCGACCCGTCGGCCACGGGCGCGGTCGTCGTGTGCACGGCGATCTACTTCCTCGACGGTCTGATCCACACGATCCTCGGCCCGCTGGCGCCCGACATCGCCCGCTCGCTGTCGCTCGGCATGGCCGAACTCGGGCCGATCTTCTCGTCGAACCTTGTCGGCCAGTGCATCGGCCTGGTCGTCTTCCCCGCGCTCGCGAGCCGTTTCGGCCACCGGCTCACGGTCACCCTGGCGGTGGTGGGGTTCGCCCTGGGACAGACCGCGAGCGCCCTGGCCGACAGCGGCAGCAGTCTCTTCGCCATCCGCCTCGTGACCGGAGTGTTCCTCGGCGGATGCCTGCCGAGCTGCCTCGCCATCGTGACCGCGCAGGCGCCGGAGAAACGGCGAGGGCTGTCGATCCTCGTGCTGTTCATGGGGTACGGCCTCGGCGCCGCTGTCGCGGGCATCGTCGCCGCCGGTTTCGCCGATCACGGCGGCTGGCGGGCCGCGATGGTGGCCGTCGGCGGACTGTCGTTGCTGTCCGCTGCCGCTGCCTGGGTGTGGCTTCGCGACGGGGGCTCGTCGGATGTCGAGGCAGCGCCGCAGGGGCCGTCCGATCGGCCGGCGGCGCTGCAGATCCTTTGCCCCGCCTACCTGGTCGGGACGATGATGCTGTGGCTGCTGTTCATCGTCATGCTGACGATCAGCTACTGCCTCAATTCCTGGCTGCCGGTCATGCTCGTCGAGGTCGGTCATGACGAAGCCTTCGCCGCGCTGTCGATCACGATCTTCGGCTTCGGCGGAGCGGTCGCCGCTCTCGGTGTGGGCGCGTTGATCGATCGCTTCGGGGCGATGCCCGTGCTGATCACGTTCCTCGCGGCAGCGGCCGCGTTTCTGTTCGCGGCCGGGCAGGTCCTGGCCACCGCGCCGGCGGCAACGCTGGCCGTGCTGCTCGGCGCGGCCGGGTTCTTTAGCCTCGGGGCCTACGGGGGCGTGAATGTCGTGCTCGCCGGCTTCTATCCCGACGCGCTGCGCGCCACCGGAATAGGCTGGGCCAAGAGCGTCGGCCGCCTCGGCACCGTGATCGCGCCGATCGTCATCGGCTTCGCCCTGTCGGCGGGCCTGTCGAGCACGCTCGTGATGTCGCTGTTCGCCATCCCCGCCGTGCTCGCGATCATGGCGCTCGTCACGATCTCGCGGACGCGGGCCTGGCGCGCGGCATAGCGCGGCCCACTTATCCGCAGGCCACTCTTGCTGCGCGGAAAGCCTGGCGCGTTCGTGCGTTCCAGCGGAGACGTCCGACTGGAGCCACGGAGAACCGCTCGTGCTGAATATCCTTGATAGCGCCGCCGACGTGCTGGCGCTCGAAGTGTCCGGCAAGATCGTCGGCAGCGATCTCGATGCGATCATGGACGCGCTCGACCGCGCGATGGCGGATCACGACAAGGTCCACGTGTTCGTCGAGACGCGGTCGATCGACGGCCTCGAGCTGTCGGGGCTGCCGGGCTACGTCGCCCGCGCGCTGCCGCTGTTCGGCAAGCTTGGCCGCTTCGGCCGCGTCGCGGTGGTGGCCGACCAGGCCTGGGTCCGCGCCGGCAGCCGGCGCGAGAGCGCGATGCTGCCGAACATCAGCTATCGCGTCTACCTGCCCGACGAGCGCGACGAGGCGCTGGCCTGGGTCAGGGGAGCGGGGTCGCAGGCCGCGGGCGGCGACCCGCAGGCCCAGCCGCCGGGGGGCTAGCCCGCGTCGGGCTCGCGCGCCCCGAGCTTCTGGTCGATGTAGAGCTCGGCGCTGACCACGTCGCGAAAGCTGCGCAGCAGGTTCCCGCGGTCCCATACGTCGTAGCGCCGGCGTCCGAGCAGCCCGCCGCGGCGGGCGATGATCAGGTGCCGGCGGTAGGGACGCCACTCGGCGCACTCCACGGCGATCACTCGTCGGGGCCCGGCTGGACGACGTCGACGAGGCGCAGCCGCCGCGAGGCGCCGAGCCGGTTGGGCCAGTCGATGCGGTCGCCGCGTCGCAGCCCGATCAGCGCCGCGCCGACCGGGGTCAGCACCGACAGGCGATTGCTCTCGATGTCCGCGTCGCGCGGGTAGACGAGGTGGACGCGATGCTCCTCGCCGGTGTCCTCGTCGACGAACACCACCTCGGACTTCATCGTGACGACGTCGGCGGGCAGGCTGGCCCGGTCGCAGAACTCGGCGCGCGCCAGCTCCTCGAGCAGGAGCGCGGCCGACATCTGCGACTTGCCGCGGGCGGCCCAGGCGAGCTCGTAGAGCGTGTCGGCCTCGGCCTCGGATAGGATGACGGGCGGTCGTTCCACGGCCGCGTGTTGGACTTGCATGCTCGAATCCTCGGGAAACGGATCCGCCGCGCGGACCGTGAAGTGTTTCTGCCTGGAGACCCCGAGCTCTGCGGAGGGTGAGTGAAAGCGAGCCCGGGGCTAGGTGCCTGCGAGCAGCTGGCCGCCGTGGTATCGGAAACGGACGGGTGCGGTGTGCATGGTATCGATGATGGGCACGAACCCGGCGAAGTCAAGCGTACGGCGCTCGCCCGCCGGCAGCTTGCCCCGCACCGACCTGCCATCTTGGAAAGCTTGGCCGCCTCGCGCGTTGGTCGCGGGAAAGGAAGGATCATGTCGAGATACTGGCTGTTCACGCTCGTTGCGGTCGCCGTGCTGTTCGGGCTCTCGGTCGCGTTCGGGTCGCGCCTCGCCGCGGGCGGCGGGGCCGCGCTGCTGCTCGGGGCGATCGTCTACGCCACGCTGCGCACGCGCGGCGGGCCGCCCGAGGAGATCG